>NZ_SSBQ01000002.1:5180000-5480000 GCF_004795255.1 Streptomyces sp. RKND-216 | reverse complement strand
TGCGCTCGGCCTCGTCGTCGTCGGTGTAGACGGTGATCCACAGCCGCTCCGGGTCCAGCCCGTAGCCGCCGTCCTCGACGGAGGAGGTGAGCAGTTCCCAGGCGAGCGTGGCGGCACCCTGCTTGAAGTAGTCGCCGAAGGAGAAGTTGCCGCACATCTGGAAGAAGGTGCCGTGCCGGGTGGTCTTCCCGACCTCCTCGATGTCCGGCGTCCGCACGCACTTCTGCACGCTGACGGCGCGGTTGTACGGCGCGGTGGACTCGCCGAGGAAGTACGGCTTGAAGGGGACCATGCCCGCGTTGACGAGCAGCAGCGTCGGGTCGTCCGCGATCAGCGACGCCGACGGCACGACGGTGTGCCCCCGCTCCTCGAAGAAGCGCAGCCAGCGGCGGCGGATTTCAGCCGACTCCATCAGTGGTCCTCATTCCGGTCGTAACGGTCGACGGTGGTCGTGCCCGGCAACGGCCTGCGGGCGGTGCGGGCGGGAAGTTCGGGGTGGTCGGCGTCGGGCGACGCCTGGAGGCCGAGCGCGTCGGTGAGTTCGTCCTCGCGCTGCGCCATGCCCGCACGCACGTCGAGCGCGAACTCCCGGACGCGGTGGCCGGTCTCGACCGCCTTGTCAGCGGCGCGGGCCGCGAGCGAGTCGGGCGCGAGGCTGCGCAGCTTGCGGTTGACCTTGGTGGTGGCCCACACGCCGGCTGCGGCGCCGGTGGTGAACCAGAAGGCGCGTCGGAACATGGCGTGATCAGCTCTTTCGGCGGGTCGAGCGGCCGCCCTTGCGCGCGGCGGGCAGCGTACGGCCGGGGACGACGTTGCGGGGCGGCGGCGCGGGCTCGCCGCGGCGCCGCAGGGCACGGCGCACGCCGTAGCCGAACGAGGCCACCTTGACCAGCGGCCCGCCGAAGACCGTGGAGACCGTGGTGGACAGCGCGTTGGCGTTGGAGGTGACCTCCTGGACGTCGGACGCGATCGAGTCGACCCGTTCCAGCTGCGACTGCGCGGAGCGCACCGTCTCCGACGCCTCGGACAGCAGGGGGACCGCTCGTTCGGTCACGCCCGTCACCAGCTTGGTCGCCGCCTTGAGCGTCTGGGCGAGCCTCACCAGCACCACGGCGAGGAACGACACCAGGATCGCCCAGAAGACCGCCACCAGCAGACCGGCCACTTCACCACCGGACACGCTGCACCGCTTCCCTCGGTTCTCGTTCTGGGTCGGCCGTCGCCCGGTGGGTGCGGTCCGCTCCGGGCGTTACGGCAGGTACCGAGCCTATCGCGCCGCGAAGGCACCACTGAACCCGATTACCGGCGCGGGCGGCGTCACGGAGGGGGGTCGCGGCGCGCTCAGCCCGCTGCGGGCGGGGCCGGACCGTCCTGTGCAGCCGCCCATCCGGCATGCAGCCGGGCGCAGCGGAGGGCGAACAGGACAGTGGCGGCCTCGACCGGCCGGGTCACCCGCAGGCCGGTCAGCTCGGTGAAGCGGCCCAGGCGGTTCAGCACGGTGTTGCGGTGGCAGTACAACCGGCGGGTGGTCTCGGCGACGGATCCGGAGTCGCAGTACGCGGTCACGGTCTCCAGCAACCGCTCGCGTTCGTGGACTGCCAGCGGCTCCAGGCCCGCCAGGACGCTCTCGGCCAGCAGCGCTCCCGTCTCCCCCAGGCGTGCCGCGGCCAGCGGCATCCATGCGTCGCTGAGCGGCACCGGGCCGGCGGCCTCGTCGTCGAGAGCGGCGGCCACCGCCGCCGCGACCCGGACCATGGCGGGCACGCGGGCGAGGCCGTGCGCCACCGGCGCCACGGCGCACGGCACGTCGGCGGGCCAGCCCGGCGGCAGGCCGCCGGCGCCCGCGGGGAGGCGGGCCAGGAGCAGCAGCGTGCCGTGGTGCTGGTGCAGATGGGCGACATCGGGGCCGAGGCGGGCAGCCGCCCGCCGGAGCTCCTGCGAGCGCTCCGGCAGCGCGGCGGCGACGCCGAAGGCGTCCTGGACGTCGGCTTGGAGCAGGGTCGCCGCCTGGGAGACCAACTGCTGGTCGCGGCCGTCGGAGGAGAGCAGGCGGCCTAGCAGCGCGGCCTTGGCCCGCTCCCGTTCGCGGGCCTGGACGGCGACCTCGTCCAGGTAGGCGGCGTGCGCCTCGACGGTGTGGAACTCGACCGCTTCCCAGACGCGCACCGCCGAGAGGGTCAGCTGCGGCAGGCCCTCGGGCGGGGTGCGTTCGGTGAACGCCTCCCACAGGATGCGGAAGTCCATCCGCACGGCCTGGAGCATGCGTTCCAGGGGGACGCCCTGGCGGGCGCGTCGATGTCCGAGCCGCTGCGGGGTCTCGCGCAGTTCGCGGGTGACCGGGAGGCCGCCGATCATCCGCAGCAGCATCTCGAAGCAAGCCCGGGCGGTGTCGCGCAGGTCCTGCGCGGGGACGGTGGCGCGGTAGTCGTCGAAGGCGGAGACCTCGGCGGCGTAGCGGTCGACGAGGGCGTCGACATCGTCCAGGCAGTCCCGCACCAGGGCGCGCAGCCCGGCGGACGGCGGCCCTGGGGCCGCGGTGTCCGCGACCCCGCCCTGGGGGGGCGGCATGTTGTGCATGTGCACAGTATGCACCCCGCAGTGCGGAGCGATTCGGGCCTTGTCGGCCCGCCGGGCGGCGGGCACGCTGCCAGGAACGCCCGGAGCACCGCCCGCCCGCCCGCCACGTCCGCACCCGGACCGTCGAGAGAAGGCCGATGCATCTCACCCCACGGGAACAGGAACGCCTCCTGCTCTTCTCCGCTGCCGAACTGGCCCGCAGACGGCTGGCACGCGGCGCGCGACTGGGGGCCGCCGAGGCCGTCGCGCTGGTCTGCGACGAGATCCAGGAGTGGGCCTGGGACGGCGTGGCGCTGGCCGACGTCGTCGAGCGCGCCGCAAGCGTGGTGCCCCGGGACCGCCTGCTGCCGGGCGTCCCGGAGGCGGTGCCCGCCGTGCAGGTGGAGGCGCTGTTCCCGCACGGCACCACGCTGGTGCACGTCGCGGAGCCCTTCGGGCCCGCTTCCGACACGGGGCCGGGCGGCGTGCTCACGGCCGGTGAGGACGCGGACCTGGCGCCGGGCCGTCCGCGCCGCCCGCTGACGGTCCTCAACACCGGCTCGCGGCCGGTCTGGGTCTCCTCCCACTTCCCGCTGGAGGAGGCCAACCGGGCGCTGGAGTTCGACCGGGAGGCGGCCCGCGGGCACCGGCTGGACGTTCCCGCGGGCACGTCCGTGGAGTTCGCCCCCGGGGCCGCCAGGACCGTCACCGTTGTCGCGCGAGGAGGAGAACGATGAACCGCATGCCGCGGAGCGCGTACGCGTCCCTGTACGGCCCCACGACCGGCGACCGGGTCCGGCTCGCCGACACGGGGCTGTGGGTGGAGGTCGAGGGCGACGACACCGAGCCCGGCGAGGAGATGCTGGGCGGCTGCGGGAAGACGGCCCGCGACGGGTTGCTGGTCGCCGGCCGCGCGCCGCGCGACAGCGCGCTGGACATGGTGGTCCTCGGCGTCGTGGTGCTGGACCCGCTGCTCGGCGTCCGCAAGACCAACATCGGCATCAAGGACGGGCGGGTGGTCGGCACCGGCCGTGCCGGGAACCCGCACACCGCCGACGGCGTGGAGCTGGTGGTCGACTCGCACACCGCGATGATCACCGGTGAGGGTCTGCTGGCGACACCCGGCATCGTCGACTCCCACGTGCACCTGTCCAGCCCCGAGGTGGTGCCTGCCGCGCTGGCCGCAGGGGTCACCACGATGGTCGGCATGGGCATCGGCGGCGTGTGGGACGTGGGCGCCAACCCGGCGTACAACCTGCACAGCCTGATCGAGGGCTGGCGGGACGCGCCGGTCAACGTGGCCTTCCTGGCGCGTGGGTCGTCCTCGTCGCAGGAGCTGCTGGAGCGGGCGGTGCTGGCCGGCGCCGGCGGGTTCAAGATCCACGAGGACTGGGGCGCCACCCCTCGGATCGTCGACACCTGCCTGGGTGTCGCCGAGGACGCGGACCTGCCGGTCGCGCTGCACACCGACACCCTCAACGAGTCCGGCTACCTGGCGGACACCCTGGACGCCACCCGCGGCCGGACCGTGCACGCCTACCACGTGGAGGGCGGCGGCGGTCACCCCGACCTGCTGGAGATCGTCTCCCGGCCGCATGTGCTGACCTCGTCCACGACACCGACGCTGCCCCTGACCCCGGCGACCGTCGCCGAGCTGCTGCCGATGACGATGACGGTGCACCGCGGCCACCACGGCGTGAGCAGCGACGTGTCGATCGCGGCGAGCAGGGTGCGCGAGCACGCCATCGCGGCCGAGAACGCCCTGCACGACCTGGGCGCCATCAGCATGGTCAACTCCGACTCGATGGGCATGGGCCGGATCGCGGAGACCGCGCGGCGCACCTGGCAGCTGGCACACGTGCAGGCCGAACTGGCGGGCGAGAGCGGCCCGGACGTGGTGAACAACCGGCGGGTGCTGCGCTACCTGTCGAAGATCACGCTCAACCCGGCCGTCGCGCACGGCATGGCCCGGGAGGTCGGCGCGCTGCGGCCGGGCGCGCTCGCCGACCTGGTGCTGTGGCGTCCGCAGTACTTCGGTGCCCAGCCGGAGCTGGTGCTGAAGTCCGGCTTCGTGGCGTGGGGGCAGAGCGGCTCGGGTTCCGGCTCGACGCGGCTGACCCAACCGAGGGTGATGAAGCCGTACTTCGGCGGCATGGGCGGTGCGCCGCGCAGGCTGTCCACCGTGTTCGTCTCCCGCGAATGCCTGGAGGACGGCCGGGCGGCCGGAGCGCTGCCGGGCGGAGTGCGCTACTCCGCACTCGCCGACAGCCGCGGCCTCACCCGCGCCGACATGGTCGCCAACACCGCCGTGCCGCAGGTGGCGGTGCCCACCACGCCGGACCCGGTGCTGGTCGACGGCCGTGCCGTGCCCGTCCACCGCGCCGCCGAGCTGCCGCTCACCCGGCTGCAGAACCTGGCCTGAGGGGGCGGACGCGACCATGCTCGACCTGAAGCTGACCGACGCCCGCATCCGCACCGTCGACGACGCCCGCCCACTCGCCCGCACCCTCGGCGTCCTCGGGGACGTGGTGGTGGGCCTCGACGAGGCGGTGGCGGATCTGCCGGCCCGGACGGTGCTCGACTGCGGCGGCGCGACGGTCGTACCCGGGTTCGGGGACGCGCACAACCACATGGCGTGGTTCGGGCAGTCCCTGGACCAGCTCGACCTGACGGCGGCCCGGACGACGGACGCCGTGTACGGGGCCGTCGCCCGGAAGGCCGCCGGACTGCCCTCCGACGGCTGGGTGGTCGGCTCCGGTTACGACGACACGGTCATGGGCGCGCACCCGCACCGCGAGGCGCTGGACCGGGCCGGCGGGGGCCGGCCGGTGTGGCTCACCCACCGTTCCGGGCACATGTGCACGGTCAGCAGCGACGTGCTGCGGCGCTGCGGCGTACTCGACGGCACGGCCGCCGAGCCGGCCGGGGGCGTGGTCGTGCGCCGGCCGGACGGCGATCCGACGGGACTCCTCCAGGAACGGGCGCAGTCCCTGGTGACCGCCCTGGTCATGCCGTACCCCGTGGAGGAGCTGGCCGGGGCGATCGGCCGGGCGAGCGCGGTCTACGCGGCCGAGGGCCTCACCCACGTCACCGAGGCCGGTATCGGCGCCGGGCTCATCGGGCGCAGCCCGGCCGAGGCGGCCGCCTACCAACTCGCCCGCGAGCGCGGCACGCTGCGCACGCGGGTGGAGCTGATGACGGCCGCCGACAACCTGCACCCGCTGGGCGCCCATGCCGACGACGGCATCACCGCCGGCATCGATCTGGGCCTGCGCACCGGTTTCGGCGACGCCTGGCTGCGTCTGGGCCCGATGAAGATCTGGCTCGACGGCTCCCTGGTGGGCCGTACGGCCGCGCTGACGGAGGCGGCCTGCGGCCACCCGCACGCCGGGGGCGTCTACCAGGACGAGCCGGAGGACATGCGGCGGCTGATCGTCGAGGCCCACCGTTCGGGCTGGCGGGTGGCGGCGCACGCCATCGGCGACGAGGCCGTCGACCTGGCTCTGGACGCCTTCGAGGAGGCGCAGCGCGACGCGCCGCGCCCCGGCGTCCGGCACCGTGTGGAGCATTCCGCGGTCGTACGGCCGGACCAGCTGAAACGTTACGCCTCCCTGGGTGTCGTCCCGGTGCCGCAGGCGCACTTCCTGCACGCCATCGGCGACACCATGGCCGACGCCCTGGGCCCGGCGCGGGTCGACTGGCTGTACCGGCACGGGACCTTCCTGCGGCACGGCCTGCGGGTGCCCGGCAGTTCGGACCGTCCCGTCGCCCCCGGCGCCCCACTGCTCGGCATGCAGTCCATGGTCGAGCGTCTGAGCCGGGACGGCCGCGTGCTGGGCGCCGACGACCGCGTCACCGCCGAGCAGGCGCTGCGCGCGTACACCCTGGACGCCGCGTGGGCCGGGCACGACGAGCAGCGCCGCGGCAGCCTCTCCCCCGGCAAACTCGCGGACTTCGTCCTGCTCGCCGACGACCCGGTACGCACCGCGAGCAGCCGCATCGGCGCCATCGACGTCCTCGCCACCTTCGTGGCGGGGCGGTGCGTCCACGGAGCGGACGCACTGGAGCAGCGCACCACCCCCGCCGGAACCGTCCCCGTGACCGGCGAACAGGCACCGTAGTAGGCAAGGAGCAACCGATGAAGCAGACGGACCCCAGCACGCTCCCCGGTGAGACACCGGCCGACGGCGAGGCGGTGGTCACCGGCAAGGAGGCCGGGAAGGTCGCCTTCGCCGCGTTCGTCGGCACCGCCCTGGAGTGGTACGACTACTTCCTCTTCGGCACCGCGGCGGCACTCGTCTTCAACCGCCTGTTCTTCACCTCGCTCGACCCGACGGCCGCGACCCTGGCGGCGTTCGCCACCTTCGGCGTCGGCTTCGCCGCCCGCCCGCTCGGTGCCGTGCTCTTCGGCTGGCTCGGCGACCGGATCGGCCGGCGGCCCGCACTGCTGATCACGGTGGTGGCCATCGGTGTGGCCACCGGACTGATCGGCTTCCTGCCCACGCACGCCTCGATCGGCCTGGCCGCACCCGCGCTGCTGGTGCTGCTGCGGCTGCTCCAGGGCGTCGCGGTCGGCGGCGAGTGGGGCGGCGCGGTCACCCTCGCGGTGGAACACGCACCCCCCGGCAAACGGGGCCGCTACGCCGCGCTGCCGCAGGTCGGTTCGCCCGTCGGCACGCTCCTCTCGTCCGGCGCGTTCGCCCTGGTGCTACTGCTCCCCGAGGAGTCCTTCGACGCCTGGGGCTGGCGGCTGCCGTTCCTCGCGGCCTTCCCGATGCTCCTCGTGGCCGTCTACATCCGGCGCCGGGTGGAGGAGTCACCGCTGTTCGACGAGCTGCTGCGGCACGACGACCGGGCCAAGGTCCCGGCACTGGAGGTCTTCCGCACGGCGTGGCTGCCGCTGCTGGTCGCGATGGCATCCGCCCTGCTCGGCATCGGCGGCTTCTACCTGCTGACCACCTTCATGATCTCCTACGGCGCGGACACGCTCGGCCTGGACCGCGGGCTGATGGTCAACGCGACACTCGTCGCGGCCGTCGTCGAGATCGTGGTCATCCTGGTGATGGGCCGGCTGGCGGAGCGACTGGGACCGGGCAGGGTCACCATGTGGGGCGGCCTGGCGAGTGCGCTCTTCGCCTTCCCGTTGTTCTGGCTGATCGAGACGGAGAACCCGGTGGTGGTCGTACTCGCGGTGACGGCCGGCATCGCGGTGGTGTCCGTGGCGTACGCGGTCACCGGCGCACTGCTCACCGAGCTCTTCCCGGCGCGGCTGCGCTACAGCGGTGTCGCACTGGCGTACAACCTGGCGGGGGCCTTGACCGGATTCCTGCCGGCCCTCGCCACCGCCCTGCTGGACGCGGGCGGCGGCGCGTCCTGGCCGGTGGCGCTGCTGATGGTCGGACTGTCGCTGATCACTCTGGTGGGCGGCGTACTCGGCGGGCGGATGCGCGTCACGGACCCGGTCACGACGGGCTGACGGCGGCGGCCGGACGGCGGCCGTGCGAGCGAGACGACGGACCCCGGCTTCCGCGCCCCGCGTGACGCGGGTGCGGAGCCGGGGTCCGTGACGTCCGGCGGGAACCGGCCCCGGGCTCAGCGGGCGTAGTACTCGACGACCATCTGCTCGTCGCACACCACGGGGACCTCCTTGCGCTGCGGGTCCCGGTCGAGGCGGAAGGCCAGCGCCTCGAGGTTGACCTCGAGGTAGCGCGGGGTCTCGCCGTCGGTGGCGTAGCCGCCCTCGCGGGCCACCAGGAACGGGTGCTTGGCGCGGCTGCGCTCGCGGACCTGCACCACGTCGTCCGGGTGGACCCGGTAGGAGGGCCGGTCGACCTTGCGGTCGTTGACCGCGATGTGACCGTGCACGACCATCTGGCGGGCCTGGTAGATGGTGCGGGCCAGACCGGAGCGCAGCACGAGCGCGTCCAGGCGGCGCTCCAGCTCGATGATCAGCGCCTCGCCGGTCTTGCCCTCCTTGACCTTGCGGGCACGGTCGTAGGCGCGGACCATCTGGCGCTCGCTGATGTCGTACTGGGCGCGCAGCCGCTGCTTCTCCAGCAGGCGGACCTTGTAGTCACTGTTCTGCTTGCGGCCGCGGCCGTGCTCGCCCGGCGGGTAGGGGCGCTGCTCGAAGTACTTGACGGCCTTCGGAGTCAGCGCGATGCCGAGTGCCCGCGACTTCTTGACCTTGGGACGCGACTGGTTCACGTTGAACGGACCTCCGTGTAAGTTAGGTGAGGCTTACCTTAGCGGAGGAGTACGCATGTTTCGACCTCGGAACCCCCACGACGGCACCGGTGACGGTACGGAAGCGGGGCAGCCGCGTCCCGTGGAAGACGCCCGGGGCCCTTCGGCCGCCGAGCGCGTACGCACTCTCGTGGAGTCCAGCGTATCCGCCCGTCTGCTCGTTCCCGGCATCGAGTCCGAGACGGGCGGACTCGGGCTCCCGGACGACGTGCCCGTCGCCCGTGCCGTGGACACCGACGGCGACGTGCTGCTGCTGGTCGGCGCCGCACACCCGGCCGCCCGCGCCGCCGCGCGGGCCCGGGACGACGAGCTGTGCGCCGTGATGGAGATCACCGACGTCGCACCCGTCGCGGTGCCCCACCGGGTCCGCGGCCGGGCCTGGGTGGCCGGCTGGCTGACGCCGGTGGCGGCGGCGGACAGGCCCGCCGCCGCACGGCTGCTGGCCGAACACGCCATGGGCGGGCCGGTGCCGGACGACGGACGGCTGCTGCTCCGGCTGGAGGTCGGCGAGGCACACGTGGACGACCTGTGGGGCGAGGACGCCGTCGAGCCCGACGCGTTCGCCGCCGCGACGGCCGACCCCCTCGCCCGGCACGAGGCGGAGCTGCTCCAGCACCTGGCCGCCGCCCACGGCGACCAGGTACGCGGCCTGTGCACACTGCTCGACGCCTTCCCCGCGCCGCACGAGGCGCCGGGGGACGCCTCGTGCGCGGCGGTCGCGCTCGGCCGGGTGACACCGCTGGCCCTGGACCGCTTCGGCATCCGGGTGCGGTTCGGCGACGGGGACGGGATCGCCTGCTACGACGCGCGCTTCGACTTCGCCGAGCCCGTGCGGGACATGGGCGGGCTCCGCAGGGCCATGCACGGACTGTTCGAGGCCGCGACCACCGCACGGTGACGGGGGCCGCCGGGGAGAGCGTGCACGGGGGCGTCAGCCCTTCCTCTCCTCCGCCTCCGCCGGTGGTGCCGCCTCCTCGGCGGCGGGGAGAGACCGGCCCGCGAGCCGCGCGCGCACCCGCTCGGCCACGTCCGCGTACCGAGCCTCGGCGCCGTAGCGGGTGGGGGCGTAGTACCGCTTGCCGTGCACGGCGTCCGGGGCGTACTGCTGGGCCGCGACGCCGCCCGGCAGGTCGTGCGGGTACTGGTAGCCCTGGCCGTGGCCGAGCTTCTGGGAGCCCTTGTAGTGGCTGTCCCGCAGGTGTGGTGGTACCGGACCGGCCAGCCCCGCCCGTACGTCCGCCAGCGCCGCGTCGATCGCCAGGTAGGCGGCGTTGGACTTCGGCGCCAGGGCGAGCGTCACCGTGGCCTGCGCGAGGGTGATCCGCGCCTCCGGGAAGCCGATCATGGCGACGGCCTGGGCAGCGGCGACGGCCGTCTGGAGCGCCGTCGGGTCCGCCATCCCGACGTCCTCGCTGGCGGAGATCATCAGCCGGCGGGCGATGAAGCGCGGGTCCTCCCCCGCCTCGATCATGCGGGCCAGGTAGTGCAGCGCGGCGTCGACGTCGGAGCCGCGGATCGACTTGATGAGCGCACTCGCCACGTCGTAGTGCTGGTCGCCGTCCCGGTCGTACTTCACGGCGGCACGGTCGACGGCCTCCTCCAGGGACGCCAGGGAGATCTCCCGCTCCCCCTTGGCGAGCGCCGCTCCGGCACCGGCCTCCAGCGCGGTGAGCGCGCGACGGGCGTCGCCGCCGGCGACGCGGAGGAGATGGTTCTCCGCCTCCTCGGGCAGCGTGACCGCGTCGTCCAGGCCGCGCGGGTCCGCGACCGCGCGGCGGACCAGGCCGCGCACATCGTCGTCGGTGAGCGGCTCCAGGGTGAGCAGCAGGGAGCGGGACAGCAGCGGGGAGATCACTGAGAAGTACGGGTTCTCGGTCGTGGCCGCGATCAGCGTGACCCAGCGGTTCTCCACCGCGGGCAGCAGCGAGTCCTGCTGGGCCTTGCTGAACCGGTGGATCTCGTCCAGGAAGAGGACGGTGTCCTTGCCGTAGGCCCCCGACGAGCGGCGGGCGCCGTCGATGACGGCCCGCACCTCCTTCACGCCCGCGGTGATGGCGGACAGCTCCACGAAGCGCGCGTCGGTGGCCCGGCTGACGACGTGGGCGAGAGTGGTCTTGCCGGTGCCGGGCGGGCCCCAGAGCATGACGGACGACTGGCCCGCCGGGCCTCCCGCTCCCTCGCCGACCAGGCGGCGCAACGGGGACCCGGGACGCAGCAGGTGCCGCTGGCCGACGACCTCCTCCAGGGTGCGCGGACGCATGCGTGCGGCCAGCGGGCTGGCGGACGGCTCGCGCTCCTGGCGGTCCTCGGCGGCGGCGGTGAACAGATCGGGCTCCACGTCGCCACACCCTAGGTCACCCCTCTGACAACGCCGTCCGGTGACCGCGTACGGACGCGGTCACCGGACGGCGGAGAGGTGTGCGCAGCGGTCAGCCGGTCCAGAAGCTCCACCACTGGGTGAGGATCAGCATGCCAATCACGCCCGTGTGCATCACGGGCAGGACCCAGGGGAACTCCTCGACGAAGTTCCGCACGCCGGCCGGTGCGGGCAGGAGACCGCGGGTGAGGGTGTGGCTGGTGACGTACCAGAACAGGAAGATCGTGGCGACCCAGGCCAGGCAGCACCACAGGCACAGGGCGCCGATGGTGTACAGCGAGTGGTACTGGAGCCAGGTGACGAAGCCGACGCCGAAGAGGCAGCCGGCGTTGAAGGTGAGCCAGTACCAGCGGGGGAAGGTGGTCCCGGTGAGCAGCGTGACGCCGATGGCGATGACCACGGGGTACGCCACCAGGCCGATCAGCGGGTTGGAGAAGCCGAACGCGGAGGCCTGCGCGCTCTCCATGATGTTGCCGCAGGAGAGGATCGGGTTGAGGCTGCAGCCCGGGGTGTAGGTCTCCCCTAGCGCCTTCGCCTCAAGGATCTTGGTCTTGTCGATGGTGATGACGACGGCCGCGAGCAGCCCCATCAGGCCGGTGACGATCAGCAGCCAGGAGAAGCCGCGCCGGGCTCCCACGGCACCCTCCGGTGGCTCGTCCGTGGAGGTGCGAGCGTGGTCGGGGGATGCCGTGGTCGTCATCACGTGTCGCGTCCTACTCGTCGGCCGGGGTCGGTGGTGTCGGGCTGTCACTCATTCTGCCCCAACGGCGCAAGGGTCAGCCGAGCTTCGCCCGAACCGCGGCCACCACTCGTTCGAGTGGTACCGGGCTCTGCTCGCCGCTCTCCAGGTCCTTGAGCTGGACGACGCCTTCGGCCAGGTCCCGGTCGCCCAGGACCAGGGCGAACCGCGCCCCGGAGCGGTTGGCGGACTTCATGGCGTTCTTCATGCCCTTGCCGCCGTAGGCGAAATCCGCGGCGACGCCCTCCCGGCGCAGCTCGATGACCGCCGCGAAGAGGGCGCGACGGGCGTCCTCGCCGAGCGGGACGGCGAAGACCTGCGCCCCCGCCGGCGTCTCCGGCGCCACGTCCTCGGCCCGCAGCGCGAGCACGGTGCGGTCCACGCCCAGCGCCCAACCCACCGACGGCAGCTCCGGCCCGCCGATCATCTCCGACAGGCCGTCGTACCGGCCGCCGCCGCCGACGGCGGACTGGGAGCCCAGCCCGTCGTGCACGAACTCGAAGGTGGTGCGGGTGTAGTAGTCCAAGCCGCGCACCAGCCGGGGGTCGTCCTCGAAGGCGACGCCGGCCGCGGTGAGCAGTTCGCGCACCTGCTCGTGGTAGGCCTTGCAGCCCTCGCACAGGTGGTCGCGCATCATCGGTGCGCCGGTGAGCTGCTGCTGGACGCTCTCCCGCTTGTCGTCGAGCACCCGCAGGGGGTTGATCTCGATGCGCCGACGGGTGTCCTCGTCAAGGTCGAGGGCGCGGAGGAAGTCCTGGAGGGCGGCGCGGTAGGCGGGGCGGCACTCCTTGTCGCCGAGCGAGTTCAGCAGCAGCCGGACCTGCCTGAGGCCCAGGGCGCGGAACGCGTCGGCGGCGAGGATGATCAGCTCGGCGTCGAGTGCCGGGTCCTCGGCGCCAAGGACTTCCGCGCCCACCTGGGAGAAGTGCCGGTAACGGCCGGCCTGCGGGCGCTCGTAGCGGTAGTAGGAGCCGGAGTACCAGAGCTTGGCGGGCAGGGCGCCGCGGTGCAGGCCGGCCTGGAGCGCGGCGCGCAGCACGGAGGCGGTGCCCTCCGGGCGCAGCGCCAGCTCGTCGCCGCCGCGGGTGGTGAGGGTGTACATCTCCTTGGTCACGATGTCGGTGGACTCGCCGACGCCGCGGGAGAAGAGGCCCGTCTGCTCGAAGCCGGGCGTCTCCACGTAGCCGTAGCCGGCGCGGCGCAGCGGGGCGGAAAACGCCTCGCGCACGGCCAGGAACTGCGCGGACTCCGGGGGAATCAGGTCGTAGGTGCCCTTGGGGGCGGAGAAGGTGCTCATCGCGTGCGTCTTCGTCACATTCCTCGTCGTGGCGGGGCGCTCGGGCCGCCGCCGCGACCGCCCGCGGCCACCTCCCGCAGGAAGGGGTTGGTGTCGCGTTCGCGGCCGATGGTGGTCTGGGGGCCGTGGCCGGACAGCACCACGGTCGAGTCCTCCAGGGGCAGGCACACGCGTGCCAGCGAGTCGAGGATCTCGGCGTGGTCGCCGCCGGGCAGGTCGGTGCGTCCGATGGAGCCGGCGAACAGCAGGTCGCCCGAGAAGAGGACCGGCGGGATGTCGGCCTGCTCGGGCATCCGGAAGGTCACCGACCCCCTGGTATGGCCCGGTGCGTGCGCGACGGCGAGTTCGAGGCCGGCCAGCTCCAGTGCCGCGCCGTCGGACAGCTCCCGCAGGTCGTCCGGCTCGCCGATGGTCAACTCGTCCATCAGCGGCCTGCCGATGACCCGGCCCATGGCCTTCTCCGGGTCGCTCATCATGAAGCGGTCCTCGGGGTGGATCCACGCCGGCACGTCGTGCGCCCCGCAGACCGGGACGACCGAGGCGACGTGGTCGATGTGCCCGTGGGTGAGCATCACCGCGACGGGCTTCAGCCGATGCTTGGCCACGGCCTCCCGTACGCCCTCGGCGGCCTGGTGGCCGGGGTCGATGATCACGCACTCCTCGCCGGCGGCGGGGGCGACCAGATAACAATTGGTCCCCCAGGCCCCGGCAGGGAACCCGGCTACGAGCACATTCGTCCTTCGGTCGTCCGGCAGATGGATAACGGCTGCCCGGAAGCCTACCGGCGCCGGTACGGGCGCCGCGAATGCGTATACGGTACGGGCCAGGTTCCCGGCCGTACGCATGTACGCACGCACGTTCTGAAGGAGACGTCCCCGTGGTCACCAGTGAGCAGCGGCGGAAGCAGCTCGCACGCGAGAAGTACCTCCGCCAGCAGGAGCGCCGCGCGGAGACGCGACGCAAGGCCCGCATCCGCAACGCGGCCATCGCGGCCGGCGTGGCGGTCGTGCTCGTGCTGTGCACCGCGTACGCCCTGTCCGGCGGGCTGGAGGGCAAGGAGGACACCGCCTCCGACCCGCAGCCGAGTGCGACACCGTCCGCGGAGAAGGACGCTCCCGACCCCTGCGCCAAGCCCGCGAAGGGCAAACCGAACGGCGAGCAGTGGAAGAAGGAACCCGAGCTGACCGTGGACGAGTCCGCGACGTACACCATGGCGCTGGACACCGCCTGCGGGAAGATCGGCATCGAGATGGACGCCGGCAAGGCGCCCCACACGGTGAATTCGTTCGCCTTCCTGGCCGAGAACGACTTCTTCGACCACACCGAGTGCCACCGCCTGACCACCGAGGGCATCTTCGTGCTGCAGTGCGGCGACCCGCAAGGCTCCGGCATGGGCGGCCCCGGCTACACCATCCCGGACGAGAACCTGGACGACGAGCGGGTGAAGGACGGCGTGTACCCGGCCGGCACGGTCGCGATGGCCAACACCGGGCAGAAGGACTCCGGCGGCAGCCAGTTCTTCCTCGTCTACCGGGACAGCAAGCTGCCGCCGAGCTACACCCCCTTCGGCACCGTCACCGACTCCGGCATGAAGGTGCTGAAGAAGATCGCGAAGGCCGGCGTGAAGGGCCAGGCCGAGGACGGCCGCCCGGTCGCCACCGCGACGATCGACGACGCGACGGTGCGGAAGTCCTGACCCCCCACTCCTCCGCCGGCGGGTGCGCCGGCACCGCGGGCCCGGCTGATCAGCGCGATCGGCCGGGCCCGCGAACAATTCGGACCGCGCTGGATGCGGACAGCACACCCGGCGTTCGCTTATGTTGGGCGTGACGAAATATGTGGACGACGCCCCTGGGATCGGACCCGGTGCGGGCGTCATGTGGAGGAGGCGCTGTGAGCAGCGATCCGTGGGGCCGCGTCGACGAGGCGGGGACCGTGTACGTGCGTACGCCGGACGGCGAGAAGGTCGTCGGCTCGTGGCAGGCGGGCTCGCCCGAGGAGGCCCTGGCCTACTTCGAGCGCAAGTACGACGGCCTGGTCGTCGAGATCAGCCTCCTCGAACGCAGGGTGAAGACGACCGACCTGTCCGCCAAGGACGCGTCGACGGCCATCGAGCACCTGCGGGAGCAGGTCGACGCGCATCACGCGGTCGGCGACCTGGCCGCACTGCGCGAGCGACTGGACCAGCTCACCGAGGCGGTGGACAAGCGGCGCGAGGAGCGCAGGGCCAGGAAGGCGCAGCAGTCCGAGGAGGCCCGCCGGGCCAAGGAAGAGGTCGTCGCCGAGGCGGAGCAGCTGGCGGACAGCGATCAGTGGCGGGTGGCCGGCGAACGGCTGCGTGCCCTGGTGGAGACCTGGAAGGGCCTGCCCCGGCTCGACCGGAAGTCGGACGACGAACTCTGGCACCGCTTCTCGCACGCACGTTCCGCCTTCTCCAAGCGGCGCAAGGCGCACTTCGCCCAGCTCGACGCGCAGCGCGAGGAGGCACGGCAGCGCAAGGAGAAGCTGGTCTCCGAGGCGGAGTCGCTGTCCGGTTCCCGTGAGTGGGGGCCGACGGCTGCCAAGTACCGCGACCTGATGCAGGAGTGGAAGGCCGCGGGCCGGGCGCAGCGGGAGCACGAGGAGGACCTGTGGAGCCGCTTCCGCGGCGCGCAGGACGTGTTCTTCCAAGCACGCTCCGAGGTGTTCGCCGAGCGGGACGCCGAGCAGCGGGAGAACCTGACCCGCAAGGAGGAACTCGCGGCAGAGGCGGAGAAGCTGCTGCCGGTGTCGGACCTGAAGTCGGCCCGTTCGGCGTTCCGCGCGCTGAACGAGCGGTGGGACGCCGTGGGGCACGTGCCGCGGGACTCCAAGGCGCGGATCGAGGGCCGGATGCACGCGGTGGAGCGGGCCATCCAGGACGCCGAGGACTCCGAGTGGCGCCGGAGCAACCCGGAGGCCCGGGCGCGGGCGGCCGGACTGACCGGTCAGCTGCAGGACGCGGTGGACAAGCTGCGGGAGCAGGCCGAGAAGGCCCGGGCGTCGGGCAACGACGCGCGGGCGGCGAAGCTCGAGCAGGAACTCGCCGGGCGGCAGGCGCTGCTGGACCAGGCACAGAAGGGACTGGAGGAGTTCGGGGGCTGACGCCTGACAGACACGGAGGGGCACGGTCCGGGCGGGCCGTGCCCCTCTTTCGTGTGCGGCGGGCCGGCTACTGCCGACGTGCGGAGGTCACGCGGTAGACGTCGTAGACGCCCTCCACGCCCCGCACGGCCTTCAGCACGTGTCCTAGGTGCTTGGGGTCGCCCATCTCGAAGGTGAAGCGGGAGATGGCCACCCGGTCGCGGGAGGTCTGGACGGCCGCCGAGAGGATGTTGACGTGCTGGTCGGACAGCACGCGTGTGACGTCGGACAGCAGCCGGGACCGGTCCAGCGCCTCGACCTGGATGGCGACCAGGAACACCGAGGACTGGGTGGGCGCCCATTCCACGTCCAGGATGCGCTCGGGCTCCCGGGACAGGGCGTCGACGTTCTGGCAGTCGGCGCGGTGCACGGAGACGCCGCTGCCGCGGGTGACGAACCCGATGATCGGGTCGCCGGGCACCGGGGTGCAGCAGCGGGCGAGCTTGACCCACACGTCGTCGACGCCCTTGACCACCACGCCCGGGTCGGCGGAGCGGCGCTTGCTGCGCTTGCGCAGCGGCGGCGTGGTCTCCGCGATGTCCTCGTTGGCGGCCTCCTCGCCGCCGACCGCGTGCACCAGCTTCTTCACGACGTTGGCCGCGTCGGCGTGGCCCTCGCCGATCGCCGCGTAGAGGGCCGAGATGTCGGGGTAGCGCATCTCGTGCGCGATGGTGACGAGGGAGTCGCCCGTGAGGATGCGCTGGATCGGCAGGTTCTGCTTGCGCATCGCGCGGGCGATGGCGTCCTTGCCCTGCTCGATGGCCTCGTCGCGGCGCTCCCGGGTGAACCAGGCGCGGATCTTGTTGCGCGCGCGGGGGGACTTGACGAAACCGAGCCAGTCCCGGGAGGGGCCGGCGTTAACCGCCTTGGAGGTGAACACCTCCACCAGGTCTCCGTTGTCGAGCGTCGACTCCAGCGGCACCAGGCGGCCGTTGACCCGGGCCCCTATGGTGCGGTGACCCACCTCGGTGTGCACGGCGTAGGCGAAGTCGACGGGGGTGGCGCCGGCGGGCAGCGCTATCACGTCGCCCTTGGGAGTGAAGACGAAGACCTCGTGGCGCGACAGGTCGAAGCGCAGGGACTCCAGGAACTCGCCGGGGTCCTCGGTCTCCTTCTGCCAGTCCAGCAGCTGCCGCAGCCAGGCCATGTCGTTGACGGCGTCCTTGTCGCCGCCCTTGCCGGCCTTCTTCGGGACGTCGGTGCGCACCTTGGAGGTGCCGGCGACGGCTTCCTGCTTGTACTTCCAGTGCGCGGCGATGCCGTACTCGGCGCGGCGGTGCATGTCGAAGGTGCGGATCTGCAGCTCGACCGGCTTGCCGCCGGGCCCGATGACCGTCGTGTGCAGCGACTGGTACATGTTGAACTTGGGCATCGCGATGTAGTCCTTGAACCGTCCGGGCACCGGGTTCCACCGGGCGTGGACGGTGCCGAGCGCCGCGTAGCAGTCGCGGACGGTGTCGACGAGGACGCGGATGCCCACCAGGTCGTAGATCTCGGCGAAGTCGCGGCCCCGCACGATCATCTTCTGGTAGACGCTGTAGTAGTGCTTGGGACGTCCGGTGACGGTGGCCTTGATGCGGGCGCCGCGCAGGTCGGTCTGGACCTCGTCGGTGACGATGGCGAGGTACTCGTCCCGTTTGGGGGCGCGCTCGGCGACGAGGCGGACGATCTCGTCGTACATCTTGGGGTAGAGGATCGCGAAGGCGAGGTCCTCCAGCTCCCACTTGATGGTGTTCATGCCCAGCCGGTGGGCGAGCGGGGCATAGATCTCGAGGGTCTCGCGGGCCTTCTGCTCCTGCTTCTCCCGGCGCAGGTAGCGCATGGTGCGCATGTTGTGCAGCCGGTCGGCGAGCTTGATGACCAGCACCCGCGGGTCGCGGGCCATGGCGACGACCATCTTGCGGACGGTCTCGGCCTGTGCGGCCTCCCCGAACTTGACCTTGTCAAGCTTGGTGACGCCGTCGACCAGCAGCGCAACCGAGTCCCCGAAGTCCCGGCGCAGCGTGTCCAGGCCGTACTCGGTGTCCTCGACGGTGTCGTGGAGAAGGCCGGCCATCAGCGTCGCGGGGTCCATGCCCAGCTCCGCGAGGATGGTCGTGACGGCGAGCGGGTGGGTAATGTACGGGTCGCCGCTCTTGCGCTTCTGGCCGCGGTGCCAGCGTTCGGCGACCTGGTAGGCCTGCTGGATCTGCCGGAGCGTGGCCGACTCGATCTTGGGGTCGTTGCCGCGGACGATGCGCAGCAGCGGCTCCAGGACCGGGTTGAAGGGGCTGGAGCGCTGGACACCGAGGCGGGCCAGGCGGGCGCGGACCCGGTTGGAGGAGCCGGAGCGGCCGGAGACGCCGGAGACCGGCCGGGGCGGGGCGTTCCGGCCGCGCGAACCGTCACCCCCGCGCCCGGACGCGGCCGTGCCCGCCGGGGCCTCCTCGCGGCCGGTCGGCGGGGCGGTCCGGTCGGCGCCGCCGCCCTCCGCCGACACCTCCGCGGGGGACGCGGCGGCGTCGGCAGCCTGCGCGTCCCGGCCCTGGGAGGCGGTGAGCGGCTGGGCCTCGTCTGGCACGTGCACTCCTCGTTGGACACCAGGTCGGAATGCCATGGTAGCGATCCGGCCGCGGCCCGCCGCGAGGACGGCCCGGCCGGACGACCGCGGGCCGGCCCGGAGCTGCCTCCGTGACCGGCCCGCGCGCGTGTACGGTCCGCCCTACACGGTGACCAGGGCCTCCAGGGGGGCGCCGTCGAGGGAGGGCTCCAGCCGGGAGCGGCCCTCGAGGAAGCCGAGCTCGAGGAGCACCGCGACGCCCGCGACCTGTGCCCCGGCCCGCCGGATCAGCTCCAGCGAGGCCTCGGCCGTGCCACCGGTGGCGAGGACGTCGTCGATCACCAGCACGCGGTCGCCTGCGCCGAGGTCCTCCGCATGCACCTCGATCTCGGCGGTGCCGTACTCCAGCTCGTAGGCCTGGCCCAGAGTGGCGCCGGGCAGCTTGCCGGCCTTCCGGACCGGGATGAAGCCCACCCCGGCCCGTACGGCCGCGGGAGCGGCGAGGATGAAGCCGCGTGCCTCCAGGCCGACGACCTTCGTCGCGCCGTGCTTCTCGCACAGCGCGGCCAGGGCGTCGGTGAGCGCGGAGAACGCCTCGGGGTCCGCGAGCAGCGGTGTGATGTCCTTGAACATCACACCGGGCTTGGGGTAGTCCGCGACGTCTCGGATGCGGCTGAGGAACAGGTCGCGATCGCCACGCGTCAGGGCGCTCATGCGGCTCACCTTCCCCGGCCCGTGGCGGAACCGGCTCCGTGGCCTCCGGCCACGCGGCGCTCCGCGAGGCCCGTACGGCCGGAACCTCCCGCTCCGGCCGCTCCGCCGCCGGCTGCGGTGTCCTCACGCTCGTCGGCGCCGCCGCGGGCGTCGGCGCGTGCGCGGCGGGCGAGGATCCGGCGGTCGTGGTCCTTGATCTCCGGCTGGCGCAGCTTCAGCTCGGTGGCGACCGGTGTGGCGAGCACGATGGAGGAGAGCGTTCCGGCGGCGAGGCCGATGAACAGGGGGAGCGAGATGTCCGTGAGCGTACCGCCGCCCAGCAGACCGCTGCCGATGAAGAGCAGGCCGGCGACGGGCAGCAGGGCGACGATCGAGGTGTTGACCGAGCGCACCACGGTGGCGTTGATGCCCAGGTTCGCCAGCTCCCCGTACGTGTAGCGGTCCTGCTTGGTGAGGTTCTTGGTCTTCTCCTTGACCTTGTCGTAGACCACGACCGTGTCGTAGAGCGAATAGCCGAGAATCGTCAGCATGCCGACCACCGTGCCCGGCGTCACCTCGAAGCCGACGAAGGCGTAGACGCCGATGGTGATGATGAGGTCGTTGAGCAGAGCGACGAGGGCGCCGACCGCCATCCGCCACTCGAAAGCGAAGGCCAGATAGAGCGTGACCAGCGCCAGGAAGATCAGGATGCCCTTGACCGCCTGGTCGGTCACCTGTTCGCCCCAGCTGGGCCCGACCAGGTCGGCGTTGATCTGCTGCGTCGGGACGCCGAGTTCCTCGGCGAGCGCCGCCCGCGTCTCTCCGGACTCCTCGGTGTCCAGCCCGGTCACCTGGATGCGCAGGGCCCCGCTGCCCAGCTTCTGGACGTCGGCGCTGCGGCCCGAGGTGTCCTCGGCGACCTCTCGCGCGTCCGCCTCCGAGAGCGAGGTGGGGGGTGTGGTGAGGACCGCTCCGCCCTGGAAGTCGATGCCCATCGTCAGCCCGCGGACGCCGAGGCCCATGAGGGCGGTGACGACGAGGAGCAGCGTGATCCCGTACCAGAGCTTGCGCCGGCCGACGAAGTCGTAGGAGGTCTCTCCCCGGTACAGCTTGGCGCCGAGGTTACCCAGCCTGGACATTCAGGCCTCCTTCGGTTCGGCGGAAGTGGTGAAACGACGGCCGCGGCCGCGCAGCGGCGGCCGTGCGCCGAGCCGCTTGGGGTCGAGCCCGGACCAGGGACGTCCCTGAGCGAAGTACTTCCGCCCCGACAGGATGACCATGAGCGGCTTGGTCAGCAGGAAGACGACGGCCACGTCGATCGCCGTGGTGAGCCCGAGCACGAAGGCGAAGCCCTGCACGGAGCCCACCGAGACCGCGAAGAGCACGACGGCCGCGAGCACCGAGACCACGTCCGAGACGACGATGGTCCGCCGCGCGTGCGGCCAGGCCCGCGTGATGGCGGAGCGGACGCCGCGCCCGTCCCTGACCTCGTCCCGCACTCTCTCGAAATAGACGATGAACGAGTCGGCGGTGATGCCGATGGCGACGATGGCGCCGCAGACCGCGGGCAGGCTCAGCGCGAAGCCGACGGCCGGGCCCAGCAGGGTCATGATCGTGTACGTGAGAATGGCGGCGACCACCAGGCTCCCGATGGCGACCAGGCCCAGCAGGCGGTAGTAGAACATCAGGTAGGCCACCACCAGTGCCAGTCCGATCGCGCCGGCGATGAGCCCCGCCTGGAGCTGGTCGGAGCCGAGCGAGGGCGAGATGGTGGTGACGTTGCTCTCCTCGAAGGTCAGCGGGAGAGCGCCGTAGGACAGGATGTTCGCCAGGTCCTCGGCGGACTGCTGGGTGAAGCTGCCCGAGATCTGGGCGTCGCCCGCGAGCCTCTCCCGCACGCTGGGGGCGGAGACGACCTCGCCGTCCAGCACGATGGCGAACTGGTTCTGCGGCTGGGGGTTCTTGGAGAGCTTGCCGGTGATGTCGGCGAAGGAGTCCTGACCTTTGCCGTTGAACGACATGTTGACGATCCAGCCCTGGCCCTGCTGGCTGTCGAACACGGCGCCGGCGTCGTCCACGTTCTTGCCCTTCACGGCCACCGGGCCGAGGGCGTACTTGAACAGGGGCTGGTCCTTCTCCTTGGCCCCGCAGTTCACACTCGCCTCGCCGGGCTTGGCCTGGGCCGCGGCTCGGTTGGCCTTGGCGCGCTTCTCGGCCGTGGAGCAGTCCAGCTTCTGCAGCTTCTCGGCCACGTCGGCCGGGACCCCGCCCGGCGGGGCCGGTGCGTTCGGTGAGGGCTCGGGGTCGGCGGCGCCGGAGGCGCTGGGGCTGGGAGATCCGGAGGGGTCGTCGGCCGTGAGGCCGTCGGTCACCGCGCGGCCCTGGGGCTCACCGGACGGGCTCGCCTCTGCCCCCTGGGAGGGATCGTCCGCGGGCTCGTCCCCGGGCTTGCCCTCCTCACCGGACTGCTCCGGGTCGCCGGCCGAGGGAGACGGGCTGGGCTGACCGGCGTCCGGCTTCGTGCCGGGCGCCACGGCGAGCACTGGGCGGAAGTTCAGCCGGGCGGTGGTGCCGACCTGCTCCCGGGCCTGCTCCTCGTCGGTGCCCTCCGGGATGTTGACGACGATGTTCTTGCCGCCCTGGGTCTGCACTTCGGCTTCCGAGACGCCGAGGCCGTTCACACGCCGCTCGATGATGCCCACGGCGGTGTTCATGCTCGTCGGGGTGATCGCGTTCTCCGCGCCCTGCTGTTCCCGCGCGGTGAGCGTGATGCTGGTCCCTCCGGCCAGGTCGATGCCCAGGCGCGGAGTCGTGGTCCCGGAGAGGAACATCCCCCCGGTGAGGCCCACGACGGCGATCAGCAGAATGACCAGGGACCGCCCCGGCTTTCCCTGCGCGCCCGGGGACCTGCGGCCCTTCTTCGGTGCTGCCACCTTGTCGTCTCTCCTGTCCGGCCGCCCGCACCGGCCCGGCCCGTGCCGGGACCGCAGCGCGAGGCGCGAAGTGGTCTGGTCGAGCCCGCGCGCCGGGGCCCGGCCGCGACGGCCCGGCCCCGGCGACGGCGGGTGTTACTTGGAGTCGGTGTCGCCGTCGCGCCTGGCGTCGGTCCCGGCGTCCTCGTCCGCCTTCGACCCGGAGTCCTTGCCGAGGTCGAGCTTGCCGTCCTCGGCCTGCTCGTGGGCGTCCGCCAGCTCGGACGCGTCGTCGGGGACGACCGGGGCGCTGCCGCTCTTGAGATCGCCGGAGGTGCCGCCGTGCACGATGCGCTCGTACTCCTCGGGCTCCAGTACGGCGCCGACGGCGTTCTTGGCGAAGAGGGAGTGCTGACCGGGGGCGACCTCGAGGAGGACCGTGTCCTCGCGGACCTCCTTGACGGTGGCGTACAAACCGCCGATGGTGCGCACGCCGGTGCCCGGCTCCATCTGGTCGCGCATCGCGGCGGCCTGCTGCTGCTTCCTCTTCGCCGAGCGCGTCATCAGGAACATGACCCCGATGAGCACGATGAAGGGGAGGAGGGTGACGAGTCCATTCACGGCGGGTAATCCTTCTTGCGACCGCCTGGGCGCGGCCTGCTGTGCGGGGGTGGGTATGCCGTCCCGGAGGTACGGCATCGGCGGAGTCTAAGCGAGCTGTCGCCGATGGAACAACGTCAAGCATGGCACTCGGGTTCCGGGTCCGGCGACCATGCAGGTCATCACCATCCGATCACGCTTCGAAGAGCCCGGTCTGCCCGGTTGCTCCCGGAGCGTTCTGAGGCGCGGGGAGGCCCAGGTGGGCCCAGGCGGCGGGCGTCGCTACGCGGCCCCGCGGCGTGCGGGCGAGCAGCCCCTCGCGCACCAGGAACGGCTCGGCGACCTCCTCCACGGTCTCGCGCTCCTCGCCGACGGCGACGGCGAGGGTGGACAGGCCGACCGGGCCGCCGCCGAAGAGCTTCAGCAGGGCGGAGAGCACAGCGCGGTCCAGACGGTCCAGGCCCCGCTGGTCCACCTCGTAGACCTCCAGGGCGCGGGCAGCGATCTCGCGGGTGATCCGCCCGTCGGCCCGGACCTGGGCGTAGTCGCGGACCCGCCGCAGGAGGCGGTTGGCGATACGGGGGGTGCCGCGCGAACGGCCGGCGATCTCCACGGAGCCGTCGCCGTCGGTGGTGACGTCCAGCAGCCGGGCGGACCGGTGGACGACCTGCTCGAGCTCCCCGGGGTCGTAGAACTCCATGTGCGCGGTGAAGCCGAAGCGGTCGCGCAGCGGCGGGGGCAGCAGCCCGGCCCGGGTGGTGGCGCCGACCAGGGTGAACGGCGGCAGTTCGAGCGGGATGGCGGTGGCGCCGGGGCCCTTTCCGACAATCACGTCGACCCGGAAGTCCTCCATGGCCATGTACAGCATCTCCTCGGCGGGCCGGGACATCCGGTGGATCTCATCGAGGAAGAGCACCTCCCCCTCCTGGAGGGAGGACAGGATCGAGGCGAGATCGCCGGCATGCTGGATGGCGGGCCCGGAGGTGATGCGGATCGGGGCGCCCATCTCCGCTGCGATGATCATGGAGAGGGTGGTCTTGCCGAGTCCGGGGGCGCCGGAGAGCAGCACGTGGTCGGCCGCCGCGCCGCGAGCCCGGGCGGCGCGGAGCATCAGGTCCAGCTGTTCGCGCACTTTGGGCTGGCCGACGAACTCGGCCAAATCCTTGGGGCGCAGGGCGGCCTCCACCGCGGAGTCCTCGCCGTCCGCGTCGGCTCCCACCAGGCGGCCGGCGGGGTCGGTGTCGGTGCCGGCGGCTTCGGCGTCGTCCCAGTTCATCGCGTGTGCCTCGGAGTCGTTCGGGCGTTCGGGCGTTCGGGGTGACCGGCGGACAGATGCGGCGGCGGCACGTCAGCGTGCGCGGTTCAGCGTCTGCAGCGCGGCGCGGAGGAGCTGCGGCACGGCGGGGGTACCGCCGTCCGCGGCGGCTGCCTCCGCCTGCGGCCGTACGGTCTCGACGGCGTCCTCGGCCTCGCGGGGCGCGTACCCGAGACCGACGAGGGCCTCATGCAGCTGATCGCTCCACGGAAGCGGTCCGGCCGCGGCACGGCCGCCGGACGGGCGGGATGCGGTGCCGAGAGGTTCGCCGAGCCGGTCCTTGAGTTCCAGCAGCAGCTTCTGAGCGCCCTTCCGGCCGATGCCGGGCACGGCGGTCAGCGCCTTCTCGTCCCCCGTGGCGACGGCGGTGCGCAGCGCGTCGGGCCGGTGGACGGCGAGCATCGCCTGCGCGAGCCGGGGACCGACGCCGCTGGCGGTCTGCAGCAGTTCGAAGACCTGCCGTTCGTCGTCGTCGGCGAAGCCGTAGAGGGTGAGGGAATCTTCCCGGACGACGAGGGAGGTCGCGAGCCGTGCGGCTTCCCCCGTGCGCAGCCCGGAGAGGGTGTCCGGGGTGCACTGGACAGCCATGCCGACACCGCCCACCTCGATGACGGCGGAGTCGGGCGCCAGGGCGGCCACGGGTCCGGAGACGAAGGCGATCATGCGGTGCGGCCTTTCGACGGTCCGCGCCCTGCCTGGCGGCGGGGCGCGCGGGAGACGGCGGCGGCTCGGGCCTGCTGGAGACGGTCGAGTGCGGGGGCCCGCCATATGTGGCAGATGGCGAGTGCCAGGGCGTCCGCCGCGTCGGCGGGCTTCGGTGGCGCGTCCAGCCGCAGGAGGCGGGTCACCATCGCGCCGACCTGGTCCTTCCCCGCGCGGCCGGAGCCGGTGACGGCGGCCTTGACCTCACTGGGGGTGTGCAGGGCGACGGGCAGGCCGCGCCGGGCGGCGCAGAGCATGGCGACCGCGCTGGCCTGGGCGGTGCCCATCACCGTGCTCACGTTGTGCTGGCTGAAGACCCGTTCGACGGCGACGACATCGGGCCGGTGCGCGTCCAGCCACTTCTCCACGCCGCGCTCGACGAGGACCAGGCGCTCGGCGACGGGCGCGTTCGCGAGGGTGCGGACGACGCCGACCGCGGCCATCCGCAGCGGGCGCCCGGCGCTTCCCTCCACCACGCCGAGACCACAGCGGGTCAGTCCCGGGTCCACCCCCAGCACGCGCACCTGCGTCTCCCCTTCCCCGTTCGACCGGCCGTGACGGCAGGCTATCGGCCGGGACCGACAACGCCGACGGGCCGCGCGGAGAGGGGACGCACACGGCGTGCCCGAGTGCCGCCACGCGGCCCCGTCGGGGCGTCGGGCTCGTGCCGGGCGCCGGGGGTCAGGTGTCGACCTTGGCCATCGTGTCGTCGTCGACATCGAAGTTGGCGAAGACGTTCTGCACGTCGTCGCTGTCCTCCAGGGCGTCGATCAGCTTGAAGATCTTGCGGGCGCCCTCCTCGTCCAGCTCGACCTGCACGCTGGGGAGGAAGTTCTGGTCGGCCGACTCATAGTCGATGCCGGCGTCCACCAGGGCGGTGCGCACCGCGACGAGGTCGGTGGCCTCGCTGATGACCTCGAAGTTCTCACCGAGGTCGTTGACCTCCTCGGCGCCCGCGTCGAGAACGGCCGCGAGCACGTCGTCCTCGGACAGCTCGGCCTTGGGGACGATCACGACGCCCTTGCGGTTGAAGAGGTAGGAGACCGAGCCGGGATCGGCCATCGAACCGCCGTTGCGGGTCATCGCGACACGCACGTCGGAGGCAGCGCGGTTGCGGTTGTCGGTCAGGCACTCGATGAGCACGGCCACGCCGTTGGGGCCGTAGCCCTCGTACATGATCGTCTCGTAGTCGGCGCCGCCCGCCTCGAGGCCGGCGCCGCGCTTGACCGCGCTGTCGATGTTCTTGTTGGGGACGGAGCTCTTCTTCGCCTTCTGGATCGCGTCGTACAGCGTGGGGTTGCCGTCGATGTCGGCGCCGCCCATCCGCGCGGCGACCTCGATGTTCTTGATCAGCTTGGCGAAGAGCTTGCCGCGCTTGGCATCGATCACGGCCTTCTTGTGCTTGGTGGTTGCCCACTTAGAGTGGCCGGACACAGCCTTGCTCCTTCACAGTCTCCAACAACGTGTTCCGGGATCCTACCGTCCTGCCGTCACCGGGCGGCCCGCACGAGGTCGGCGAAGGCCTCGTGCACGCGGTGGTCGCCGGTGAGTTCGGGGTGGAACGAGGTGGCGAGCAGGTTCCCCTGGCGCACGGCCACCGCGTGCTCCTCGTAGCGGGCGAGGATCTCGACCTCGGCACCGGTGGACTCCACCCAGGGCGCCCGGATGAACACCCCCTCGACGGGGCCACCGGGGACGCCTTCGACATCCAGGGCCGCCTCGAAGGACTCGTTCTGCCGGCCGAAGGCGTTGCGGCGCACGATCATGTCGATGCCGCCGACCGTCTCCTGCCCGGACCGCGGGTCGAGGATCTTGTCCGCGAGCATGATCATACCGGCACAGGAGCCGTAGGCGGGCATGCCCGCGCGGACACGGGCGCGCAGCGGCTCCATGAGGCCGAAAGCGTGGGCCAGCTTGGACATGGTGGTGGATTCGCCGCCGGGCAGCACCAGGCCGTCGACGCGCGCGAGTTCCTCGGGGCGCCGTACCTGCACGGCCTCGGCTCCCGCGCCGGCGAGGGCGGCGAGGTGCTCGCGCACGTCCCCTTGCAGGGCGAGGACGCCGATGACGGGTGAGCTCACGTGTCGTTACCTCTCCAGGACTCCAGGGCGTGTTTCGAAAGTAGCACCGTCCGCCCGGAGGGCGGGCGGGGCGGCGTCAGGTGCGCGCAGATGCTTGTGCAAGGCGGAGGGAGGAAAGCGCAGCGGGCTGCGCTGACGACGACAACGCAGCAGATGTGCGTGCATGGCGCCGCCCCGCAGTCGGGACCTTCGAACACGCCCCACACGCCCCAGGGAAGTACCGCGCGCGGTGGTCCGGGCCCCGGACCACCGCGCGGGAGGGCTTCACCAGCCGCGGGACGCGTACCGCTCGCTCTCGGGGAGGGTGTCGCAGTTGATGCCGACCATGGCCTCGCCCAGACCGCGGGAGGCATCCGCGATGATCTTCGGGTCATCGTAGAAGGTGGTGGCCTTCACGATGGCGGCGGCGCGCTTGGCCGGGTCGCCGGACTTGAAGATGCCGGAGCCGACGAAGACGCCCTCGGCGCCGAGCTGGCGCATCAGCGCGGCGTCCGCCGGAGTGGCCACGCCGCCGGCGGAGAAGAGGACGACCGGCAGCTTCCCCAGCGCGGCGACCTCCTCGACCAGCTCGTACGGGGCGCGCAGCTCCTTGGCGGCGGCGTACAGCTCGTTGTTGTCCAGGGCCTTCAGCCGGCCGATCTCGCCGCGGATCTGACGCATGTGCCGCACGGCCTCGACGACGTTGCCGGTGCCGGCCTCGCCCTTGGAGCGGATCATGGCCGCGCCCTCGGCGATGCGGCGCAGTGCCTCGCCCAGGTTGGTGGCGCCGCAGACGAACGGGGTGGTGAAGGCGAACTTGTCGCTGTGGTTGACCTCGTCGGCCGGGGTGAGGACCTCGGACTCGTCGATGTAGTCGACGCCGAGGGCCTGGAGGATCTGCGCCTCGACGACGTGACCGATGCGGGACTTGGCCATGACCGGGATGGAGACGGCCTCGATGATGCCCTCGATCATGTCCGGGTCGGACATGCGGGCCACGCCGCCGTCCTTGCGGATGTCGGCGGGGACGCGCTCCAGCGCCATGACGGCGACGGCGCCGGCGTCCTCGGCGATCTTGGCCTGCTCGGGCGTGACGACGTCCATGATCACGCCGCCCTTGAGCTGCTCGGCCATGCCGCGCTTGACGCGGGCGGTGCCGGTCTCGGGCGACGGGCTGGCGGCGGACGTGGCGGAAGACGTGCTCGACACGGTGGTGACCTCACTCGACGGTAAAAGTGCGACCGGACCATGGTAGGCCCGCTGTCTCACACTCTCCGATCGGGCGTCGGGCGGGAAAGGGCCAATCCGAGGCGGTGGCCTGCCGGGGCGGGCGGGCACGCTCGGCGGGCACCGGGGATGTCAGGTCAGGCCGCGTCGTCGGCGCGGGCGATGAGGGCGGGCGGTGGCTCGTCGTCCATCTCGAAGGCCAGCGGGAAGGGGGCGTGGCCCGCCAGCCGCAGCCAGCGGACCTTGCGGTGGCGGCGCAGGGCCCGCGCGGCCCGGACCGCGTCGTTGTGGAAGCGCCGGGCCATCGGCACCCTCCGCACCGCGGCAACGAGCTCGGCGGCTGACTCCTCGCCGCCCGGCGCCTCCCGGACGGCGTCGATCTGGGCGCGGTCGGCGAAGACGGCGCGCAACGCCTGGCTCAGCTCGCTCTCCGCGACCTCCCGGTGGTCCTCCTCGGCCTGCCTGGCGTCGTGGGCCGACTGGTAGAGCACGATGGAGGCCGCCGGGTCCAGGACGCCGGCGGTGGCCAGTTCCTGCGCGACCGAGGCCCGACGCAGCAGTTGGGCGTCCAGCGCGGCTTTCGCGGCGTCGATGCGGGCGTGCAGGCGGTCCAGCCGTCCGGCGGTCCAGCTGAGGTAGATGCCGACGAGGGCGAGTGCGACGACGGTCCAGAGCAGGGTCGTGAGTGCGGGCATCACGGCATCAGTCCCTGGCCAGGCCGAACCGGGCGCGCAGGCCGGTGCGTTCGTCGGGGGCGACGGAGGCGGCGCCGTCGGCGACCGTCTCGTAGACGGCGAGGATGTCCGCGCCGACGGTGTCCCAGTCGAAGCGGCGGACGTGGCGTTCGCCGCGCGCGCGCAGCTCCGCGAGCCGTTCGCGGTCGCCGAGCAGCCGTACCGCTTCGGCGGCGAGGGCGTCGGCGTCGCCGGCGGGGAAGAGTGCGCCGGCCTCTCCCCCGTCGAGCACCTGGGCAAAGGCGTCCAGGTCGCTCGCGAGCACGGGCGCGGAGGCGGACAGGGCTTCGACGAGGATGATGCCGAACGACTCGCCGCCGGTGTTGGGCGCGACGTACAGATCGACGCTGCGCAGCAGCCTCGCCTTGTCCTCGTCGCTGACCATGCCGAGGAACTCGACGCGGTCGCGCAGCCCTTCGTCCGGCAGGTGTTCGAGGGCCTCGTCGGTGTCGCCGCGGCCGGCGATGAGCACGCGAGTGCCGGGAAGTTCCTTCAGGATGCGGGGCAGCGCCCTCATCAGCACCGGAAGGCCCTTGCGGGATTCGTCGATCCGGCCGATGAAGCCGATCGTGCCGCCCTGCCACGCGGGCTCGGGTTCGGCGCGGGCGAAGAAGCCGACGTCCACCCCGTTGGGGATGACGACCGCGTCGCCGCCCAGGTGCTCGACGAGGGTGCGCCGGGCGTACTCGCTGACGGCGATGCGGGCGCTGATCTTCTCCAGTGCGGGCTGGAGGATCGGGTACGCGGCGATCATGGCGCGGGAGCGCGGGTTGGAGGTGTGGAAGGTGGCCACGATGGGGCCCCGAGCCGCCCAGCAGGTCAGCAGGGCGAGCGACGGGGTGGCGGGCTCGTGGATGTGGAGCACGTCGAAGTCGCCGTCGTGCACCCAGCGCCGGACGCGGGCCGCGGAGAGGAAGCCGAAGTTGAGCCGGGCCACCGAGCCGTTGTACGGCACGGGCACGGCGCGTCCGGCGGACACCACGTAGGGCGGCAGCGGCGTGTCGTCGTCGGACGGGGCGAGCACGGACACCTGGTGGCCGCGGCGCAGCAGGTGTTCGGCGAGGTCGCGGATGTGGAACTGGACTCCGCCGGGGACGTCCCAGGAGTAGGGGCAGACGATGCCGATCCTCACCGGCGCTCCTCCGTCCCCGAACCCGTGGTCTCCCTGCCCGCAGACCCGGCGTCCGGCTCCTTCGCGGGTTCCGGGCGGAGTGAAAGGTCGGCGGTCCAGAGCCGTTGCAGCATGTGCCAGTCCTGCGGGTGGGCGGCGATCCCGTGGGCAAAGGCGTCCGCCATGGCCTGCGTCATGGCCTGCGCCTTCTCCCGGCGGGTTCCGGCGGCGGGCGGTTCGAGCGGTGCGTGGACGCGGCCGCGCAGCACGGGCGCGTCGTCATACCAGAGGGTGACGGGGAGCAGCAGGGAATTCGTCTGGAGCGCGAGCATGGCGGGACCGGCGGGCATGCGTGCCGCCTCGCCGAAGAACGAGACCTCGACCCCGGAGGCGGACAGGTCACGGTCGGCGACCAGGCAGACCAGACCGCCGGCCCGGAGACGGCGTGCCAGGGTGCCGAACGCCTCGGCGCCCTGGTGGGCCAGGACCTCCATGCCGAGGCTCTCCCGGTAGGCGACGAACCGGTCGTACAGCGACTCGGGGCGGAGGCGTTCGGCGACGGTGGTGAAGGGCGTGCCGAGATGGGTGGTGACCCACGCGCCCGCCAGGTCCCAGTTGGCCAGGTGGGGCAGGGCGAGCACGACCCCGCGGTCGGAGGCGATGCCGTCGGTGAGGTGGTGGATGTCGTCCGGCACGAAGGAGTCCCGCACCCGCTCCGGGCTCCAGGCGGGCAGGCGGAAGGACTCCATCCAGTACCGCAGGTACGAGCGCATGCCGTCCTGCGACAGCGCGCGCAGCCGCTCCGGCGGGGCGTCGGGCACGACGCGCGCGAGGTTGCGTTCCAGCTGCAGCACGCCCTTGCCCCGGCGCTGCCAGGCGGTGTCGGCGATGCGGCGGCCCAGTGCGTTCGCGGCCGGCTCGGGCAAGCGCTTCACCCCGCCCCAGCCGGCCCGGTACAGCGCGTCCGTGACGCGCCCACCGAGGCCGCCCATCAGGCCTCTCCCTGCGGGGAGGCGGAGTTCCCCTGCTGCGGGGGCGTCTCTCCCGGCCGTGCCGCCGCGTCGGCCTCGGCGGCCTCCCGGCGCACCGTCACCACACGCTGGCCGAGGGTCACCAGGGAGCCCACGGCCACCACCCACAGGGCGATCGGCAGCAGCCACTCGATGTAGGGCACGCCGAAGGTCTCCAGGCCCGCGAAGCCGGCCGCGACGAGGGAAATCACCAGCCGCTCGGCGCGTTCCACCAGACCGTTCACCGCGACCGGCAGGCCGATGCTCTCGCCGCGGGCCTTGGTGTAGGAGACGACCTGGCCGCTGGCCAGGCAGAAGAGGCTGACCGCGCAGAGCGTCAGGTCGTCGCCGCCGCCCGCGTACCAGAGCGCGATCCCGCCGAAGATGGCAGCGTCGGCGACGCGGTCGAGTGTGGAGTCGAGAAAGGCTCCCCACCGGCTGGCCCGCCCGAGCTGGCGCGCCATGTTGCCGTCCACCAGGTCGGAGAAGACGAAGAGGGTGATGACGACGGTGCCCCAGAAGAACTCGCCCTGCGGGTAGAAGACCAGCGCTCCCGCCATCACCCCGCCCGTCCCGACCAGGGTCACCGCGTCGGGGCTGACGCCCAGACGCAGCAGGAGAGCGGCGAACGGTGTGAGAACACGCGTGAAGAAAGCACGCGCGTACGTGTTCAGCATGGCCTTCCCGAAGGTTCGAAGCGTGACCGGGCGGCCGAGACGCCCCCGGGCGCCCATCGTAGCCAGTGCTCCCGGCCCGGGTCCCGGTGCCCGGTGACCGCGCGGACACGGGGCGCGGCGTGCGACGTATGGACGCCCACCGATACCGGTGGAAAGCTGGAATTTCCGCGCATCTCTCGCGGGGCCCGGGCGCGGACAGGCAGCCGGCAGGTGTCGACCGGAAGGCGGGACACATGGGCGACAAGGCGAGCACGCACCCCGGGGCCGCCGGCAGGGCGACGGCGGCCGACCGGCCCTCCTCCCTGAGGAACGTGGTCCTGGTCGGCCACAGCGGCTCCGGCAAGACGACGCTGGTCGAGGCTCTGGCCCAGGCCACGGGCGCGGTGAAACGGCCGGGCAGAGTCGAGGACGGGGGCACCGTCTCCGACCACGACGAGATCGAGCACCGGCAGCAGCGGTCCGTACAGCTGTCGCTGGTGCCCGTCGAGTGGGACGGTATCCGCGTCAACCTGCTGGACACCCCCGGCTACGCGGACTTCGTCGGGGAGCTGAGGGCCGGTCTGCGTGCGGCGGACGCGGCCCTCTTCGTGGTCTCGGCGGCTGACGGCGTGGACGGGTCGACCCGCATGGTGTGGGAGGAGTGCGCCGCGGTGGGCATGCCGCGCGCCCTCGTCGTCACCCATCTGGACGCGGCGAGGGCCGATTTCGACGAGATGGTCGCCGTCTGCCGGCGCGTCTTCGGCGGTGACGACCCGGACGCGGTGCTGCCGCTGTATCTGCCGCTGCACGGGGAGGAGGGACGTGACGGCCACGCTCCGGTGGCGGGGCTGATCGGTCTCCTGTCGCAGCGGATCTTCGACTACTCCTCCGGTGAACGGACCGACCGGGAGCCGGACGCGGAGCACCTGCCGCTGATCGCCGAGGCGCGGAACCGACTGATCGAGGGCATCATCGCGGAGAGCGAGGACGAGTCCCTCATGGACCGGTATCTGGGCGGCGAGCCGGTCGACGTCGAGACGCTCGTCGCGGACCTGGAGAAGGCCGTGGCCCGCGGCACCTTCCATCCCGTGCTGGCGGCGGCGCCCGCGACCGACGGCGGACGGCAGGGGCTGGGCACGCTGGAACTGCTGGAGCTGGTCACCGGCGGCTTCCCGACACCCGAGGAGCACCCGGTGCCGGCCGTGACGTCGCCGGGCGGCGCCCCGCGCCCCCCGCTGACCTGCGACCCCGACGGCCCGCTGGCCGCGGAGGTGGTCAAGACCTCCTCCGACCCGTACGTGGGCCGGCTGTCACTGGTGCGGGTGTTCTCCGGGACGCTGCGGCCGGACGAGACGGTGCACGTGAGCGGGCACGGCCTGGAGGACCGGGGGCATGAGGACCACGACGTCGACGAGCGCGTGGGCGCGCTGTCCGCGCCGTTCGGCAAGCAGCAGCGCGGGCTGAGCCACGCAATCGCCGGCGACCTGGCCTGCGTGGCGAAGCTGACCCGCGCCGAGACGGGCGACACCCTGTCGGCGAAGGGCGACCCGCTGCTGATGGAGCCGTGGGTGATGCCCGACCCGCTGCTACCGGTGGCCGTGGTGGCGCACAGCAAGCCGGACGAGGACAAGCTGTCGCAGGGTCTGGCCCGGCTGGTCGCCGAGGACCCGACGATGCGGCTGGAGCAGAATCCGGACACCCGCCAGGTGGTGCTGTGGTGCCTGGGCGAGGCGCACCGGGACGTGGCGCTGGAGCGGCTGCGGGCCCGCTACGGGGTGCAGGTCGACGCGGTGCCCTACCGGGTGTCGCTACGGGAGACCTTCGCGGAGCCGTCGCAGGGCCGGGGGCGGCATGTGAAGCAGTCCGGCGGGCACGGGCAGTTCGCGGTCTGCGAGATCACGGTCGAGCCGCTGCCCGGCGGTTCGGGCATCGAATTCGTCGACAAGGTGGTGGGCGGCGCGGTGCCGCGGCAGTTCATCCCATCGGTGGAGAAGGGCGTACGGGCGCAGGCCGCGCGCGGTGTCACGGCGGGATACCCGCTGGTGGACGTGCGGGTGACGCTGCTGGACGGCAAGGCGCACTCGGTGGACTCCTCTGACGCGGCCTTCCAGACTGCGGGCGCGCTGGCGCTGCGCGAGTGCGCCGGGGCCGGGCGCATCCATCTGCTGGAGCCCGTCTACGAGCTGCGCGTGGTGGTCGCCGACGACTACGTGGGCCAGGTGATGAGCGACCTTTCCGGACGGCGGGGCCGGGTGATGGGCACCGAGCAGATCGCCGGCGGGCACACCCTGGTGCGGGCGGAGGCGCCGGAGGTCGAGATCGGCCGGTACGCGGTGGACCTGCGGTCCCTGTCGCACGGCACGGGACGGTTCACCCGCGCCTACGTCCGGCACGAGCCGATGCCCCAGCAGGTCGCCGACCGCGTCCGGTCCGAGCAGACGAACGAAGGCTGAATCCGTACGGTTTCCGCTTCGCCGCCCCCGACCCGGCCCGTACGCTGGGGTGCTGACCGGACATCAGGTGTGACGGCCCGGGCGCCGGGTAGAACGGCGGGAGCCGGCACGCTTCAGCACACGGCAAGGGTGGGGGCACGGTGGCGGGCTTCGACGACCGCAGCGAAAGCACCAGCGCGACGGGGTACGACTTCTCCCCCGGGGCGGAGATACCTCTCACCGGCTCCTCCGGCGGTACGGTCGCCACGCATGCGCTTGCCTCGGCCGCCTACCGGGACCGCCCGGTCAAGGACCTGCTGGCGGCCAACCCGGACACCAAGGTGAAGCCGCCGAAGCTGTCGCTCTTCGAACCCAACCTGGGCGAGGCGTTCTCCCGAGCGGTGCAGACCCGGCTGCTCGGGGGCGCACGGAAGGCGATCATCCAGTCGTTCGGCAGCGAGCCGGCCGCCGTGGTCGAGCACTGCCTGGCGGCCACCCGCATCCGCAAGGAGCGGGACGCCCACCTGACCGTGGTCATGCTGGTGTCCGGGCTGCTGTTCCTGCCCGGCGTGCTGCTGTGGCTGCTGGTCTTCCAGCTGCGCCGGTCCCTTGCCGGGGCGCAGAACAAGCGGGTCGGCGCGTTCGGCGTGGCGGCGATGGTCGCGCTGGGCGTGCTCGCCGTGGTCTTCCTGCTCCGGCTGCCGCTTGACGGGTTCTGGGCGCTCTACCTGCGGGCGATGCTGGTTGCTCCGGTGCTCGGCTGGCTCTGGGCCAAGCGGATCTGCGAGCGTTACGCCAAGGACCTTCAGGGCCGCTGGGCGGGTCTGCTCTCCGGCGGTGGCGTGGGCGCGAAGATCCCCGAGGCGGTGCCACGCACCCCGGGTGACGCCGGCGCCGAACGCATCCGGCTCGCCCTGCGGAAGCTCAGCGCCGAGCAAGCCAGCAATCTGGTCTTCTACGCCGGCCCCAAGGGGATTCTCGGCATGGGGACCCGCTGGGGAAGCTGGCAGCTCGCGGAGGAGCTGAGGCCGTCCGACCCGGCCAAGGACATCGACCCCTTCCGCAGCTGGGACGTGGTCCGCGCGATCCAGGACCGGCTGCGGATGCTGGAGCGCAGCCCCCTGCACACCGGCGGCTTCCCCCCGCCGACGATCCGGCACTGGGTCGTCTCGCCCATCGGCGAGAAGGCCACGGAGGTGGAGCGCCGGGAGGGCCAGGAGGTCGAGGCGTTCCGCATCAAGGACTTCGAGATCCAGCGGATCTGCGACCAGCAGCAGTTCGGCAGCGGCGACCGGCACTACCTGGGCGTGCAGTTCGTGCTCTGGGACGGGCAGTTGGTGATCACCATGCTGATCACGGTGACGATGCTGCACCACACGCTGCGGATCGAGGTGACCGGCCACGCCCTCGGGCCGGTGCACCCGCTGTTCACCACCAAGCCGAAGGCGCGGACCAAGGAGGTCTCCAAGAGCGTGCGCTTCTGGGAGACCAAGGAGGTCACCCTGCCGCTGGTGGAGACGAAGGAGGTGGTGCGCCTGGCCGCGCGCGCTCCGTTCACCTGGTACCCGCCGCTGCTGGACTTCCTCGGCGGCAAGCTCACGCTGCCGGAGCCGTTCGGGCTGCGCCACACCTGGGCGGACAAGCCGTGGCGGCACCGCTTCATGGCGGACGACGCGCTGCGTGCGGCGACCCCTGTGCTGCGGGCGGTGCACGCGGCGACGATCCACCTGCTCGAGGAGAAGGGCTGCGCGACGCAGCAGTTCGGCACCCGCTCGGACGTTCTCAGCGGCCTGGTGCAGGGCGTGGAGCCCAAGCGGGCGGACGTCTACGACGTCTGAGCGCGGGCGGAGGCCGTGGCCGTCGGAGGCCGCCCCCCGCCCGGCGGTCACGCCCCGGGCCAGGCCTCCGCGAGCAACCGCCGGGTGTCGGCGAGGAGCTGCGGAAGGATGCGGGTGTGGCCGACGACCGGCATGAAGTTGGTGTCGCCGCCCCAGCGCGGCACCAGGTGCTGGTGCAGGTGCGCGGCGATGCCCGCGCCGGCGACGGATCCCTGATTCATGCCGATGTTGAAGCCGTGCGCACCGGACACCTTCCGCAGCGTGGTCATCGCCCGCTTGGTGAACTCGGCGAGTTCGGCGGTCTCCTCGCGGTCGAGTCCGGTGTAGTCCGCGACGTGCCGGTAGGGGACGGTCATCAGGTGACCGCCGTTGTAGGGGTACAGGTTGAGGACGGCGTAGACCTGCTCGCCGCGGGCGACGATCAGCCCGTCCTCGTCGCTTTTGGAGGGGATCGAGCAGAACGGGCAGCCGTCACCGGAGCCCGGCCCGTTGGGCTTGTTCTCCCCCTGGATGTAGGCCATGCGGTGCGGGGTCCACATGCGCTGGAACGCGTCCGGCGCGCCCACTCCGATCTGCTGCTCGGGCTGCTCGCTGCTCATGGGTGCCAGCATATGGCGAGAGCCCCGGGGGGATGCCCCAGGGCCCTCACGTGATCGGTGCGTGTGCCCGGCACGCCTGCCGGTGCGCTGCGGTCAGGCCCGCTGCTCCACCGCGGCGCGCAGCTCGGCGAGGGCGTCCTCGCGGGCCACGCCGTTCTTCTGCGAACCGTCGCGGTAGCGGAAGCTGACGGCGCCGGCGGCGACGTCGTCGTCACCGGCGATGATCATGAAGGGGACCTTCGACTTCTGCGCGTTGCGGATCTTCTTCTGCATCCGGTCGGAGGAGCTGTCGACCTCGACCCGGAGCCCCTGCCGCTTGGCCTCGGCGGCGAAGTCCTCCAGGTACGGGACGTGGGTGTCGCCGATGGGGATGCCGGTGGCCTGGACGGGGGCGAGCCAGGCCGGAAAGGCACCGGCGTAGTGCTCCAGCAGGACGGCGAAGAACCGCTCAATCGAGCCGAACAGGGCCCGGTGGATCATCACCGGCGTCTGTCGGGAGCCGTCGGCCGCGGTGTACTCCAGCTCGAACCTCTTGGGCTGCTGGAAGTCGACCTGGATGGTGGACATCTGCCAGCTCCGGCCGATGGCGTCCTTGGCCTGCACCGAGATCTTCGGCCCGTAGTAGGCGGCGCCGCCGGGGTCCGGGACGAGCGGCAGCCCCTGCTTGTCGGCGGCCTGGCGGAGCGCCTCAGTGGCCTCCTCCCACTCCGCCGGCTCGCCCATGAACTTGTCCGACTCGTCGCGGGTGGACAGCTCCAGCTCGAAGTCGGTGAGACCGTAGTCGCGGAGGAGGTTCAGCACGAAGGTGAGCAGACCGTCCAGTTCGTCCGCCATCTGCTCCTTGGTGCAGTAGATGTGGGAGTCGTCCTGGGTGAAGCCCCGGGCGCGGGTGAGGCCGTGCACGACGCCGGACTTCTCGTACCGGTAGACGGTGCCGAACTCGAACATGCGCAACGGCAGTTCCCGGTACGACCGCCCGCGGGAGCGGAACACCAGGTTGTGCATCGGGCAGTTCATGGCTTTGAGGTAGTAGTCCTGCCCCTCGAACTCCATGGGCGGGAACATCGACTCGGCGTAGTTCGGCAGGTGGCCGGAGGTCTCAAAGAGACCCTTCTTGCTGATGTGCGGGGTGTTGACGAAGTCGTAGTCGGCCTCTTCGTGCCGCCTGCGCGAGTAGTCCTCCATCACGCGGCGGACGATGCCGCCCTTGGGGTGGAAGACCGCGAGGCCGCTGCCCAGCTCCTCCGGAATGGAGAACAGGTCGAGTTCGGCGCCCAGTTTGCGGTGGTCGCGCTTCTCGGCCTCGGCGAGGAACTCCAGGTGGGCCTTGAGCTCGTCCTTCGTGGGCCAGGCGGTGCCGTAGATGCGCTGGAGCTGCTTGTTCTTCTCGCTCCCCCGCCAGTACGCGGCGGCACTGCGCATCAGTTTGAAGGCGGGGATCAGGCGGGTGGTGGGCAGGTGCGGACCGCGGCAGAGGTCCTTCCAGCACAGCTCGCCGGTCTTGGCGTCGAGGTTGTCGTAGATGGTCAGCTCGCCGGCGCCGACTTCGGCGGAGGCGCCCTCGGCGGCGTCCGCGGCGGCGCCCTTGAGGCCGATCAGCTCCAGCTTGTACGGCTCGCCGGCCAGCTCCTCGCGGGCGTCGTCGTCGGTGGTGACGCGGCGGGAGAAGCGCTGGCCGCGCTTGACGATCTCCTGCATCTTCTTCTCGATGCGCTTGAGGTCGTCGGGGTGGAAGGGCTGCTCGACGTCGAAGTCGTAGTAGAAGCCGTCCTTGATGGGCGGGCCGATGCCGAGCTTGGCCTCCGGGAAGAGTTCCTGGACCGCCTGAGCCATGACGTGCGCGGTGGAGTGCCGGAGGATGTCCAGTCCGTCGTCGCTGCCGAGGACGACCGGCTCGACCTCGTCGCCGTCGGCGAGGGGGTGAGTCAGGTCGCGCAGCAGGCCGGCGACGCGGGCGGCGACGATCGTACGGTCGCCCTCGAAGAGCGCGGCGGCCGTGGTGCCCGTGGTCACCACGCGTTCTTCCCGCTCGGAATCGCGTCGGATGATCACACGGACGTCTGTCACCGGTCTCTCCTGAATGTCTCGACGTGACGGCGCCGGAACGCTCACCGGCCGCCGCGGGAATCGTACCGAGGGCTGGGGGCGCACTGCGAAAGCCCCACAGGACCCCGCCGGGCGCCGTACGCGGTCCCGGCACGCGAGAAGGCCGGCCCGTCGGACAACGGGACCGGCCTTCGGCTGAGGGTGGGCGATACTGGGTTCGAACCAGTGACCTCTTCGGTGTGAACGAAGCGCTCTCCCACTGAGCTAATCGCCCTCGAAGTGCGGCCCCGGAGGTGCTCCGGCGTCCGGCACGAGCAGCACCATACCCCGCTGGTCACCCTTCGTCCAAACCCCTTAGCCGGGCGGTGAGTCCACGGCGTCCGGCGCGCATCATCCATGCGTGGTTGGCGCGCAGCAGGGGGCGGGCGGGCAGCGCGACGAGCCGCAGCAGGGGCGTCGCCACCTCGGTGTACTGCTCGAAGTCCACGCGGCTCCCCCCGCCGGAATCAGCGCGCACCGTGCAACGGACCCAGCCCCGCATGTCCCCGTCCATGGCCACGGCCAGGTCACCGCCGTCCGGTCCGGGCGGGTGCGGCTCCCGTCGTTCGGCCCGCAGTGTGACGCGGTGCTCCAGCGGCAGGAAGGAGCGAAGGCGGATCTCGGCCGTCTCCCTGTTACGGACCGCGACCGCCGGTGACGCCGCCCGGGTCTGCGGCCACCAGACCGGGTAGTCCTCGACCCGCTGCAGCTCGGCGTAGATCCGGGCGGGCGGGGCCGGCAGGCGGCGCCAGGAGCTGCGGAAACGGAAGCGGTGCCAGGGTCTCGTCACGGCACCCTCCGGGACCTGGGGACGGCAGAAAAAAGCCGGGTGGCCGGAACCTTCCATTCCGGCCACCCGGCCTCGACTGTGGGCGATACTGGGTTCGAACCAGTGACCTCTTCGGTGTGAACGAAGCGCTCTCCCGCTGAGCTAATCGCCCGGGCGCGGCGCCCACATTACCGCATGTCAGGGGGTGCTCATGACCGCGCGCGAGCCGCACGTGCCGCCCGGCGGTGCTTGAGCCACTCCCTGCCCTGGTGGAGCTTCCTCCGGGCCCAGTGCATCACCAGCTGGGCCAAACGAACTCGGTCGCCCAGATGGCCATGCCCGCGAAGGCGGTGAGCCAGCCCGGCCCCGGAACCACCAGCATGACGACTCCGGCGACCACCACGGCCAGGCCGACCAGGAAGACTCCGACCTGCCAGCTCAGGTGGAGCGGACGCGCCCGCGGACGAAGCGCGGGGCACGGGAGCCCAGCGGCCGCTCGACCCTCGCCCCGGGCCCAGCATCCTGCTCCACACGCATGGGCACCAACCTACCGGACGCCGCTCACCCACACGTCACCCGAATGGACGTACGAGGAAAATGCCGATCGGCCACGCGAACGACCTCAAGCCTTACAAATCGGTCAGAGGGGTTTACAACCGGCCGGTAGGTGGCATGTCGATTGCGCCGACGTGCGAACCCCCGAGCGCACACTGAGCGAAAGGCCCTGGCGCTTATGAACACCACGGTCAGCTGCGAGCTGCACCTGCGCCTCGTTGTTTCGAGCGAGTCCTCACTGCCTGTACCCGCGGGCCTGCGGTACGACACGGCCGATCCCTACGCCGTGCACGCCACCTTCCACACCGGCGCGGAGGAGACCGTCGAGTGGGTTTTCGCCCGCGACCTCCTGGCCGAGGGCCTGCACAGGCCCACGGGCACCGGTGACGTCCGCGTCTGGCCGTCCCGCAGCCACGGTCAAGGAGTCGTGTGCATCGCCCTCAGCTCCCCGGAGGGAGAAGCCCTGCTCGAAGCGCCCGCCCGGGCGCTCGAGTCGTTTCTCAAACGGACCGACGCCGCTGTGCCGCCCGGCACGGAGCACCGCCACTTCGACCTGGACACCGAGCTCTCGCACATCCTCGCGGAGAGCTGAGACTCCGCCGGTCCGCCGCAGCCGTCCGACTCGGGGCGACGGCTGCGGTGGCCGGTGGCCGGGCCCGGCCGACGGCGCCGCCGCCGCGCGCACCGCGCGGGGGCGGCGCCGTCGCGCCCGGGCAGCGGCTAGGCTCGGGCGGCATCGGACACCCGCCGAAGGCCAGGAGCGACGGTGCAGATCAACCACGACACCCGGTGCGCACTCGACGACGTCGTCGACCTGCTCAACACCGCGCCGGACGGTGACACGCCCGACGGTCTGCTCTCCGTCGACGAACTGCGCGCATATGTGGACCGCAACGCGGTCAGCGACGTCGGCGCGCTCGGAGAGGACGACCTCAAGGCGGTCCGCTCGGTGCGGGACCGCTTCGCCGGCGTCTTCGCGGCGCCCGACGCCCGCACCGCCTCGAAGCTGATCAACGCGCTGGTCGCGGAGGCCGGCACGACGCCGCAGCTCACCGACCACGACGGCTACGACTGGCACGTGCACTACTTCGCGCCCGGCGCCTCCGTGGCGGACCACCTCGCCGCGGACGGCGGGATGGCGCTGGCGTTCATCCTCGTCGCCGGGGAGCGGGAGCGCCTGCGGCGGTGCGAGGCCCCGGACTGCGGGCGGGCCTTCATCGATCTCTCCCGCAACCGCTCCCGCCGCTACTGCGACAGCCGTACCTGCGGGAACCGGCTGCACGTGGCCGCGTACCGGGCGCGGCAGCGGGAGTCCGCGGACGCCGGCTGACCCGCCGGACGGCGCCGAAGGCGTCCGGGCCCCGCCGAGGTCACAGGATCAGCAGGTCGTGCACCCCGCACAGGCCCAGCAGCGCGCCGATCACGGCGAGGAAGAGCATCAGCGGCGGCTGGGAGAGCGCGAAGAGGCAGCCCCGCGCCTCCTCCTCCGGCTCCCGGCCGACGACCTCGGGCGGGACGGGGAGCGCCGCGGACGGCGGAACGGGGACCGGCGTCGAAGTGGGGGCGGGGGCCGGCGCGAGGGCTCGGCCCGGGTCGTCGATGTCGCCTGGAAGGGCGTGGGTGGTGCGCTGCATCTCGCGCCGATGATGACGCAGACGGACCCCGCGGCGCCGGTCAACACGCCCGGTGCCGCGGCGGGTTGGTCAGATGCCGTGCTTCTTCAGGATGGCCTCGATGTCGGAGAAATCGTCCTCGCCCCCCGCCGGACGGCCGCCCCTCGCTTCGCCGGAAGCCGTGGCCGGCTCCGCCGCACGGCCGGCCGCCTGTGCACCAGCTGTGGCTCCGGACGCGGTGCCCAGCGCTCCGGTGGACGCCTGCGGGGCACTCGCCGTGCCGAGCCCCTTCCGCTCGGCGCGGGCCGTGGCACGCCGCTCCCGGCGGGACGGCTGCCGCTCCCGGCCGGAGCCCCGGCCGGCGGCGACGCGAGCGATCACGTACAGGACGACCGCGAGAGCGAGCACGCCGAAGCCGGCCCAGACCTCCGGGTCGAGCACCAGGTCGGTGGCCCAGCCGCCGACAGCCCGGCCCACCTTCCCGGCGAGGCTGATCAGGCCCGCCATGGCCAGCCCGATCGGTACCAGAGCGAATGCCGCGATGCGCGTCGCAGCGGCGAACCGGCGCCGGTAGGCCGTGAGGAGGGCGATGGCGAGGCCGGCCGCGGAGAGGGCGGCGCACACGGTCGTGGTGAGCATGTCTCCATCGTGCACCCCGGACCGCCCGAGCGGCCATGCCTCCAGGGAACGCCGGGGGCGGAATCCGGGGGAAGTCAGGGTCCGGGGCGCCGCCCGCGGGGTGCGAGACTGTCCGCCATGAACGCTTCCTCCCCCGCCATTCCCCCGGTGCTCGACGTGTGGTGTGAGCTCCAGTGCACGGACTGCCGCCGCGCCCAGGACGACCTGCGTGCCCTGCGCGAGCGGTACGGCGACGCTCTGGAGATCAGGTGGCGGCACTTCCCGCTGGAGAAGCACAAGCACGCCTTCGCGGCGGCTCAGGCGGCGGAGGAGGCCTACGTGCAGGGCAGGGGCGACACATTCGTGGCGGCCGTGCTGGAGCGTGCCGAGGAGCTGGGCGGGCGCGGCGAGGAACTGCTGCTGGAGGTGGCCGCCGAGGTGGGGGTGGACCCCGACGAGGTCGCGACCTCCCTGGTGGACGGCCGGCACCTGCTGGTGGTGGACGCCGACCAGGCGGAGGGGCAGGCGATCGGCGTCACCGGCACGCCGACGTACGTCATCGACGGCGAGCGGATGGACGGCGGAAAGAGCCAGGAGGGCCTGCGGGAGCGCATCGAGGAGATCGCCGACCGGCTCCTCGGACGCGCCCGGTCGTGAGCCACTGGCCCGGGCCGGCTCCGGCCGGTCACAGCAGCGGCTTGGCCAGGTGGTGTTCCACGGGCCGGTAGCCGAGGGATGCGTACAGCTTGCGGGCCGGGGTGTTGCCGCTGTGCACGTTCAGGCCGAGTACCCGCGCGCCCGCCTCGCGGCACACGTCCTCGGCGGCCCGCATCAGGGTGCGGCCGTGGCCACGGCCGCGTTGCTCCGCGTCGACCTCGACCGCGTACACCCAGGCGTCGGCGTCCGGGCGTGGTGCCCCATCGAGACGCAGCCAGAGGACTCCGACCGCGCTGTCTTCGTGTAGCAGCTGGTGGAAGGACATCCCCGGCGTGTCGGGACCGTCCGGCAGCAGGGCGCGCTGGGCGCGTTCGGCGTCCAGCGCGGCGCGTTCCGGTGCGGCGCCGTCGGCGGTCAGCGCCGCGGCGAGCTGGGTCAGGTCGCGCGCGCTCCACTCCCGGAAGTGGTCGTCCGTCATCGGCCGCAGGCGGACGCCGTCGGGCGGGACGGCCGGCGGGCCGTGCGGGTGGAGCTCCGTGAGCAGGTGGCGAGCCAGCTCGGTGTAGCCGAGGGCTGCCGCCAGCCGCAGTGCGGGCTGTGCGGCGGCCGGGACGGCGAGGGCGAGGCGTACGCAGCCCCAGCCGCGCAGGAGTTCCTCGGCGGCCAGGGCGGCCACGGTCGCGCGGCCCCGGTGCCGGTCTGGCTCGTCCACCTCGATCGCGGCGATGCGGCCGGTGCGCAGCCCGTGCTCGTCGGCCGCGGTGACGTGGAGGCCGCCGGCCCGGCGCCCGTTGACGCAGATGTCGTAGCGGCGGCTGCGGGAGGTGCCCGGGGACGCGACGTCGCCGGGCTCCTCCGGGCCTGCGGGGCGGAGGGTGGTGGTCACCTGCTCACGGCTCCGGGACGGCGGCGGAGCGCTCCTCGAAGAGCCGCATGGCCTTGGCGGTGACCGGCCCGGGGGCGGCGCCCAGGGCGCGGGGCCCGACGCGGTGGACGGCCTGCACATCGCGCAGTGAGGAGGTCAAAAAGATCTCGTCGGCGCGGTCCAGGACGTCCATCGGGAGGTCGGTCTCGCGGGCGCCGGACCACTCGGCGACCAGGGCGCGGGTGATGCCCGCCAGGCAGCCGGAGGTGAGCGGCGGGGTGTGCAGTTCGCCGTCCAGGACGACGAAGACGTTCGAACCGGTCCCCTCGCACAGCCGGCCGGCGGTGTTGGCGAACAGCGCCTCGGTGGCGCCGTCCTGCCGGGCACGGGCGAGGGCGATGACGTTCTCACCGTAGGACGTGGTCTTGAGGCCGGCCAGGGCGCCGTGCTCGTTGCGCGTCCAGGGGACGGTGACGACGGCCGTGGTGTCCGGCCGGCGTGCGGCCTCGCCGAGCGCGACGACCAGGGTGGGGCCGGCGTCACCGCGGTCGGAGCCGAGCGGCGAGTGTCCGCCGGTGTAGGTGATACGCAGGCGGCCGAGCGGCATCGGATTGCCGTCGAGTACGGCCGCACAGGCACGGCGGACCTCGTCCAGGTCGGGTGCGGGCAGGCCCATGCCTCGGGCGGAGACGGCGAGCCGGTCGAGGTGGCGGGTGAGGGCGAAGGGGACGCCGTCGGTGGCCTTGACCGTCTCGAAGACGCCGTCGCCGACGGTCAGGCCGTGGTCGAACACGGAGACGCGTGCGTCGTCGACCTCCCGCAGGGAGCCGTCGAGCCAGATCCTCACGTGGTGGTCCTCTCCTCCTGCCGGTTGCCCGGTACGGGCTCCGCCGGGCCTGTACCCGACGCTACCGCGAGCAGCCGGGATGCCTTGAGCTCGGTCTCCGCCCATTCCCGCTCCGGGGCGGAGTCCCAGGTGATGCCGGCCCCGGTGCCGAAACGCAGCACGGGCCCGGCCGGGTGGGCACGGTCGATCCAGAACGTACGTATCCCGACGGCGAGTTCACCCGTTCCCCGGTCGGCGTCGACCCACCCGACGCCGCCGCAGTACGGGCCGCGCGGCGCGGTCTCCAGCGAGCGGATGACGTCCAGCGCGCTGCGCTTGGGGGCGCCGGTGACCGAGCCGGCCGGGAAGGTGCCGTCCAGGAGCCGGGCCCAGGTGCGGCCGTCACCGGCGTCGGCGATCCGGCCGCGAACGGTGGAGACCAGGTGGACGAGCCCGGGGTGCGCTTCTACCGCACACAGGTCGGGGACGGTCACCGAACCGGTGGCGCAGACCCGGCCGAGGTCGTTGCGGACCAGGTCGACGATCATCACGTTCTCGGCGTGGTCCTTCTCCAGCAGGTCGGCGGCGGTGCGGCCGGTTCCCTTGATCGGGCCGGAGGTGACCGTGTCCCCCTCGCGCCGCAGGTAGAGCTCCGGGGAGGCGGTGGCGACCTCGACGCCGTGGGCGGGGAGGCGGACGGTGCCCGCGTACGGCGCCGGGTTCCCGGCAGCGAGGAGCGCGCCGAAGGCGTCGACGTCGGATGCTTCGAGCCGCGGGTCGGGGAGCGGGGCAGTCAGGATGCGGCAGAGGTTGGCCTGGTAGACGTCGCCGGCGGCGATGTGCTCGCGGATACGGCGGACGCCCGCGGTGTAGCCGGCGCGGTCCAGGGAGCTGGTCCAGTCCCCGGGGGCGGGCCCCCGCCAGCGGGCGTGGTGCGGGCGCCGGGAACGGGCCGGATCGGACCGGACGTCACCGAAGCGGGCACAGGTCAGCCCGCCCTCGAAGTCCGCGACGACGGCCCACCAGCCCCGGGAGTCGAGGGCCTCGGGGTCACCGGTGACCTCGCGCAGGTCCGTGGCGAGGAGACCGCCGAAGCGGGCGAGAGGCGGCAGATCGTGCACGCGTACGAGTGTAGGAGGCGCGCCTGAGCGGCCACGCTGCGCAAACGGAATTTGAGCCTGGCCCGGAATCCGATAGAGTTCACCACGTCGCCGGGTCGCGGAAGTGGGCCGGAGGCGGGTGGCTTCCGGGCGCGCGGCCTGGTGGAGACCCACGCGGACGTGGCTCAGTTGGTAGAGCATCACCTTGCCAAGGTGAGGGTCGCGAGTTCGAATCTCGTCGTCCGCTCGGATGGGGCCCTGCGTCCCCGTCATGGTGGAGTGGCCGAGAGGCGAGGCAACGGCCTGCAAAGCCGTCTACACGGGTTCAAATCCCGTCTCCACCTCGGACGATTAGCTCAGCGGGAGAGCGCTTCCCTGACACGGAAGAGGTCACTGGTTCAATCCCAGTATCGTCCACTGGTCCTGCACTCCGCCGCCCTCGCGGGCGGTGGGGGTGACGGTCCCGCGCGATTAGCTCAGCGGGAGAGCGCTTCCCTGACACGGAAGAGGTCACTGGTTCAATCCCAGTATCGCGCACGCATGTCCCGGACGATTAGCTCAGCGGGAGAGCGCTTCCCTGACACGGAAGAGGTCACTGGTTCGATCCCAGTATCGTCCACGCGTCATGACAGCCCTCGGCTTTTCGGCCGGGGGCTGTCGTCGTTCCGGGGCGTCAGGAGGAGAAGAGCATCCTGCCGAAGCCGCGGTGGCCGTGTCCGCGATGGCCGTGGTGCGGAGCGCCCCAGGCGGGTGCGGCCGGGTAGGACTGCGGTACGGGGGCGGCGGGCGGCGCCGGCGGCGGCGCCTGGCCCGACCACTGCGACTCGAAGCGACTCAGCGCCTCGAGCTCCCCGTAGTCGAGGAAGATCCCCCGGCATCCGCTGCACTGCTCGATCTGCACGCCGTTGCGGTTGTAGGTCTGCATCGGCGCACGACACTTGGGACACTGCATCGTCTGCGTCAACTCCTCGCCTGTCGTTTCACTGGATCCCCCAGCCTACGGCCGGGCGGGGCAGGGGAGTTCGACGATTCTGCAACAAGCCTCGACGAGCGCGCGCTCGTCCACGTCGAGGGCCCGCACCTCCGGTGTCGCCTTGGCCACGGCGACCGCCGCGGTCTGCACCGTGAGAGCCCGCGCGGGCTCGTCGAGCCAGTCCCACAGGTCGTCCACCGGCGGGCGGCGGACGGCGAGGTAGCCCAAGAGCAGCCGCTCCCAGGCGGCGGGCGGCAACAGCCCGGCGGCGAACCAGGCGGCGGGCCGTGCCAGGTCCCAGGCGGGGTCTCCGAGCCCGAGGTCGTCGATGTCGATGAGCTGCCACCGGCCCTCCGGCGGGGGGTGGCGGACGAGTTGACCGAGGTGGAAGTCGCCGTGGCACAGCGCCCGGGGCCGACCCGGGGGCGGCGCGGCCTCCGCGCGGCACCAGGCGGGCAACCGCGCCCAGGCGCCTTCCACCGCGTGGCGCGCGGCGTCCAGCGAGGCGTGCGCATCCTCCGGTGCGGCGCGGCCCGTCGTCCCGCCGACGGGCGCGACCGGAGCAGCGGGCGCGGCATCAGCCGCCTGGGCGGCGCGCATCCGCGTCACGGCGGCCGCCGCCTTGAGGGGGCCGCGCATCGGCGGCAGCGGACCGTGACGGCGGGCGATCTCGTCGTGCGGCGCGGTGTGCAGCCGGGCAAGAAGCGTCCCGGCCTCCTCCCACGGCGCCGCCTCCGGATCGGCCGGGTCGACGGGGACGCCGTACGGCCAGGCCGTGGCCGGACGCCCGTCGTGGAGCAGGCCGACCGGTGCCGGGCACAGCGGCGGCAGCAGGACGCCGCGCAGGGCGGGGTCGGCGGCGACCCGCAGCCGTACGGCGAGCGCGGACGGGTCCACGTCGGGCGCGTGGGCCTTCGCCACCGCTCCCCCGGCACGGACGACCGTGCCGTCGGGGCGGTCGGCGAGCAGCACGGGCTCCCGGCGCGGCGGGGGCAGAAGGGCGGCGAGCTCCGCGGCCGGCGACGGGCGGGACGGCGGAGGAGACGGGGCGTGCTGCTGCATGCGCACGGATCGTACGCGGCGGCCGCGACGGACGGCACGGGCCTGGACGGCGTGGAGCCCGGGCAGCTCCCCAGCTGCCCGGGCTCATCTGCCGTCCGCCGCACCCCCGTCCCCACGGGGCTGATGGCCGGCTGTCCCCGGCTCGGGCCGCTCTCCCGAGCCCCGGGGCGCCTCAGCGCCCCAGTATTCCGGCCACGGACGACGCCTGGGTGACGACCGCCTCCACGCCGCCGAAGACGACGGCGAGGAGCAGGGCCATCGGAAGGACCATGACGGCGGCGGCAACGGGATGCCGGCGGCCGCCGCGGCGGGCGCCGAAGGCGGACGTCGCCGCCGCCAGTCGTCCCTGCACCCGGGACGCCGTACGCCCTGCTGTGTGCGCCATGGCTCCAGCTCCTGTCCGGTTCGGGGCGGCGGGCGTCTGACCTCGGGGGACGAGTACGTTCGCCCGCCGCAGGAAAACCACACTAGGCGCGGGAGGGAGCGGGTGCGTCATGCCCGCGTACCGACTGCGGGGCCTCCCGCAGGATGACGGCGCAGGCGGTGGACTACTCCCCTGGGTGGAGACGCGTCGCGCCAGGTCGGGGGTCTCCCGGAGGGGCAGGGCCAGGACGTGCGGGTCACCTCCTGCTGCCGGGGGAGCGTCGCCGTCGGTGACTTCGCTCACGGAAGCGGCGGATCAAGGCCACCGGGAGGGCGGAGGGCCCGGCGGTACGGAGACACCGGAGTCGCGCGATGCCAAGACGACGACCTGTCAGAAGAAGTCATGCGCGCGGCAGTTGGGACGCAGGGCGGCCGCGGGGGACGGCTCGGCCGGGCCAGGGAACGGCGGAGAAGGCCACCGGCCCGTACTGACACGGAGTCTGACGGCACGTGTGCCGCCTCTCGTTGCCGGGCGCCCGTAGTCCGTAAGCTGTCCTCGTCAGCAGGACGGCGGCGGTTGGGGTCTCCCACCGGAGGTAGGGGAACGACTATGGCGATGATGCGGCTCCGGCGCGAGGACCCGCGAGTCGTCGGCTCGTTCCGGCTGCACCGGCGGCTGGGGGCCGGCGGAATGGGCGTCGTCTACCTGGGGTCGGACAAGCGGGGCCAGCGCGTGGCACTGAAGGTCATCCGGCCCGACCTGGCCGAGGACCAGGAGTTCCGGTCCCGGTTCGCCCGGGAGGTGTCTGCCGCGCGACGGATCCGCGGGGGATGCACGGCCCGGCTGGTCGCCGCGGACCTGGACGCCGGGCGTCCGTGGTTCGCCACGCAGTACGTGCCCGGCCCCTCCCTCCACGACAAGGTGACCGAGGAGGGCCCACTGCCCGCCTCGCAGGTCGCATCCGTCGGCGCCGCCCTCGCGGAAGGGCTGGTCGCCGTACACGAAGCGGGGGTCGTGCACCGCGACGTGAAGCCGTCCAACATCCTGCTGTCCCCCAAGGGCCCGCGCATCATCGACTTCGGCATCGCGTGGGCCACGGGAGCGAGCACCCTCACCCACGTGGGTACGGCCGTCGGCTCGCCCGGTTTTCTCGCTCCCGAGCAGGTACGGGGCGCGGCGGTGACCCCGGCCACCGACGTGTTCTCGCTCGGTGCGACGCTCGCCTACGCCGCAACCGCGGACTCCCCCTTCGGCCAGGGCAGTTCGGAGGTCATGCTCTACCGCGTCGTCCACGAGGAACCGCACCTGGACGGGGTGCACGCGGCGCTCGCCCCGCTCATCGAGGCGTGCCTGGTGAAGAACCCCGAGGAGCGGCCGAGCACGTTGCAGCTCTCGCTGCGGCTCAAGGAAATCGCCGCCCGCGAGGCCCGCGGTCTGCCGGACGCCGCCGTGCCGGCGGAGCCGACCGCGGTGGGGCGCGCTCAGCGCCGGCCGACGGGGTCCCGGGCGGAGGAGTACGCGCGGCAGCGCACCGAGCACGACGGGGGCGGTCCGGCGTCGCGCACCGGTGCGTCGCCGCGCACGGGGGCACGGCGTCCGGCGCAGCGGCCGTCCGCGCAGCGCGGCGGCCCGGCGCGGAAGCCGGCCACCGCCGGCCGCTCGGGCGGCCGGCCCGCACCAGCGGCCCGCGGCGGCGGACCCGACCGGCGGCTGCTGCGGCAGCGGATCTTCGTCTTCGTCACGGTGACGCTGCTGGTCGCTCTGGGCATCGCGGCGGCCCAGGGCTGCGAGAGCTCCCTCGACGCGCTGGGCGCTCCCCGGCCCGCCCCGGCCACCGCGCCCCGCTGATCCCCCCGCCACGCGCACGGCGGCGTCCCGGCCATGGCCGTGGGGTGGCCGGTGAAGCCGTGGGGCGACTCGTGCCGTGCCGGCGCACGGGCTCAGGCCACGAGCAGGCGCAGGCCCAGCTCTGCCGCGTCGAGGGAGACGAGGTCCCGGTGACGTGCGGCCCAGCGGCCCGAGGAGAGGTCGTCGCGGAGGCTGTCCACCGCCCGCTGCTCAGCCTGAGGCCCGACCCTGGTCCATACCGATACCGCACGGCGCACAGGGTCCTCCAGGTACGCCTCGGGCCTGCGCCAGTGGGCCTCGAAGAAGCCGTCGGCACAGTCCCACGGGATCAGCACCGGCTGGGCGCGGCCCCCGATCGCGCGGGTCATGTCGGCCAGTGAGGGCCAGCCGACGAGAAGGCCGGCGAACTCGGGCAGGTAATCGCGGGTCAGCCAGAACCGGTCGAGTCGGCCCGGCGAGCCGGCGTCGTAGGTGAACACCACCACGCGCCGGGCCACTCGCCGCATCTCGCGCAGCCCGGCGATCGGGTCCGCCCAGTGGTGAACGGTGCTGACCGCCATCGCGGCGTCGAACGACTGATCGGCGAAAGGCAGGCGTTCCGCTCCGGCGGCCACGCACGGCGCCGCACCCGGGGGGCGCTGCGCCCGCATCACCGCCGACGGTTCCACCGCTGTGACCTCGCGGTCCGGGGGCTCGTAGGAGCCGGTGCCGGCCCCGACATTCAGGACCGTACGGGCTTCTCCGAGCGCATCCCAGATCCTCACGGCGATCCGCCGCTCCGTGCGCCGCGTCGCCGGGTAGGCGGACCCGATGGATTCGTACAACTGCGCGCCGAACACTGTCAGTTGATCCTCCGGCTTCGTCCGGATCCCCATCGCTCGTGCCTCCAGCTCCTCGTCGATGGCCGCCACCGTGGCGGCCAGACGGTCGCGCTGCTCCTGCAGCAGGCCGCGCAGTCGGCGCAGGCGGGCGACCGCGTCGGTGGTCGGGGCGTCCACCAGGTCCGCGATCTCCCGCAGGCCGAAGCCCAGCCGCCGGTAGCCGAGCACCTCCCGCAGCCGCTCCACGTCGCCCGCCGAGTAGGCCCGGTACCCGGTCGCGGTCCGCGCGGACGGCGGCACGAGACCGATTTCGTCGTAGTGATGCAGCGTGCGGACGCTCACGCCGGCCAGCTCGGCCACGCGGCCCACGGTCAGGTGTTCCTCCATGCCGACGACGATGCGGCATCACGCCGCGTGAGGGTCAAGCGGATGACCCGACCGGGCGGCCGCGACGGTGTCACCCGGGGGAGCCGGAGGCCACCGCGTAGAAGGCCACGGCGGCGGCCGCGGCGACGTTGAGGGAGTCCACGCCGGCCGCCATGGGGATGCGCACGCGCCGGTCCGCGGCACGCTGGGCGCGCTGTGTGAGGCCGTCGCCCTCGGCGCCGAGCAGCAGCGCGACCCGCGCGCCGGTCCGTACGGAGGCGACCTCGCCGAGCGGCTCCGCGCTGCCACCGGGGGTGAGGGCGAGCACCTCGAACCCGGCGGCGCGCACCGTGTCGAGACCTTGCGGCCAGGCGTCGAGGCGGGCGTAGGGGACGGAGAAGACCGCGCCCATCGAGACCTTCACCGAGCGCCGGTACAGCGGGTCCGCGCAGGACGGCGACAGCAGCACCGCGTCCATGCCCAGGGCCGCAGCGCTGCGGAAGATCGCACCGATGTTGGTGTGGTCGTTCACGGCCTCCATCACGGCGACGCGCTGCGCGCCGTCGAGGAGCCGGTCCGGTGCGGGAAGCGGTCTGCGTTCCATGGAGGCGAGGGCGCCGCGGTGCACGTGGTAGCCGGTGACCCGTTCGGCCAGTTCGGGGCTGACGACGTACACGGGGGCGGTCGCGGCGGTGATGACGTCGGCCATCGCGTCGGCCCACTTGGGCGTCAGCAGCATCGACCGCATGCGGTAGCCGGTCTGCAGGGCGCGGCGGACGACCTTCTCGCCCTCGGCGATGAAGAGGCCCTCGGCGGGTTCGCGGCGGCGCCGCAGTTCGACGTCGGTGAGGGAGGTGTAGTCGTGCAGACGGGGGTCGTCGGCGCGGGTGAGGGTGAGAGGTTCGGGCATCGGCCGGTCAGTCCTCCGCGCCGACGCCGACCACCGGGCCGACGACGATGACGGCGGGGGGCCGTACTCCCTCGGCCTCGATCACGCCGGCCACGGTCTCCAGTGTGGCGTCGACGCGCCGTTCGGCGGCCATGGTGCCTTCCTGGACGACGGCGACGGGCGTGCCCGGGGCGCGGCCGTGCCGGACGAGGGTGGCGGCGATGGCGCCGATCTTCTCGACGGCCATGAGCAGCACGAGGGTGCCGCGCAGCCGCGCGAGGGCCTCCCAGTCGACGAGGGACTGCGGGTCGTCGGGGGCGACGTGGCCGCTGGCGACGGTGAACTCGTGGGCGACGCCCCGGTGGGTGACGGGGATGCCGACGGCCGCAGGGACGCTGACGGAGCTGGAGATGCCCGGCACCACCGTGACCGGGATGCCTTCGCGGGTGAGCTGCTGCACCTCCTCCATGCCGCGGCCGAAGACGTAGGGGTCGCCCCCCTTGAGCCGGACGACGAAGCGGCCGGCGCGGGCGTGTGCGACGAGGGCGTCGTTGATGGCCTGCTGCGCCATGGCGCGGCCGTAGGGGATCTTCGCGGCGTCGATGACCTCGACGTGCGGCGGGAGTTCGTCGAGCAGGTCGCGCGGGCCGAGGCGGTCGGCGACGACGACGTCCGCCTCGGCGAGGAGGCGGCGGCCGCGCACGGTGATGAGGTCGGGGTCGCCCGGGCCGCCGCCGACGAGGGCGACGCCGCCGGAACGGGCGCGGCGGTGCGGCGCGCCGAGGCTGCCGTCCCGGAGGCCGTCGACGATGGCGTCGCGCAGCGCGGCGGAGCGGCGCGGGTCGCGACCGGTGAGGACGGCGACGGTGACACCGGAGGTGCGTCCTGTGGCGGGCGTCCAGGCGGTGGCGGCCTCGGCGTCGTCGCTGCGCACGGCCCACACACGGTGGGCCTCGGCCTCGGCGGAGGCGCGGGTGTTGGCGGCATCGTCGTCGGTGGCGATGAGCGCGTACCAGGCGTCGGCGAGGTCGCCTTCGCGGTAGCGGCGCCGCTCCCAGGTGATCTCGCCGGCTTCCGCCATGGCTTCGACGGAGGGAGTGACGGAGGGCGAGATCACGGTGATGTCCGCGCCCGCCACGACCAGCGCGGGGAGGCGGCGCTGGGTGACGGTGCCGCCGCCGAGGACCACGACGCGGCGTCCGGCCAGGCGCAGGCCGACGGGGTAGGCGGGGGTGTCGGGCATCGCGTGCGGCTCTCCTTGCGGGGTGGCGCGGTGCCGCTGCGACGTCGGAGCGGCGGGTGAGGTGCGGTCGGGCGGTGCCGCGCGCTCCCGGCGGTGCTCGCCCGGCCGGACGGTCCCGGCCTGCGGGAACGCGTGGGACACAGCTTATGGCGGGGCGGCTCGGGGTGCTGTACCGCGGATCACTCGCCGACGGGTCCGGGCGCCGGAGAGGTGCGGCGGTCCGGACCCGTCGGAGGGGTCAGTTCTTCTCGGTGACCCCCGCCGAGTCGAACGTGGCGACCTCGTGCATGGCGCGGGCGGCGCTCTGCACCATGGGGAGGGCGAGCAGCGCTCCGGTGCCCTCGCCGAGGCGCAGGTCGAGGTCGATCAGTGGGCGCAGGCCCAGCTTGGTGAGTGCGGCGACGTGCCCGGGTTCGGCGCTGCGGTGACCGGCGATGCAGGCGGCGAGGGCCTCGGGTGCGATCTGCCGGGCGACCAGGGCGGCGGCTCCGGCGCTGACGCCGTCCAGGACGACCGGGGTGCGCAGCGAGGCGCCGCCCAGGATCATTCCGGTCAGCGCGGCGTGTTCGAGTCCGCCGACGGCGGCGAGCATGCCGATCGGGTCGGCCGGGTCGGGCTGGTGCAGCGCGAGCGCCCGCCGGACGACGTCGATCTTCCGGGTGTGCGTCTCGTCGTCGATGCCCGTGCCGCGTCCGGTGACGTCGGCGGGGTCGGCACCGGTGCAGGCGGCGATCAGGGCTGCGGAGGCCGTGGTGTTGGCGATGCCCATCTCGCCGGTGACCAGCGCCTTGTTGCCGGCGGCGACGAGGTCGCGGGCGGTCTCGATGCCGACCTCGAGGGCGCGCAGCACCTCCTCGTGGGTGAGGGCGGGCCCCTGTGTCATGTCGGCGGTCCCGGGGCGGACCTTCCGCGGCAGCAGGCCGGGCGAGGCGGGGAGTTCGGCCGCCACGCCCACGTCGACGACGCAGACCTCGGCACCGACCTGACTGGCGAAGGCGTTGCAGACGGCGCCGCCACCGAGGAAGTTGGCGACCATCTGCGCCGTCACCTCCTGCGGCCAGGGGGTGACGCCCTGGGCGTGCACACCGTGGTCGCCCGCGAAGACGGCGACGGCGGCGGGCTCGGGCACGGGCGGCGGGCACTGCCGGGACAGCCCGCAGAGCTGCGCGGAGATGATCTCCAGCATGCCCAGCGCGCCGGCGGGCTTGGTCATCCGCTTCTGGCGTTCCCACGCTTCGCCGAGCGCCTTGGCGTCCAGGGGGCGGATCTTCTGGAGCGTCTCGGCGAGCAGGTCGTGTGGTTCGGCTCCGGGCAGGGCGCGGCGGCCGTAGGACTCCTCGTGCACGACCCAGGACAGCGGGCGGCGCTTGGACCAGCCGGCCTGCATCAGCTCGGGTTCCGCCGGGAACTCGTCGACGTAGCCGATGCACAGGTAGGCGACGACGTCGAGGTGCTCGGGCAGGTCGAGGGTACGGACCATCTCGCGCTCGTCGAAGAAGCTGACCCAGCCGACGCCGAGGCCCTCGGCGCGGGCGGCGAGCCACAGGTTCTCCACGGCGAGGGCGGAGGAGTAGGGCGCCATCTGCGGCTGGGTGTGGCGCCCGAGGGTGTGCCGGCCGCCGCGGGTGGGATCGGCGGTGACGACGATGTTGACCGGCGTGTCGAGGATGGCCTCGATCTTCAGTTCCTTGAACTGCTTGGCGCGCGCCTTGGGCAGCGTCCTGGCGTACGCCTCCCGCTGGCGCTGCGCGAGTTCGTGCATCGTCCGACGGGTCTCCTCCGAGCGGATCACCACGAAGTCCCAGGGCTGGCTGTGACCGACGCTGGGTGCGGTGTGCGCCGCCTCCAGGACGCGGAGCAGCACCTCGTGCGGGATCGGGTCGGGCCGGAACCCGTTGCGGATGTCGCGGCGTTCGCGCATGAGGCGGTGCACGGCCTCGCGGTCCGCCTCGTCGTAGCCGGGGGCGGCGGGTCCGCGCTCGGCCGCGGGCGTGGCCTCGGCGGGCGGCTCCTCGGTGGGATCGGGGGCCGGGTCGGTGGCCGGATCCTCCGTGGCCTCCGTGGCCTCGGAGGCCTCGGCCGGGAGCTCCTGGACGGTCGGCCCGTCGGTGGGAGCACCGCCGTCGGACGGCGCGGCGGCGGAAGCCGTGCCGTCCTCGCTTATGGGCGGAGCGGTGTCGGCCGGAACCTCGGGATCTGCTTCCGCGGCGGGTTCCGCCGGGGAGGGCGGGTCGACTTGTTCGGCGGGCGGTTCTTCGCCACCGGTCGCCGCCGGGTCGAGGACTGCCGCGGGCTCTTCCGCGACGGCGTCGTCGACCGGTGCCTCACCGACGGGGGCGTCGGGCGCCTCCGTCGCGATGGCGGTCTCGTGTGCGGCCGCCGAGTCGGGACCGTCGGCGCCGGGTGCCGGGCCGGGCCCGGGGGTGTCCGGCAGGTCGTCCCCGTGTGCGCGAGGCAGGGGGACGACTGACCCGGCCTGCTCGAGCGCGGGTTCCTCGGCCAGCGCCGGCGCCGGCACGTCGGCCGGCGCGCCGGCATGAGCTGCCGCGTCCTCGGCGCCGTGCGGCGCCACGGTCCCGGCGGGCCCGGACTGCTCGTCGGCGCCCTGCTCCGAAGCCTGCTCAGGGGCTTCATGCTGCGTCTCGGTGGGTGCCGCCGAAGCGGCGGCACCCTCGGCGCCGGCACGGCCGGCCTGTTCCGCCCCGGTGGCCACGTCCTGCTCGGACACGTCCGATGCGACGACGGGGTGCTCCGGTGCGGCGACGGCCGGCGCCGAGGGCTCCGCCACCGCAGGGGCGGGCTGCTCGGGGTGCTCCGGCACGGCGGCCAGGTCAGGACCCGGCAGCGGCTCGGCGGCCAGGTCAGGACCCGGCAGCGGCTCGGCGGCCGCGTCGTAGCCGGCTGCGGGCTCCTGCGCCGGGGCCGCGAAAGGTTCCTGCGACGGAGCGACGGTCCAGGGCTCGCTAAGGGAGGGCTCCTGGCCGAGCTGGGGGCCCGGCGGCGTCTCGCCGCCGGGGTAGCCCACGTCCAGGTACTCCGGGCCGGGGGCGGCGGGGGCCGCGTGCTGCCCGGGGTACGACGCGGGCGGCGTGACGTGGACGGACGGCTGGGCCGACGGCGGGGAGCTGGGGCCGCGGTCGGCGAGCGTGCGCACGGCGCCGGACTGCTCGGGCACCGGCGGACCGAGGTGCAGCGGGCGGCGCGGCTGGCTCTGCTGCGCGGCCGCCTGCTGCGGCGGATGCACGGCGGTCTGGACGTCGTACTGACCCGAGGAGGACTGTCCGTCGCTCCACGCACTCTGCGCACCCGGCATCAGCAGGTCCTCGTCGTCCTCGAGCGCCTCGGTGTGGACCGCGTGCGGGTCGTGGACCGCGTGCGGGTCGTGGTCGGCGTAGGCGTATCCGCCGTGGACGGCCGCCGTGGGCTGCGGCTGCTCCGGCTGTGCGTCCGCGTACCCCGGCAGTTCCTCGCCGGGGACCTGGCCGCTGTCGGTCATGCGTACCCCTCGCCCCATCCGTAGTCCCTCTTCACCCACCCGGCGGATGACCGCCGCGTCCCAGGAGGAAGAACGAGCGCGCGCTCGTTGCGGCACGTGTCTCCGCCGGCGCCCACCGGACATCGCTGGACGAATCCTCACGTGTCCGGGGCGGCACAACGGTCCATCAGCCTACCTGCCGCGGGCTGCCGCACCGGCCACGGGTGAGTGAGAAGCGGCACTTCGCCGCCGGTGCGCCGCCAAGTGCGGTACGCGGCGCGGGCGGTGGCGGCGGCCGGCGGTCAGCCGCGTACGCCCGAGAGCAGGAAGACGACCGTGCGTTCGGTCTCCTGCCAGCGCTCGGTGTCCAGTTCGACGGACTGGAGCAGGGCGCACTCGACGGCGTACCCGCCGTCGGCGAGAGCGCGGCCGACGGCCTCCGCCTCGTCGCGCGTGGCGGCGTGCGTGACGATGCGGGCCGGCCTCCGGTCGGCGACCGCGGCGACCGTACGGATGCCGCCGCCGCCCACCCGGACGACGTCCGGCTCGGGCAGTTCCTCGAGGATCTGCGGGGCCGCCCCGGAGACGGTCTGCACCTGCACGCCGAACCGGCGCGCGGCAGAGGTGACGCGGGCGCAGGCGCGCGCGTCCCGGTCGACGGCGATGACGGCGGCGCCGAAGCGCGCGGCCTCGACGGCGAGGGCGCCGGTGCCGCAGCCGATGTCCCACACGAGGTCGCCGGGGCGGGGACCCAGCCGGGCGAGTTGAGCGGCGCGCAGCCGGTCCGAGGCGCCGGCGGAGGGCGGCGTCTGCTGCTCGGGGAAGGCCGCGGGCGGTAGCGCCCAGCCGCGCGGTCCGCGCTGGTGGCCGGGCTCCTGGCCAGCGCGCCACGCGCCGTCCTGGTCGGCGTTCTCCCCCGCCGGGCTTCCGCCCACCACGATGACGACGTTGGGGTCGCGCCAGGTGTGGTCGGCAGCCTTGTCGGAGGTCAGCACGCTGACCTCCTCCGCATCGGTCCCGAGGGCCTCGCAGACCACGAAGGTGCGGTGCACGTCGCCGAGCATCAGCGCGAGTTCGGCGGGGCCGGCTCCGGGCGAGGTGAGCACCGCGACCTTGGCGTGCGCACGGCAGACGTTGACGGCGCGTCGCAAGGTGCGGCTCTGCGCGACGACGACCTGCGCGTCGTCCCAGGGCATGCCGGCCCGCGCGAACGCGGAGGCCACCGCGGACACGGCGGGCGCGACCTCGACCTCGAGGCCGTACTCGGGAGCGCGCAGCGTCCGCACGACGCCGAAGAAGCCGGGGTCGCCGTCGGCGAGCACGACGGCGGTGCCGCGGTGCCGGGCGATCCGGCGGGCGGCGAGGGCGACGCTGCCGAGCCGGATCCGTTCCGCCTTCTCCGGGACCTCCGGGAGAGCGAGGTGGTGGGCGGCGCCGGCGACGAGGGTGGCCGCGCCGAGTGCGGCGCGCGCGGAGTCGCTCAGCGGGGAACCGTCCCACCCGATCACGGTGACGCGGTCGGCCATCGGCGGGTCACTCCTGGTGTGGGCGCGGAGGCGGGGGCGTGCCGAAGACTACCGCCGGGAGCCCGTGGCGGACCCGCCGGGTGCGGGCGGGCTCGGAGGTGCGCGGTCGTGGAGCGCCGGCGGAGATGCGGAGGACCGGAGGCCGCCCGCACCGGGAGGCTCAGTTCCAGTCCGCGTAGGGAACCGTTCCGCCCGCCTCGGCCATGCGCTCGGGCAGGCCGTCCAGGTCCTCGGGGAGCAGGCTCCACACGATGAGGTCGGTCCGGGCCTCGGTCCAGCCGGTGTCGGCGTCGCGGGCGCGGGTGATCCAGGCGTTGCGCAGCACGCCCTCGCTGACGCAGCCGAGCTTCTGCGCGACCTGCTGGGCTGCGGTGTTGTCGGCGGCGGTGCGCAGTTCCAGCCGTTCGAACTTCTGGTCCTGGAAGAGCCACTGGACGAGGGCGAGGACGGACTCGCATGCGTAGCCCTCGCCGCGTGCCCAGGGCGCGGTGGCGTAGGTGACCTCGGTGGTGCGAAGCCGCCAGTCGGTGCGCTTGAGCCGGACACTGCCGACCAGGCGCTGGGTGAGGAACTCGGTGACGGCGAAGACGATCCCGTCGCCGCGGGTGCGGGACGCGGGGGCGCGGCGGGTGACCCAGTCCCGGGCGTCGGCGTCGGTGTAGGGGGCGGGTGCGGAATTCCGGGAGGCGACGAGTTCGTCGTTCATCATCTCGGTCAGCGCGGGAACGTCGGCGTCGTCGAAGGGGCGCAGCACCAGCCGTTCCGTGCTGATCGAGATGTCCGGAAAGGTGGGTGTCATGCGCCGCTCCATGCCGATGCCTTGGGGATCTGGGCGGGTCCCAGGGGTTGCAGCAGTGCACAAGCATGCAGCATGCGGCGGCGGTTGTGCAGCGCCGGGCCCAGGTTGCGGGCGGGGTCCGGCGCTCCGGGTCGACTTGTCGACGTCGCGACTCGCGGTGCGGGACGGGACCGGGACCGCGAGTCCGGGCGCCTCGGGCGTCGTCACGGACCGTCGCCGTCGGTGACGCGGCACAGGAGCCGGAGGCCCGGTACCGGCCGTTGGTGGTCCACCCCGGGTCGGAGTCCGCTCACGGCGGGCAGGGGCCGCGGGGGGACGGTCGGGGACGGCTCCTAGACTCGGAGCATGCTCACCCCGCTGACGGCCACACTCGCCGTGGCCGCGCTGCTGCTCGCCGCTTGGTGCGGTCATGCGGCCTACCGCGACCAACCGACCAAGGACTGGCACTTTATCGGCATGGCGGTGGTGACGCTGCTCGCGCTGGTCCAGCTGGTGATCGGCGTCGTCCAACTGGCGACGGGGGGCGAGCCCGTCGGCGGTACCGCGGTCTTCGTGGCCTACCTGGTGGGGGTGCTGTGCTGCGTCCCCGCGGTGGCGGTGGTGTCGCTGTCGGAGCGGACCCGCTGGGGATCGGTCACCGTCGCCGCGGGCGCGGTGGTCCTGGCGGTGCTCCAGGCACGGCTGCACGAGGTGTGGGGAGGCGGCGGTGCCTGACCGCGCGGACCGCGGCACGCGCGCCGAACGGCTGTGGCGACGGCGTACGGCCGGGCGCGGGCCCGGCCTGCCGGGCATCGGCACCGGCCCCGGCCGGCTGCTGGTCACCCTCTACGGGATCTTCGCGGTCGGCGCCACCTCCCGCGCGGTCTTCGAGCTGACCACGAAGTACGGCGAGGCGCCGCTGGCCTACGTGCTGTCGGCGGTGGCGGCGGTGGTGTACGTGTTCATCACCGTCTCGCTGGTCCGCGGCGGGGAGGGTGCCCGCCGCCTCGCGCTGGTCTGCTGTTCGGCTGAACTGCTCGGGGTACTCGTCGTGGGCACCTGGACGCTCGTGGATCCCGCCGCCTTCCCGGACAGCACCGTGTGGTCGGACTACGGCATGGGCTACCTCTTCCTGCCACTGGCCCTGCCGGTGACCGGCATGCTGTGGCTGCGCCGCTCGCGGCAGGGCCGCGCGGTCTGACCCTCGCGGGCCGTCCGGCGGGCACGGCCCGCGACGATCGGAACGCGCGGCTCAGGCTCCGGTGGTCAAGGCCTGCGCGGAGGCCTCCTTCTCCATCGTGACCAGTGTGACGCGCCCCGGCCCGGTGTCGGTCTCGGTGCCGACGGCCGCGTAACCGCAGCGCCGGTAGAGGCGCAGATTCAGCTCGCTGCGGCGCCCGGTACGCAGCCGGTAGCGCTTCGCGGCGCGCTCGGCGGCCAGCTGTTCCTCGATCCGGGTGAGCAGCCTGCCGCCCAGGCCGTGGCGGCGCATCCGGGGGTGCACGCAGAGCCTGCTGATGGCGGCGGTGGAGTCGGCGTCGACGGTGGCGCGCACGGAGCCCACGACTTCGTCGCCCAGTCTCGCGACGAGTACGCAGCCGCCGGCCAGTTCGCCGCGCAGGTCGGCGAGGGTCTGGGTGAGCGGCTCGATGCGCCAGTCCCCGTAGAGCTCGGCCTCCGACTGGTAGCAGAGGTACTGGAGTTTGAGGATCTGTTCGGCGTCGTCGTCGGTCGCCGCAGAGATGGTCACGCTCGTGCCCATGCGCAGGCCCTCTCGATCGCTGGTGTCGGCGGGGCGCGCGGTGCGGGAGCCGCGCCCACGCCCGTGACCTGGTGGCGCAGGTCGCCTACCGCACCCTTCCCCGGACGGCCGGGGCCGCAACCTCCGTGCTGAGCATTCTGCGCAGGCAGGCCAGGCAACGGGAACGCAGTGGGCCGATGCTGCCCTGTGAGATTCCCGATGCGGCGGCGATCTCCCGGTAGGTGCGGTCGCCGCCATCCAGCAGTGCCGCGAGCACCTGTGGGCAGCGGCCGGGCAGCCGGGTGACGGCCGTGCGCAGCACGTGCCGTCGTTCGGCTGCCAGGAGCGGTGCCTCCGCGGCGGTGGCGGGGTCGTGGTAGCCGTCGGCGGCGAGCACGAAGGTGGGTGCGGGCGGGGACGGAGGGCCGTACGGCTGCTCGTGCAGGGGCACTTCGCGGCGGCTGCGCCGCCGGGTGTGCCGCATCTCGGCCCGCACGGCGGCGCGGAGCCAGGCGGCTGGGGCGGACGGCGGGGCGCCCTCCCGGACGTGCTCCAGCCAGCGCAGGCGCACCGCCTGGCGCACGTCGTCGGGATCGGCGCCGGTGCCGTGCGACTCGGCGGTGCACTCCGCCGCCAGCAGGACGTCGAGGTGCGCGGGGAGTTCGCGAGTGGTCATGTCTGTGGTGACGGCCGGACACCCGCCGCGGTTTCCGCCGCCGGCCGTGCTCACTCCCGCGGGTGGCCTTCCCCGGCGCGTACGGGCGAACCGCGCACGCCGGGGTGACGCCGGGCGGCGGCGAACCGGCAGCCGCCGTCGCGGACTTCGGTGGTCGCCCGGCTTCAGCGGTCGCGGAAGTCCTCGGCGGCGAGCAGGCCCGTGTCGGGGTTGTCGGTGAAGATCGCGTCGATGCCGGTCGCGAAGTAGGCACGGAAGGCGCCGAACGCGTCACCGTACGCGTTCGGGTCCTCGCCGCGGCGGAACTCCGTGGGCAGGAAGCCGTTCTCGTTCCGCATGGTGTACGGGTGCAGCACGAGTCCCTGCGCGTGGGCGTCGCGGACGAGGGTGGTGGGCTCCCCGAGGGAGCCGTCCGCGTTTTTCGGGATGACCAGGTCGGCGACCGGGCCGATGCCGCGGGCGAAGCCCGCGATCCATTCCAGACCCTCGGGCGTGACCAGGTCGGCCACCGTGCGCGGGTCGCCTGCCTGCACGAAGTCCCAGGGCCGGGAGTCCGCAGTCCACAGCAGCACCACACCGGGGCAGTCCACCAGGCGGTGCATCCGCTCGATGCTGCTGGGCTCGAAGGACTGCACGAAGTTGGGAGCGTGGCGCCGGTGGCGGCCGAAGCGGCGCATCAGCCGGGCGAGACGCTCCTCCAGGCCCAGGTCGAGGGAGCGGAAGTAGGAGGGGTGCTTCGTCTCGATGTGCAGCCACACCGGGCGGCGCCGGCGCCGGCCCTCCTCCTCGGCCCAGCGCAGCACCTCCTCGAAGGACGGCACCTGCCAGCGGCCGTCGTAGAGGGTGTTGTGCTGCCGCTGCTCCGGGAGACGTTCCACGGCGCGCAGGGTCTTGAGCTCGGCGAGGGTGAAGTCCTCGGTGAACCAGCCGGTGATGTCGGTGCCGTCGATGGACTTGGTGGTGCGGCGGCCCGCGAACTCGGGGTGGTCCGCGACGTCCGTGGTGCCGGTGATGTCGTTCTCGTGGCGGCACACCAGGTGGCCGTCGCGCGTGGCGACGAGGTCCTGCTCGATGACGTCGGCGCCCATGTCCAGGGCGAGCTGGTAGGCCCCGAGGGTGTGCTCGGGCCGGTAGCCGCTGGCGCCGCGGTGGGCGACGACCGCAGGCACGGGCAGGTGCCGACCGCCGCGGCCGGGGCGGTCCTTCCCGCGGTCGTCGGCCCGCGCGGTGCCGGCGGCGCCGAGGGCCGCCGCCCCGGCTCCGAGGGCCGCGGCGCCCAACACGCTTCTGCGGCCGGGACGCTGGTGGTCGTCCATGCGCTCTCCCCTGTTGCTTCGGTCTTCCGTCGGTGCGCGTCGTCCGCTTCAGTCGCGGTCGCGGGCGCGGGCCGATGGTAGGGGCGGCGGGGTCCCGGCGGGAGACGGCAGGCCGAACATGGCGGAAACAGCACGGGCGGTACCGGCGCCGGGCACGGGCCGGTTCGGCTCGCGGCGCCTTCGGCGAGTATCGTCCTCACCTGCGTGGCTCCATCGGACGGGCCGCGTCACAGACGTCGACCGGAGGATCCGTTGTCCCGCTTCCTGCTGATCAAAACGGTGCTCGGCTCGGTGCTGCGCCTGCTGTTGCGGCCGCAGGTGGAAAACGCGGAACGTATCCCCGGCAGCGGACCGGTCATTCTGGCGGGCAACCACCTGACGTTCATCGACTCGATGATCCTGCCGGTGGTGACCCGCCGTCAGGTCTTCTTCATCGGGAAGGACGAGTACGTCACCGGCAAGGGGCTCAAGGGCCGCCTCATGGCGTGGTTCTTCACCGGCGTGGGGATGATCCCGGTGGACCGGGACGGCGGGCGCGGCGGTGTCGCGGCGCTGATGACAGGGCGCCGGGTGCTGGACGGCGGCAACGTCTTCGGCATCTACCCGGAGGGCACCCGCTCCCCCGACGGCCGCCTGTACCGGGGCCGTACCGGGATCGCCCGGCTGGCGTTGATGACGGGCGCTCCGGTGGTGCCGTTCGCGATGATCGGCACCGATCGGGTGCAGCCCGGCGGCAGCGGGCTGCCACGCGTCGGCGGCGGCCGCCGCATCCGGGTGCGCTTCGGCGAGCCGCTGGACTTCTCCCGCTACGAGGGCATGGACCGCGACCGCTATGTCCTGCGCGCCGTGACCGACGAGGTGATGAGCGAGGTCAGGGAGCTCTCCGGTCAGGAGTACGTGGACATGTACGCCACCAAGGCGCGGGCGGCCTGACCCCGCGAACGCGGCGCACGGTGCCTCCGCCCGGCACCGGCCCGTCCCGGGCGGCACGGCCCGGCGGAGGTCAGGCCGGCCAGGTGCCGGTCAGCTTGCGGACGCCCTTGGCCCCGCCGCGGTTGAGGATCGCCTTGGTGAGCCCGAGGAGTGCGCCCTGGAGTGCCGCGGCCATGAGGATCTCGGCCCAGGCGCGCTCCTCGTCGGTCGCGTCCGGAGCGTCGTCCTCGTGCGCCGCCAGTTTCCAGACCTTCTGGAACACCGCTCCGGCCAGCATGCCGCTGGTCAGCGTGACGGCCATGGTGAAGGTCTTGTAGAGGGCCTGATCCGTCTGCATGGGGCCCGCCTCTCAGGTCCGGCGCCGCTTGTGGAGCAGCGCGGCGACGACGGCCAGGAGCAGCACGCCGCCTCCGGCCGCGGCCATCGCCCCCTGTCGTCCGCCTCCCTGGTCGGCGGCGTGCCGGCCGTGGTGCTGCATCCGGGTGCGGGCGTCCTGGGCCTTCCGCTGGGCACGTGACTTGATGTCGGCCTTGGCGGCGAGCTGGGAGACGGTGACGGCGAGTTGTTCGCGGGCGTGCTCGACCTCGGCCCGCAGTTCCGCCGGGGAGGCCGTGGTCTGTCCTCCGTTGCGGGATGCGCGGCTCATCGGTGCGCTCCTTCCCTGATCGCCTGCACGTCGGCGCGTACGCTGCCGATCGTCCGCTCGGGTTTCGGCGGCGTCGCCCGCCGGATCTCGGTCCTGCCGATCAGCGCCAGCAGACCGGCGACCAGCAGCAGACCGGCCGCGACGACCAGAGCGGCGAGCCACACGGACAGCACCAGCGCGACGGCCGCCACGGCGGCCGCGACCAGTACCTGGAGGGCGAGGAGGGCGAACAGCGCGGCGCCGCCGAACATGCCGCCGCCGAGGCCGGCCCGCTTCCCCTTCTCTTTCATCTCCGCCTGAGCGAGCCGCATCTCGCTGCGCACGATCTCCGACAGCTGCTCGGATGCCCGCTTGACCAGCTCTCCGACCGGGGCCTGCTCCGGCTGGTGGTCCGTTCGGTCGCGCACGGTGGTGGCCATGGGTCTCTCCTCGTCTCACGTCTCACGTGTGGGACGTGCGGCGGGTGCCCCGCTTCGGGGGAACTACGCGTCGCGCCTCTCCGGGGGCCTTCCGACGGGTGTGGTCAGTCCTCCAGGCGCTGGTCGCGGAGCAGGCGCCAGGAGGCCGCGGCCGCTGCCAGCAGCACCACCGCCGCGACGGAGGCTCCCGCGCGCAGCCCTTCGGTGAAGGCGTCCTGTGCGGTGGTGAGCAGCTGCTCCCCCGCCGGACCGGGCAGGCCGCGGGCGGCCTCCACCGCCCCTCCGAGGGAGGATCTGGCCTGTTCGGCGACTTCCGCGGGGATACCCTCGGGGACCGCGTGGCCCCGGTAGAAGCCGGTGACCACGGAGCCGAGGAGGGCGATGCCGAGCGCCGAGCCCAGCTCGTAGGCGGTCTCGGAGACGGCGGAGGCCGCTCCGGCCTGCTCCTTGGGCACGGTGGACAGCATGATGTCGGCTGTGACGGTGAAGGACAGCCCGGCGCCCAGGCCGAGCACCAGCAGCAGCAGCCCGAGCACCCAGTAGTCGCTGACGGGGCGCAGTCCGACGACGGCGCCCAGGGCGAGGGCGACGGCAGCCAGGCCCCCGGAGACGGCGCCGCGCACCGAGGTGCGACGGGCCACCAGCCCGGCGACCAGGCCCGCGGCGATCGCACCGACCCCGGCGGGCAGCTCCGCGAGCCCGGCCTCGAAGGGCGAGCGCATCTGTACCAGCTGGAGGAACTGGGAAAGGAAGAACACCAGGCCAGCGAGCCCGAAGATGGTCAGCAGGTCGGCCAGTACGGCTCCGGAGAATCCGCGGCGGCGGAAGAGGCGCATGTCCAGCAACGGCTTGGGGAGGCGCAGCTGGCGGCGGACGAAGGCTGCCAGCGACAGGGCTCCGAGGGCGGCCGCGGCGGCGATGTCCCAGCGCAGACCGTACGCTGCCGCCTCCTTCACGGCGTAGACCACACCGATGATGCCGATCATGGAGAGGGCGACGCTGGGCAGGTCCCACGGGCCGGGGGCCGGGTCGCGGGACTCGGGCAGCAGCCGGACACCGACGACCACGAGCACCGCCATGACCGGGAGGTTCAGCAGGAAGACCGAGCCCCACCAGAAGTGCTCCAGCAGAAACCCGCCGACCACCGGGCCGACCGCCGCACCGGCTGAGGCCATGGCGCCCCAGATGCCGATGGCGACGCTGCGCTCGCGGGGGTTGGAGAAGATGTTGCGGATCAGGGCCAGAGTGGAGGGCATCAGGGTCGCTCCCGCGACGCCCATCAGCGCCCGCCAGGCGATCATGGCCTCGGCGCTGTGCGCGTAGGCCGTCAGGGCGGACAGGACGCCGAAGATCACCGAGCCGGTGAGCAGCAGCCGCTTCCGGCCGACCCGGTCGCCCAGGGAGCCCATCGAGACCAGCAGGCCGGCGATGACGAACGAGTACACGTCGCCGATCCACAGCAGCTGGGTGCTGGAGGGGTCGAGGTCCTCGCTCAGGAAGGGCGTGGCGAGGGCGAGCACCGTGGCGTCGATGCACACCAGCAGCACGGCGAGGGCGAGCACGGACAGCGCCAGCCAGCGCTGCCGCCGGGTGAGTTCACGGGTTCCCGTGCGGCCGTCCCCGACGGCCTTGTCCGTCCGCGCGGTCACCGGGGTTCCCTCCGCAGCAGGCCGCCGAGCAGCAGCTCGGCGGTCATCGGGCCCGCGTCGCGTTCGGCGACGCGGCCCTCCTGCACCGCCCAGGCGGATGCGGTGACCAGGGCGTACAGGGCTTCGGTGAGGAAGGCAGCGGTGAGGTCGACGCGGAAGACGCCGGTCTCCTGGCCGCGCCGGAACAACGCGGCGATCCGCTCGTCGGCCTCGGTCCAGCCCGGCTCGACGGCTCCCGGCTCGAAGAGCTGGCTCTCGGACATCAGGAAGCCGAGGAAGCCGGCGAAGGACTCCGCCTCGGCGATCAGGCGGCGCAGCGCGTCGCCCGGGTCGCCCTCCTCCAGCCGGGCGGCGTCCACCGCGGCGCGCACCCGGCTGATGCCGAGCTGCTCCAGACCGCGCACCAGCGCGCCGCGGCCGGCGAACCAGCGGTGCAGTGTGGCACGGCTGATGCCGGCAGCGCGGGCGATGTCGTCCATCGACGCGGTCGGGTGACGGCCGAGGTGAGCGGCCGCGGTGTGGAGGAGCGCTTCTCGGTCCGGGAGCATGACACGAGTCTATCTCTGATGAGACACGAGCGTCTCACCAGAGACATCGATGGTGCGCGGGACGTCAGTCGCGGGCGGCGGCCCACTCACGCTGCACGGCCAGATCGGCCGTGACCTCGGCCAGCTGACGTGCGACCGCCGCCGGAGCGGTGCCGCCGCGCCCGTCCCGGGCGGCGAGCGCGCCGGGCACGTCGAGTACGACCCGGACCGCGGGCGTCAGGTGCGGGGAGATCTTCGCGAACTGCTCGTCCGTCAGTTCGTCCAGCTCGATACCTTGCTGCTCGCAGACCTTGACGCACTCCCCCGCCACCTCATGCGCGACACGGAAGGGCACGCCCTGCTTGACCAGCCACTCGGCGACGTCGGTGGCCAGCGAGAAGCCGGCGGGGGCGAGTTCGGCCATGCGCTCCCGGTTGACGGTGAGGGTGGCCATCATGCCGGTGAAGGCGGGCAGCAGGATCTCCAGCTGGTCGCAGGAGTCGAAGACCGGCTCCTTGTCCTCCTGGAGGTCGCGGTTGTACGCCAGCGGCAGCGCCTTGAGGGTGGCGAGCAGGCCGGTCAGGTTGCCGATCAACCGCCCGGACTTGCCGCGGGCCAGCTCGGCGATGTCCGGGTTCTTCTTCTGCGGCATGATCGAGGAACCGGTGGAGAACGCGTCGTGGAGCGTCACGAAGGAGAACTCCTTGGTGTTCCACAGGATCACCTCCTCCGCGATGCGGGAGAGGTCCACGCCGATCATGGCCGTGACGAAGGCGAACTCCGCGACGAAGTCGCGCGACGCGGTCCCGTCGATCGAGTTGCCGGCCGAGCCGCGCTCGAAGCCCAGCTCGGCCGCCACGACCTCCGGGTCCAGGCCGAGGGAGGACCCGGCCAGGGCACCCGAACCGTAGGGCGAGACCGCGGTGCGCTCGTCCCACTGCCGGAGGCGTTCGGCGTCCCGGGAGAGCGCCTGTGCATGGGCCAGTACGTGGTGCGCGAAGAGCACCGGCTGGGCGTGCTGGAGATGCGTGCGGCCGGGCATCGCGACGTCCGGGTGGGCCCGGGCCAGACCGGTCAGTGCCCCGTTCAGGTCCGCGAGCAGACCGCCGATGATCCGGGCGTGGTCCCGCAGGTACATCCGGAACAGGGTGGCGACCTGGTCGTTGCGGGAGCGGCCGGCGCGCAGTTTGCCGCCGAGGTCGGGACCGAGCCGTTCCAGCAGGCCCCGCTCCAGGGCGGTGTGCACGTCCTCGTCGGCGACGGTGCCGGTGAACGTGCCGTCAGCGACGTCGCGTTCGAGCCTGTCCAGGCCGGCGAGCATCTTCTCCAGCTCGTCGTCCGTGAGCAGGCCGGCCGCGTGCAGCACGCGTGCGTGGGCACGGGAGCCGGCGATGTCGTAGGGGGCGAGGCGCCAGTCGAAGTGGACGGAGGCGGAGAGCTTCTCCAGTGCCTCGGAGGGTCCGTCCGCGAACCGGCCGCCCCAGAGGCGTACGTCGTCGGTGTGGTCGCTGGTGCTCACTGCTCTGCTCCTGAGATGCCGGCGCCCCCGGGCGCCCGGACCGGCGGACCGGCCGGGCGCCCGAGGACCGCGAGAGGTCGGTACGGGGTGGCCCGAGGCTACGCCTGGTGCAGGTCCCGCTTCGCGGCGATCTTGCTCGACATGCCGAAGATCTCGATGAAGCCCTTGGACAGGGACTGGTCGAAGGTGTCGCCGCTGTCGTACGTCGCCAGGTTGAAGTCGTAGAGCGAGCTCGCCGACCGCCGGCCGGTGACGACGGCCCGGCCGCCCTGGAGCGTCATCCGGATGTCGCCGCTGACGTGCTCGTTGGCCTGCTCGACGAAGCCGTCCAGGGCCCGCTTCAGCGGGGAGAACCACATGCCGTCGTAGACGAGCTCGGCCCACCGCTGCTCGACCTGCCGCTTGTAGCGGGCGAGTTCCCGCTCGACGGTGACGTTCTCCAGCTCCTGGTGGGCGGCGATGAGCGCGATGCCGCCGGGCGACTCGTACACCTCCCGCGACTTGATGCCCACGAGCCGGTCCTCGACCATGTCGATCCGGCCGACGCCGTGCGCACCCGCCCGTTCGTTGAGCTGCTGGATGGCCTGCAGCACGGTGACCCGCGTGCCGTCGATCGCGACCGGGACGCCCTTGTCGAAGGTGATCGTCACCTCGTCGGCCTCCCGGGGGACGGCCGGGTTCTCGGTGTACTCGTAGACGTCCTCGATCGGCGCGTTCCAGATGTCCTCCAGGAAACCGGTCTCCACGGCCCGCCCGAAGACGTTCTGGTCGATGGAGTACGGGGACTTCTTGGAGGTGGCGATGGGCAGGCCCTTCTCCTCGCAGAACGCGATCGCCTTGTCCCGGGTCATCGCGTAGTCCCGGACCGGGGCGATGCACGTCAGGTCGGGGGCGAGAGAGGAGATGCCGGCCTCGAACCGCACCTGGTCGTTGCCCTTGCCGGTGCAGCCGTGGGCGACGGTGGAGGCGCCGTGCTTCCGGGCGGCGGCGACCAGGTGCTTGACGATGGTCGGCCGGGAGAGCGCCGAGACCAGCGGATAGCGGTCCATGTACAGGGCGTTGGCCTTGATCGCCGGGAGGCAGTACTCCTCGGCGAACTCGTCCTTGGCGTCGGCGACCTCGGCCTCGACGGCACCGCAGGCGAGCGCACGCTTGCGGATGACGTCCAGGTCCTCGCCGCCCTGGCCGACGTCCACCGCGACGGCGACCACCTCTGCTCCGGTCTCCTCGGCGATCCAGCCGATGGCGACGGAGGTGTCCAGGCCGCCGGAGTATGCGAGTACGACGCGCTCGGTCACGGGAGTCTCCTTAGGAAGCATGCACTGATGGGTATAAGTATGCACTCCACTGCATGCTGCGTCAAAGGCGCGGCGCGGCGCGGGCGCCGCATCCGGAGCCTGGTGGTCAATCCGCAGGTCAGCGAGGCGCCGACAGCTCCTCGGCGAGGACGGTGGCGTGGCTGTGGCCGATGTTCCGGGTCGCGGTCAGCAGCGTGAGGGGTCCGGTGGCGGCGCGCTCACGCAAGCCCTCCAGCGCCTCCGCGCGTCCGGACTCGGCCAGCTCCGCCCGGTACCGGCGGGCGAAGCCGGCATAGTGCTCGGGATCGTGGCGGTACCAGCGGCGCAGCTCGTCGGACGGTGCGACGTCCTTCACCCAGTCGTCGAGCCGCGCCTTGTCCCGGGACATCCCGCGCGGCCAGAGGCGGTCGATCAGGACCCGGGCGCCGTCCGCCTCCTCCGGCTCGTCGTAGATCCGCCGGATCCGCACGTTCCGCTGTGATGCACCCATGGGACCAGCACAGCACAGAGACAGCGTGCCCGCGCCCGGCAGCCGTCCGCCGGGGGCATACGGGGTTGCGGTTCAGCGTTCCTTCTGGGCCAGGTGCAGCAGGTGGTCGGCCAGTGCCTGGCCCCCGTCGGGGTCCCGGCTGATCAGGAGCAGGGTGTCGTCGCCGGCGATGGTGCCGATGATCTGGTGCACCTCGCCCTGGTCGATCGCCGAGGCGAGGAACTGGGCGGCACCGGGCGGGGTGCGCAGCACCACCAGGTTGGCCGACGCCTCGGCCGAGATGAGCAGTTCGCCCGCCAGCCGGGCCATCCGCGCCTCGCTGGCGGACTCCCCCAGCGGAGCGCGCGGCCTCCTGTCGCCGCCCTCGCCCGGCACGGCGTAGATCAGCTCACCCCCCGTGTTGCGGATCTTCACCGCACCCAGTTCGTCCAGGTCGCGGGAGAGCGTGGCCTGGGTGACGGAAAGGCCGTCGTCGGCGAGGAGCCTGGCGAGCTGGCTCTGCGACCGGACCGGCTGCCGGTTCAGGATGTCCACGATGCGGCGGTGCCGGGCCGTGCGCGTGTGCGGCACGGCCTGGCCGCTGTGCTGCTCCTCGGTCATCGTCCCCGTTTCCTCGTCGGGCGGTGCTGTCAGCCGGCGCCGCGGGCTGTGTCGAGGACCGCCGGGAGCGCCCGGACGAGCGCGTCGGCGTCGTCCTCCCCGATGATCAGCGGCGGAGCGAGCCGGACGACGTCCGGCGCGACCGCGTTCACCAGGAACCCCGCGTCCTGAGCCGCCTGCTGCACGCGAGGCGCGAGGGGCTCGGTGAGCACCATACCGAGCAGCAGTCCGGCACCGCGGACGTGGTCGAGCAACGGGTGGCCGAGTGCGGCGAGGGATTCCCGGAGCCGCGTACCGACGCGTTTGACGTTCTCGAGCACGCCGTCGGCGGCCAGGGTGTCGAGAACGGCCAGGGCCGCGGCGCAGGACACCGGATTGCCGCCGAAGGTGGAGCCGTGCTGGCCGGGGGCCAGCAGGCCGGCGGCCTGCCCGAAGGCGAGGGTGGCTCCGATCGGCAGCCCGCCGCCGAGTCCCTTGGCGAGAGTGAGGACATCGGGTTCCACGCCCTGGGCCTGGCACTCCAGCCAGTGGCCGGTGCGCCCGATGCCGGTCTGGATCTCGTCGACGACCAGCAGCGTGCCGGTCGCGCGGGTGATCTCGCGGGCTGCGGCGAGGTAGCCCTCCGGCGGCACCACGACGCCGTTCTCACCCTGGACGGGTTCGACGACGAACAGTGCGGTGTCGGGGGTGACGGCCTCACGCAGCGCGTCGGCGTCACCGAACGGGACGTGCGTGACCCTGCCGGGCAGCGGGAGGAACGGCTCCTGCTTCGCGGGCTGGCCGGTGAGGGCCAGAGCCCCCATGGTGCGGCCGTGGAAGCCGCCGGCGGTGGCCACCATGTGGGTCCGCCCGGTGCGGCGGCCGATCTTGAAGGCGGCCTCCATGGCCTCGGCCCCGGAGTTGGCGAAGTACACCCGGCCCGGCAGGCCGGCGATCTCCAGCAGCCGTTCGGCCAGCGCGAGCGGCGGCTCCGCGGCGAAGAGGTTGGACACGTGGCCGAGGGTGGCGATCTGGTCGGAGACGGCACGGACCACGGCCGGGTGACCAGTGCCCAGGGCGTTGACCGCGATGCCGCCGGTGAAGTCGAGGTAACCGCGGCCGTCGGCGTCCCACAGCCGCACTCCCTCACCGTGCGTCAGCGGAAGGCGCGGAGTGCCGTAGTTGTCCATCAGCGTCCGCTGCCAGCGGTCCAGCTGTGCGGCGTTGTGACCCGTCACGATGCCGCCTCCTCGGGCGTCGGGGCGGGCGGGTCCGGCACGACCATGGTGCCGATGCCCTCGTCGGTGAAGATCTCCAGCAGGATCGAGTGCTGCACGCGGCCGTCGAGGACCCGGGCGGTGCGCACGCCGTTGCGGACGGCGTGCAGGCAGCCCTCCATCTTGGGCACCATGCCGCTGGCCAGGTCCGGGAGCTGCTTCTCCAGTTCGCTCGCGGTGAGCCGGCTGATCACGTCGTCGCTGTGGGGCCAGTCCGCGTACAGGCCCTCGACGTCGGTGAGGACCATCAGCGTCTCCGCCCCGAGCGCCGCGGCGAGTGCGGCAGCCGCGGTGTCGGCGTTGATGTTGTAGACGTGTTCGTCGTCGGAGCTGCGGGCGATGGAGGAGACGACCGGGATGCGCCCGTCCTCCAGCAGCGCCTCGACGGCGCCGGCGTCCACGCCGACGATGTCGCCGACCCGGCCGAGGTCGACCTGCTCGCCGTCGATCTCCGCCAGCCGCTTGGTCGCGGTAAGGGTGTGCGCGTCCTCGCCGGTCATGCCGACCGCGAAGGGCCCGTGCCGGTTGAGCAGCCCCACCAGCTCCCGCTGCACCTGGCCGGCCAGCACCATCCGCACCACGTCCATTGTCTCCCGCGTGGTGACCCGCAGGCCGGCCCGGAACTCCGACTCCAGTCCGAGACGGTCGAGTTGGGCGCTGATCTGCGGGCCGCCACCGTGTACGACGACGGGGCGCAGTCCGGCGTGCCGCAGGAAGACCACGTCCTGCGCGAAGGCGGCCTTCAGCTCCTCGTCGACCATGGCGTTGCCGCCGAACTTGATCACCACGGTCCTGCCGTGGTGCCGGGTCAGCCAGGGCAGCGCCTCGATGAGGGTCTGCGCCTTCGGCAGGGCCGTGTGCCTGCGCGTCGAGGTCCGCAGGGCGGTCATGAGCTGTACGCGCTGTTCTCGTGGACGTATTCGGCGGTGAGATCGTTGGTCCAGATCACCGCGGATTCGGTTCCGGCGGCCAGGTCGGCGGTGATGCGAACCTCGCGGTAGCGCATGTCGACCAGGTCGCGGTCCTCGCCGACCGCGCCGCCGCGGCACACCCACACGTCGTTGATGGCCACGTCGAGCCGGTCCGGCTCGAAGGCGGCGGAGGTGGTGCCGATCGCGGAGAGCACGCGGCCCCAGTTCGGGTCCTCGCCGTGCACGGCGCACTTGAGGAGGTTGTTGCGGGCGACGGCGCGGCCGACCTCGACGGCGTCGTCCTCGGTGGCGGCTCCCGTCACCTCGATGCGGATGTCCTTGGACGCCCCCTCCGCGTCCCCGACAAGCTGCCGCGCCAGGTCGGCGCACACCTCCCGTACGGCCTCGGCGAAGGCCTCGTGCCCGGGGGCGACGCCGGAGGCGCCGGAGGCGAGCAGCAGCACGGTGTCGTTGGTGGACAGGCAGCCGTCGGAGTCGACGCGCTCGAAGGTGGTGCGTGTGGCGGCGCGCAGCGCCTTGTCCAGTTCGGCGCTCTCCAAGTCGGCGTCGGTGGTGAGCACGACCAGCATGGTGGCCAAACTCGGGGCGAGCATGCCGGCGCCCTTCGCCATGCCGCCCACCGTCCAGCCGTCGCGTTCGGCGACGGCCGTCTTGTGCACGGTGTCGGTGGTCTTGATGGCGAGGGCGGCCTTCTCCCCGCCGTGCCGGGACAGTTCGCCGGCGGCGGTGTCGATGCCGGCGAGCAGCTCGTCCATCGGGAGCCGGGCGCCGATGAGGCCGGTGGAGGCGACGGCGATCTCGGCTGCGCTGTGCCCCAGCGTCTCAGCCGCCTTCTCCGCGGTGGCGTGGGTGTCCTGGAAGCCGGTGGGGCCGGTACAGGAGTTGGCGCCGCCGGAGTTGAGCACGACGGCGGAGACCTGGCCGCCGCGCAGGACCTGCTCGGACCACAGGACGGGGGCGGCCTTCACGCGGTTGGCGGTGAAGACGCCCGCCGCGGCCCGGCTGGGGCCCTCGTTGACGACCAGGGCGAGATCGGGTCCGCCGCTGTCCTTGATCCCGGCTGCGACGCCCGCCGCGGTGAATCCTGCGGGTGCGGTGACACTCACGGCGACACTCCGATCGTGGGAAGTCCGGTCTCCTCGGGGAGCCCGAGGGCGAGGTTCATGCTCTGCACCGCGCCGCCGGCGGTGCCCTTGGTCAGGTTGTCGACGGCCGCGATCACGACGATGCGGCGGGCGGCCTCGTCCAGCGCGGTCTGCAGCTGCACCGTGTTGGAGCCGTACACCGCTCCGGTGGCGGGCCACCGCCCTTCGGGCAGCACCTGCACGAACGGTTCTTCGCAATAGGCCTTCTCGTAGGCGGCGCGCACGTCGTCCGCGCCGGTGCCCGGCCGGGCGGCGGCGGTGCAGGTGGCGAGGATGCCGCGGGGCATGGGGGCGAGCGTCGGCGTGAACGACACGGTCACCTCCTCGCCCGCCGCGGCGGACAGGTTCTGTGCCATCTCCGGGGTGTGCCGGTGCACGCCCCCGACGCCGTACGGGCTCATGGAGCCCATCACCTCACTGCCCAGCAGGTGCGGCTTGAGCGCCCTACCGGCGCCGGAGGTGCCGGTCGCGGCGACCACCACGGCCTCCGGCTCGGCGAGCCCGGCGGCGAAGGCGGGCGCGAGGGCGAGGGAGACGGCCGTCGGGTAACAGCCCGGGACCGCGACGCGCCTGGATCCCTTGATCGCGTCGCGGGCCCCGGGCAGCTCGGGCAGACCGTACGGCCAGCTGCCGGCGTGCGGCGTGCCGTAGAAGCGCTGCCACGCCCCGGCGTCGGTGAGCCGGAAGTCGGCGCCGCAGTCGATCACCAGCACGTCGTCGCCGAGCGCGTCGGCCACGACGGCGGACTGGCCGTGCGGCAGCGCGAGGAAGACCACGTCGTGCCCGCTCAGCACGTCCGCGGTGGTCGGCTCCAGTATCCGCTCGGCCAGCGGGAGCAGCTGCGGCTGCAGCTCCCCGATCCGGCGCCCGGCGTTCGACCCGCCGGTCAGCGCCCCGATCTCGACCTCGGGATGCGCGCAGAGCAGGCGCAGCAGCTCGCCCCCCGCGTACCCGCTCGCCCCCGCCACGGCCACTCGCCACACCATCGGCAACCCTCCTCCTCGATGGCATGACTATACGAGCATCCGCAGTTTTATGCAATATTGGTCCTGGGGTGCCTCGATAGGCACTGGGCAGAGAGCGCCGAGAGCTCTAGCCTCACCCGCATACCCAGCCCGAGTACGGAACCCCCGCGCGACGCGCCCCCGGACCGCAGCACGCCTCCGGCTGGTGCCCGGACCGGAGGAGATCACCCACCTCGTGTGCTGCCGCCAGACGCCCTGGGTACAGGCGTTGCGGGCCGCGGGACGAGGACCACATCAATCCGGTTCCCGAAATGATCTGCACGATGTGCGTCGAGGCCGTCGAGGCCATGACCTCCGGCCACGGCCCGGCCCTGGAAGGCATCTGCCCGTCGACGCACAGCCGTGCCCGGACGAGCACGAGATCGACCACCGCATCGCGCGCGAAACCGACCCGGGCGCCTGAGCCCCCTCGGCTCAGCCGGGGCACTCAGCCGAGGCTGAGGCACCACTCACCCGCACGGCCGGTGAAGGTAACCGTCGACAGGGGCTGCGCGTCGACGCGCCAGTACGCGTGGGGAGGCACGCGCAGCACGTAGCACAGGGCGGCCCGCACGACGGAGGGTTCCGCGACGGCCACCACCCGGTCGTCCTCGCCCGCGGGACGAGTGTCGAGCCAGCCGCCGACCCGGGAGATGAAGCTCAGAAGGGATTCACCGCCGTGCGGCGCGGCGCGCGGGTCGGCGAGCCAGGCGTCGACGGCGTCGGGTTCGCGGACGGCGACCTCCCGCAGCGTGCTGCCGCGCCAGCGCCCCATGTCGCAGTCCCGCAGGGCGGGCTGGGCGACGACGGGCAGGCCGAGGGCGTCGCAGGTCTGCCGGCAGCGGACGGTGGGCGAGCAGTACCGCAGTTCGGCGGAGGCGAGGGAGACCAGCTCGGGGGCCGTACGCAGGACCTCCAGACGCCCGGCGTCGTCGAGCGGGCGGTCGTCGTCGAAGCGCACGTCCAGCACGGAGGAACTGCGTGCGGCGGCGAGCAGCGTCACGCGTATGTGCATCCGGTGATCGTAGGGTGACGAGCCCCGTTCGTGGAGGCCCGTGCAGGAACCGTCTGCGGGGGTGTGCGCACGGGCCCGGGCCTACACTTGTGACCTGCGGCACAGCCGCTCCCGACCAGCTCCCGCGCAGAAGGAGGGCCGCCGATGCAAGCGGAAACGGGTGACCGGCTCCTGGTCCACGGCCGGACCGTCGGCCAGCACGACAGGGTCGCGGAGATCGTCGAGGTGATGGGCACGAACGGGGAGCCGCCCTACCGGGTGCGTTTCGAGGACGGTCACGAGGCGGTCATGTCGCCAGGGCCGGACTCGGTCGTGCGCCACGAGCCGGGGAGCGGGCCGCAGGTCTGACCGGCGGTCCGCCCGGCGCAGCCGGGGGCGCTGCCCGCGCCGAGGCGCGGGCAGCGCCCCCGGCACGTCTCAGCGCGGCGGACGGACCCGGCAGCGGTAGTGGTCCTCCACCACGCGGGTCATGGCGCCGATGGGATCGGCCCCGACCTGCCGGGCGGAGAAGAACACGTGGCCCCGCACCTCGGGGTGGTCCTCGCAGAAGGTGAGGTGCGAGGACAGCTCCCCGGGGTTGTGCCACGGTGGGCCCTGCGCGGGGTCGGCGACCTTGTAGAGGGCCTCCCCGACGAACAGGTCGGTGCCGGTGCCCCGGACCACATCGGCCCACCAGGGGACCAGCACGGCGTAGTCGGCGACGGTGAAGCCGATGTTCCAGTACACCTGGGGGACGACGTAGTCGAGCCACCCCTCGCGCACCCACTTCCGGGTGTCCGCGTAGAGGTCGTCATAGGTCTCGACGCCGCCCTGGGTGTCGGAGCCCCGGCCGGGGTCGGTGGAGGCGTTGCGCCAGATCGCGAACGGGCTGACGCCGAAGCGCACCCCCGGGCGGGTGCGGCGCAGCCGCCGGGAGGTCTCCTCGACGAGCCGGTCGATGTTGTCGCGGCGCCAGGAGGCGCGGTCGGGGAATCCCGCGCCGTGCTGCGCGTAGGCCGCGTCGTCGTCGAAGACCTGGCCGGCGACGGGGTACGGGTAGAAGTAGTCGTCCCAGTGCACGGCGTCGACGGCGTAGTGCTCCACCGCGTGGAACATCGCGTCCTGCACCAAGGCGCGGACCTCGGGGAGCCCGGGGTTGTAGTAGAGCTTGCCGCCGTAGGGCACCACCCATTCGGGGTGCTGCCGCGCGGGGTGCCCGGGGACCAGTCGTGCGGGGTCCTGGTGATTGGCGATCCGGTAGGGATTGAACCAGGCGTGCAGTTCGAGGCCGCGCCGATGGGCCTCCTCGACGGCGAAGCCGAGCGGGTCCCATCCGGGGTCGCGGCCCTGCTGGCCGGTGAGGAAGGCCGACCAGGGCTCCAGGGGCGAGGGCCAGAACGCGTCGGCGGTGGGCCGCACCTGAAGGATCACGGTGTTCAGCCGTCGCTCGACGGCGAGGTCGAGGAGGCCGAGGAGTTCCCGCTGCTGCTCGGCGGCGGGGAGCCCGGGGCGGCTGGGGAAGTCGATGTTCGCGACGGTGGCGACCCACATGCCGCGCAGTTCCCGCCGGCCGCGCCGTCGGTGCGCGGGGTCCCAGTGCGCGGCGGCAGGACCCGGGACCGCCCAGCCGGGGGTGGCGAGTGCCGCCCCGGACAGGACTCCGGCCGCCGCCGCGCCGAAGAGTCTTCGTGAGATACGGCTCATGATGTGCTCCTCCTGATCGCCGTGGACCGGTGCAGCGTCCTGCGCCGACGGATCACCGGCAAGCAGGCAAAACGGCACATCCGGGGCCCCGGGTCGCTCCGGGTCGTCCTCTTGACACCGTGCGGCACCGGAGGGTGAGGCGTAGACCACTCCGGTCCGCCCCGGACCGCCGGACGGGTGAAGCGGCGCGGTAACGTCGGCTCTCGCGAGGCGGCGCGGCCCGGGGAACCCACGGCCGTCACGCCCGGGACCCGAAGATCTGCGAAAGGCACGATGTGACCGACATCGAACACGTCGGAGTGGTGGGCTGCGGCCAGATGGGCGCCGGCATCGCCGAGGTGTGCGCGCGCGCCGGACTGGACGTCAAGGTCGCCGAGACCACCGGCGAGGCCCTGGAGCTGGGCCGTACCCGCCTGGTGAACTCGCTGGACAAGGCCGCCGCCCGCGGCAAGATGTCCGCCGAGGAGCGGGACGCGACACTGAACCGGCTGACCTTCACCACCGACCTCGGCGAGTTCGCCGACCGCGACCTGGTCGTCGAGGCGGTCGTGGAGAACGAGCAGGTGAAGACGGAGATCTTCCAGGTGCTCGACCAGGTCGTCACGCGCCCGGACGCCATCCTGGCATCGAACACCTCCTCGATTCCGCTGGTGAAGCTGGCCGTGGCGACCTCCCGCCCGGACCAGGTCATCGGCATCCACTTCTTCAACCCGGCGCCGGTGCAGAAGCTGGTCGAGCTGATCCCCGCGCTGACCACCGGCGAGGAGACCGTCAAGCGCGCCGAGGCGGCGGTGACGTCGCTGCTGGGCAAGCACGCCATCCGCGCACAGGACCGCTCCGGTTTCGTGGTGAACGCGCTGCTCATCCCGTACCTGCTGTCCGCGATCCGGATGTTCGAGTCGGGCATCGCCTCGCGCGAGGACATCGACAACGGCATGGAGATGGGCTGCGCCCACCCGATGGGCCCGCTGAAGCTGGCGGACCTGATCGGCCTGGACACGGTCGCCTCGGTCGCGGACTCGATGTACGCGGAGTTCAAGGAGCCGCTGTACGCCGCGCCGCCGCTGCTGCAGCGGATGGTGGACGCCGGACGACTGGGCCGCAAGGCGGGCGCGGGCTTCTACGCGTACGGCTGACGCCGGCCGGGCTCCCACCGGCCCGTGGACCGCGGGCGGCCCCGCCCGCGGTTCACCCGGGTGGTGGCGCCCTCGGGGTGGGCTTACCGTCGTCCTAGTGGCAACCAGCGGCAACGGCCACGGGACGCACCATGACGAACCCTCAGCCCGCCCCCGCCCTCTCCCCCTCCACCCGACGGAAGGGCGGCAGCGGCACAGCACTGCTGGTCATCGCCTCGTGTCAGCTGATGGTGGTGCTCGACATCACCATCGTGAACATCGCGCTGCCCCACATCCAGACATCGCTGGGCTTCTCCACCGAAGGGCTGTCGTGGGTGATCAACGCCTACACGCTCACCTTCGGCGGACTGCTGCTGCTCGGCGGCAGGTCCGGGGACGTCCTCGGACGCCGGCGGATGTTCGTCACGGGCGTGGTGCTGTTCGTCGTCGCGTCGCTGCTGTGCGGGCTGGCGCAGAGCCCGTGGGAGCTGCTCGCGGCCCGTTCGGTGCAGGGCATGGGCGGGGCGATCGCGTCCCCGACGGCGCTGGCGCTGATCGCGACGACCTTCACCGAGGGCCCGGAACGCAACCGGGCGTTCGGCGTGTTCGCGGCGGTGTCGGCGGGGGGCGGCGCGATCGGGCTGCTCGCGGGCGGAGTGCTGGTCGAATTGCTCGACTGGCGCTGGATCTTCTTCGTGAACGTGCCGATCGGTCTGCTCATCGCCTTCGCCACGCCTCGCGTCATCCGTGAGTCCGAGCGCCGGCCGGGCCGTTTCGACGTCACCGGCGCGCTGACCTCCACGCTCGGCATGGTGTCACTGGTGTACGGCTTCATCCGGGCGTCCGAGGACGGCTGGCGCGACCCGGTCACCCTTGCCGCGTTCGCGGCGGCCGTGGTGCTGCTGTCAATTTTCCTGCTGGTGGAACGGCGCTCCCGGCAGCCGATCACACCGCTGCGGATGTTCCGGGACCGCAACCGCGCCGGGACGTACGCCATGATGCTCTGTCTGGCCGCGGCGATCTTCGGGATGTTCTTCTTCCTGACGCTGTACGTACAGAACGTGCTGGGCTTCGGGCCGCTGGCCGCCGGGCTGGCGTTCCTGCCGGTGAGCGCGGTCATCGCGGTCGGCGCGGCCCTGGCGTCGCAGCTGCTGCCCAGAACGGGGCCGAAGCCGTTCATGGTGGTCGGCGGACTGTTCGCCGCGGCCGGGCTGTCGTGGCTGACGCTGACCGACATCGACAGCACCTACGCGGGCAGTGTGCTGGGGCCGATGCTGCTGTTCGGCTTCGGGATGGGCATGGAGTTCGTGTCGCTGACGCTGATGGCGGTTTCCGGGGTCGCGGAACACGAGTCGGGAGCGGCGACCGGACTGCTCAACGCGAGCCAGCAGGTCGGTGGGTCGCTCGGGCTGTCCATCCTGGTGACGGCCTTCGGCACGGCGGGCCGCAACGAGACGGAGTCGGTGCTGCCGCGGTTCCTCGCACAGGCCACGCCGCAGGAGAAGGCGCAGTTGCGGCGCACCGGGGAACTGCCCGGGGTGTGGGGCGACCGGGTGCTGACCTCCGGCGTCAGCGCGGCGTTCGTCGTGGCGGCGGTGATGGCCGGGCTGGCCGCGGTGATCGCGCTGTTCGTGATCCAGGTGCGCGCCTCCGACCTGGAACGGCTCCAGGGCGCCCGGGACACGAGAGGCCCGTGACCGCGCCCCGGCCCGGCGCGGGCGACGTGCCGACGGCGTGCCGGGCCGGGTGCCGGCGGACGGGTCGCGGGCTCACTGGAGCTGACGGCGGACCAGTTCACGGAACAGGCCACCCGCGTCCGCGAGCAGTTCGTCGGGACGGCCCTGCTGGACCACCCGTCCTTGCGACATGACCACGATCCGGTCGGCGTCCATCACGGTCGACAGCCGGTGTGCGATGACCACGCGGGTGGCGTGCAGCTCCCGCGTGCTGTCGGTGACGATGCGCTGCGTCTCGTTGTCGAGGGCGCTGGTGGCCTCGTCGAAGAACAGGATGCGGGCGCGGCGGATCAGCGCCTGAGCGATCATCAGGCGCTGCCGCTGGCCGCCGGAGACGCTGCCGCCGCCGTCGGAGAGCATCGTGTGCATGCCCATCGGCATGGCCTTGATGTCCTCGGCGAGCCCGGCCATCCGGGCCGCCTGCCATGCCTCCTCCAGCGTGTAGGTCTCGGTGCCGCAGATGCACTCCAGGATCGAGCCCGTGAACGGCTGGGAGTTCTGCAGCACCACTCCGCACTGCCGCCGGACGGCCGCCTGGTCCAGCGCGGCGAGGTCCTGGCCGTCGTAGCGCACCTCGCCGGAGGTGGGCTTGTCGAAGCCGATGAGCAGCCGCAGCAGGGTGGACTTGCCGCAGCCGCTGGCTCCGACGATGGCGACGAACTCGCCCGGCTCGACGCGGAAGGAGACGTCGTCGAGCACCAGCGGCTCGCCCTCGCCGTACCGGAAGGACAGGCCGCTCGCCTCGATGGCGCCGGTGAGGACGCCCGGCTGGGTGCTGCCGCTGGCCACCTCGGGCCGTTCGTCGAGAATGGGGCGCAGCTGCTCATACATGGGCAGGGCGGCGACGGCGGTGATCAGCGCGCCGGTCAGCTGGGTGGCGGAGGTCAGCAGCATGGTCACGGCTGCGGTGAAGGTGAGGAAGGCGCTGGGGCTGAGGCTGCCGCGGGCCGGACCGGCGAGCAGCATGAACAGGATGAGCATGCTCAATGGCAGGTGCACCGCGCCGAGCACGGCACTCAGGTTGCGGATGCGGCCGACGCGGCGCTGTAGTTCGCGGCTGCGGGCGAACTCGCCCGCCCAGGCGCCGTACGCGAAGCTCTCGGCCGCGGCGACGCGGAGTTTCGGCAGTCCGCGCAGGGTCTGGAACGCCTGGTTGTTGAGCTTGTTGTTCAGGGCGACCAGCCGCCGCTGCCAGCGCACCTGCAGCAGGCCGGCGACGAGAAAGATCGAGGCGACCACGACCAGCATGCCGAGGGCGACCAGGGCGAGGGGGACGCTGAACCAGAGCAGGAGCGCCAGGTTGACGGCGGCCATGGTGACCGACTGCACGGCTACGGAGCTGATGCCGGAGATGACCTTGCGGATGGCGCTGACGCCCATGGCCGCGCTGGCCAGTTCGCCGGTGGAGCGGTGCTGGAAGAAGCGGGTGGGCAGGCGTAGCAGACGGTCCCACACGGCGGGTTGGAGCGTGGCCTCCAGGCGCCCTTCGAGGCGGAGGATGGAGGTGTTCTGGAGCAGCAGGAAGGCGGCCGACACGGTGACGACTGCCACCAGGGCGGCCGAGGTCTGCACGATGAGGCTGGTCTCCGCGTTGGGCACGAAGACGCCGAGGACCTGCCCGGTGGCGATGGGCACCAGGGCGCCCAGGCCGACCGCGGCGAGCGAGCTGAGGATCAGGTTGCGCACATCCAGCCGGGTGCCGCGAACGGCGAAGAGCAGCAGCCGCTTCTTGGACATCGGCCGGTCCGGGAGCGGGCGGTAGAACATCACGCCGCGCCGCTCGAAGCGGGCCTGGTTGCGCTTGGTGACAGGTGTCCGTTCGCCGGTCCCCGGGTCGACCGCCTCGTACCGGCGGCGCCGCCAGAGCAGGGCGACGGGGGTGTCGTTGCCGCGGCGGCCGACGAGCGGCCCGGCGTTCTCCCGCCACCAGTCGCCGTCCAGCCGCACCACTCGGGTGCGGACACGGGCGGCGGTGGCGATGCGTTCCACCGGGCTGAGCCGGTCGTTGCCCGGCCCGTCCGGGACGGTGGTCGGGAGGGAGATGCCGGTGGCGCGTGCCACCAGGCGGCAGGCGGCCAGTGTGGCGTCGTCGCCCGCCCGGCCGGTGCGGGAGGGTTCCCCCCGTGGGCGTCCCATCGAGTCCAGCAGGGCCTGGTCGGCCTGTTCCCGTACGGCCTCGCCGGCCTCGATGCCGGCGGCGGTGCGGTCCTCGTGGGCGCGTTCGAGGCGTTCGATCCAGCGGTCCAGGGCGCGCAGCAGCCGGGCCTGCTGGTTGACCATGTGCTGCCAAGTCGCGGGGTCGATCAACAGGTCGTGGGAGCCGTCGTCGTAGGCCGCGGCGTGCTGGACGCAGCCGGCGGCGACGGGCATCCACAGGATCTCGTCGTCCACGGCGTCCTGCGGCCCGGGGACGCTCCCGGCGGGCTGTTGCACGGGCTGCCCGTCGAGCGGCGCCTCGAAGAGGATGCGCAGGCCACGCCCGACGCCGCGGGCGAAGGCGTCCTCCAGCGGCCCGGTCCCGCCGTACTGGTTCCACTGGCCGGTGTTCCACTGCGTCCACTGCCCGGTGCCGTCGTCGCCGTACCCCGCAGCGGCGGGCCACTGGCCGGTGTCGTTCCACTGGGCGGTGTCGTTCCACTGGCCGTCGGAGGGGTACGGGAGTTCGCGCAGCGGGATGCGGCGGAGCGCGCAGTCGGCGAGGGGACGGCCGACGAGGGTGTGCCGGGGGCCTTCGACGGGGCCGAGGAGGAGGGTGCCGGGCTCCAGCCGGCCGAGGAAGTGCCAGTGGCCGTGCTCGCCGACGTCGACGGCGAACACGTCCATGGCCCCCTGGACGACGAGCCACAGGACGTGCGGCCCCTCGAGGGAGAGGCTGCGGACGCCACTGGCGTCGACCGGCTGCCCGAGGGATCCGAGGTGGCCGACGACCACGTCGTCACCGGGCCCGGGGGTGCCGGGCCCGCCGGTGGCCGCAGGCTGCTGTGCGTGGGTCACCTCAGTGCTCCTTGACCAGCTCGGCGTAGGTGCCTCCGGCGGCGACCAGCTCGTGGTGGCGGCCGCGTTCGACGACGGAGCCGCGGTCGAGGACGACGATCTCGTCGCTGTCGCGGACCGTGCTGAGCCGGTGGGCGATGACGATGCAGGCGCAGCCGCGGCGCCGCAGGTTGTCGATGATGACGGCCTCGGTCTCGGCGTCCAGGGCGCTGGTGACCTCGTCGAGGACGAGGATGCTGGGACGGCGGACCAGTGCGCGGGCGATCTCGAGGCGCTGCCGCTGGCCACCGGAGAAGTTGCGGCCGTCCTGCTCGACCCGGCTGCGGATGCCGCCGGGGCGCCGGGAGACGACGTCCAGGATCGCGGCGTCCTCGAGGGCGGCGTGCACGGCGTCGTCGGGGAGGGAGGGGTCCCACAGGGCGATGTTGTCGCGGACGGTGCCCTCGAAGAGGAAGACGTCCTGGTCCACGAAGGAGACCGAGGCGGCGAGTTCGCTGCGGGAGATGTCCTCCAGCCGGCGGCCGTCGATGCGGATGATGCCGTCCCAGGGGCTGTAGAGGCCCGATATCAGGCGCGAGACGGTGGACTTGCCGCTGCCCGAACCGCCGACGAGGGCGACCTGCCGACCGGGGCCGACGTTCAGCGAGAAGCCCTTGAGCAGGGGTTCGTCCAACGGGCTGTAGCCGAAGGTGATGTTCTCCAGGCTGACGTGTCCCTTCAGCCGGCGGGTGCTCGCCTCGGGTTCGCGGCGGGTGTAGAGACGGTCGGCGGGGAAGGTCTCGACGTCCTTGAGCCGGGCGACGTCGGCGGCGAAGTCCTGGATGCGGCCGACGATGCCGTTGAGCCGGGTGATGGGAGCGGTGAAGCTGGTGACCAGGGCCTGGAAGGCGACGAGCAGGCCGACGGTGATGGCGCCCTCGACCGCACGCAGGCCTCCGATGAGGAGGATCATGGCGCTGTTGAGGGCGGCCAGGCTGGGGGCGACGATGGCCAGCACGGCGGTGGGGACGCCGAGTTTCTGCTGCTCGTCCAGAGTGGTGGCGTGCTGTCCCGCCCAGCGGCGGAAGTAGCCGTTCTCCCCGCCGGTGGCCTTCATCGTCTCGATGAGCTGGAGGCCGCTGTAGGAGGTGTTGGTGAGCTTCGCGGAGTCGGCCCGCAGCTTCTGGGTGCGGGTGGCGCGCAGCCGGATGACGATCCGCATGGCGACGACGTTGAGCAGCGCGATCGACACGCCGACCACGGTCAGCTGCGGGTCGTAGGTCCACAGCAGCACCGCGTAGAGCACGACGACCACGGTGTCCACGCCGGCGGCGGCGAGGTCGCGCGCCAGTGTCTCGGCGACGGAGTCGTTGGAGCGCAGCCGCTGGACGAGGTCGGCGGGGTTGCGCTGCGCGAAGAAGGTGACGGGCAGCCGCAGCAGGTGGCGGAAGAAGCGGGCGCTGCTGAGGGTGGAGGAGATGATGCGCCCGCGCAGCAGGTTGGCCTGTTGCAGCCCGGTCAGCACGGCGGTGAGCACCACCGCGGCACCCATCGCGCCGAACAGCACGCTCAGGAGCGAGGTCTGGCCGCCGAGTAGGAACATGTCGATGTAGGTACGGCTGAGCGCGGGAATCGTCGCACCGACCACGACCAGCAGGAAGCTGGCCACGAGCGCGGCGAGCATGGTGCCGCTGGTGCCGCGCAGACGCGCGGGCAGGGCGCGGGCCACCCCAGGTTTCCTGCCGCCGCGGCGGAACCCGTCGGAGGGCTCGAAGGTGAGCACGACACCGGTGAAGCTGGTGTCGAACTGCTCCATGGAGACGAACCGCCTGCCCTTGGCGGGGTCGTTGATGTGGACGCCGGTCCTGCCGAAGCGGCGCCCCACGCCGTCGAACACGACGTAGTGGTTGAACTCCCAGAACAGGATGGCCGGCGCACGGACCTCGGCGAGTCCCGCCGGTTCCATCTGCATGCCCTTGGCGGTGAGGCCGTAGGAACGGGCCGCCTTGAGGAGGTTGCTGGCGCGGGATCCGTCCCGGGAGACGCCGCACGCGATGCGCAGTTCCTCCAGGGGCACGTGCCGCCCGTAGTGGGCGAGAACCATGGCGAGCGATGCGGCCCCGCACTCCACGGCCTCCATCTGGAGGACGGACGGCGTACGGACGCTCCGCTGCCGCCCGGCCTTCGGCGGCGGGCCGGGTCGCGCGCGGGTGGGGCGTCGCCGCCGGCCGCCGGGGGCCGGGGCAGGGCGGCGGCTGGCGCCCGCGGAGCGGCTTCGGCGACGGCCGGGCTCGGAGTCCGGCCGTATGCCGCCGGGGGCTTCGGAGGAGGTCACGGGAGGAGCCATTCGGCAGGGTGCTGGGAGTCGAGGCGGATGGCGCCGCTGACCGTCGTGGAGGATTCGAGCCCGAAGGGAGGGCCGCCGTCGACGGACCAGCGCAGACCGGACTCCGTGCCGGGAGCCTTCTCCAGGCGGACGCGCACCGCGACCGGCGGGCCGTCGCGGGTGAACTGCTCGGCGAGGCGGGCGTCGCCGACGAAGGAGGCGATCTGCTCCGCTCCGCGGGGACTGCGGCCGACGGATTCCACGGTGCCGCGCAGCACTCCGTACTGCTGGGTGGACACCGACTGGACGGTGAGGTCGACGGGGTCGCCCTCGGACACGCCCTCCGAATCGGCGCCGGGTATGTAGAGGGTGGCGACCAGGGGGTCGTCGGGGCCGCGGACGCGTTCGAGAAGTGCGACGTCCGCTCCGGCGGTGACGACGGAGCCGATCCCGGCGGCGACGGTGGTGACGCGTCCCGGGGCGACGGTGCGGATGGCGGTGACGCCGGCCTCCGTACGGACCCGGACCAACGGCTCGTCGGCGCCGAGGAGTTCGCCCTCCTTGGCCAGCACCTCGGTGACCTGGCCTGCAACGGGGCTCTGCAGCAGGTAGGTGCCCCCGCCGTGGGTGAGGACCCCGGGTGCGTGGAGCTTGGAGGAGACGGTGCCGGTGACCGACCAGACCGCTGCCGCGACCATCACCACGACCGTGACGAGAAGGACGATGCGGCCCTGCGGCCTGGCGAATCGCACCGGCACGTCGAGTTCTTCGGGCGACTGCAGCTTGGAAAGCGCCTTCTGCCGGAATTGCACGTCACTTTTCCTTCGCTGCGCTTGCCTTCACCGGTGACCTGGCGGAATCGGTGGACGAACTTAACACACAGGCCCCGGAACGTGAGTTCCGGGGCCTGTGCTTCTCGCTTCCGGTGAGCGGAACTCACCGTTCGCCGCGAGTGCGGGTGCGGGTGCGGGTGCGGGTGCGGGTGCGGGTGCACGGACCGTACGGCCCGTGCGCCAGGGGACCGTCAGAGGTTGAGGCCGGTCTCCGGGCCGACGTTCAAGCCGCCCAGGTCGGTGGCCACGCCGCCGAGGTCCGCGCCCAGCACGTTCTCGACGGTGGTGCCGACCTGGCCCACGGCGCCGTCGAGCAGACCACCGGAGATGTTGTCCAGCTCGGCGTCGGCGAACTCGGCGGTCTCGATGTGGTCGTTCCGCATGGGAAGTGCTTCCCTTCATTGCTTCGTTCATCGGGGGAATCACCCGGTTCGAGATACCGGTCCGAATGAGGGGCAGGCGCGAAGAAGGTTTCCCGCGAGGGAAATTGCTCTCCCCCGTCGCCCGCCGGACGATCAGAACACGTGAGCGGAACGTCATGCCACTCGATGAGCCCCGGGTCGTCACATCTTCACACCCGGCATGGACCCGGTGACGAGCCCTCACGACCTCGTCCCATCCGCGGGGCTCGCGGCTCCGAATACCTGTCCCACGCGCCCGGCGGGCGCCGACAGCGTGCCGGGCACGCGGAAGGGGCGCCCCAGGTACCTGGGGCGCCCCTTCGTGCGCGATGCTCGCGGCCTCTCCGTCAGGCGTCGACGCCGACGGGCCGGTCGCGGACGGGCATCGTCAGACCAGGCCGCCGGTGAGGCCGGAGACGGTGCCGGTCACGCCGTCCAGGCCGGGGACCGGGAGGGCGTCCAGGCCGAGGCCGTCGACGCCGGCGGAGACGCCGCCGCCCAGCTCGGTGCCCGCAACGCCGACAACGCCCTCGGCGGCGACGCCGACACCACCGGAAACCTGGTCCAGCTCGGCGTCGGCGATCTCAGCGGTCTCGATCTTGTCGTTCAGCATGGGAAGCGCCTTCCATACATCGTTCTCGTGAGGGGAAACAACATGCCGGCACCTGGCGGATGCCGACGCCCGCAGGGCGACCGCACAGATCCTTGGGGGGTGTCTGTCCGGCCGGTGACCCGCCGGAGGTTGGATCAGATCACGGTCGGCCGAGCACTGACCACCCAGGACGGGACAGGTCGTCAGATCTTCACGTCATCCGCCTGGGGGAATCCCATTCGGTGCACGGAGTTCACGAAACGCCAACCGGGGGTGGTTCCGGTTGTCCGGAACCACCCCCGGTTTTCAGGGATGTGGCGGAGTGTCGCCGATTCCTCTTACGCCCCGCGCAGGGTCGCCCCGGTGCGCTCCACCGCGGCGGCGACGGCGGCATCCCGGGCCGCAGACGCCTCGTCGGCCTTCAGCGTGCGGTCCTCGGCACGGAACCGCAGTGCGTACGCGAGGGACTTGCGGCCCTCGCCGAGCTGCTCGCCGGTGAACACGTCGAACAGCCGCAGCGACTCCAGCAACGGTCCCGCGCCCTCGCGCAGCGCCGCCTCCACCTCCGCGGCGGCGACGTCCGCGCCGACCACGAGGGCGACGTCCTGAGCAGCCACCGGGTAGGCCGACACGCTCGGCGCCCGCACCGGGCCGGTGGCGTCCTCCTCCAGCGCGTCCAGATCGACTTCCATCGCGCTGGTCCGCTCCGGAAGGCCGAAGGCCTTCACGACCCGCGGGTGCAGCTCGCCGGCATAGCCGACGGTCCGCTCCCCCACCGAAAGCCGGGCGCAGCGCCCCGGGTGCCAGGGGCCGTACCGCCCCTGCTCCACCACCAGGTCCGCCCCGGCCTCGCGGGCGACCGTACGGGCCGCCTCCACGGCGTCGGCCCAGCCGGACGGCCGGCCCTCCCCCCACCAGCCGGCCTGCTCGCGCGGGCCGGACAGCACCGCGGCGACGTGCCGCGGCTGCCGGGGCAGGGCCGCGTCCAGCGCCGCGATCTCCTCGTCGGACGGGCGGTCCGCCACACTGGGGCGCGGAGCGTCGCGCTCCTCGCCCGTCGGGTGGAACACCAGACCGGTCTCGAAGAGGGCGAGTCCGCCCTGAGCGCCCTGGCTGCCGCGCCCGTGGTTGCGGCGCAGCGCGGTCAGCAGGCCCGGCAGCAGCGCGGTGCGCAGCGCCGGTTCCTCGTCGGAGAGCGGGTTGACCAGCTTCACCGTGCGGCGGCAGGGGTCCTCCGGGTCGAGCTGGAGTCCGTCCAGCGCTGAGGAGCCGATGAAGGGGTAGTTCAGCGCCTCGGTGTACCCGGCGCCCGCGAGGGCACGCCCGACCCGCCGGTGCAGCCGCTGGCGTTCGGTCAGCCCGCGGCCGGCCGGGGGGCGGGGCAGGGTGGAGGGCAGGTTGGCGTAACCCTCCAGCCGGATGACCTCCTCCGCGAGGTCGTTGGGGTCGGTGAGGTCGGGCCGCCAGGACGGCACGGTCACGGTCAGCTCGTCCTGCCCGGACACGTCGCAGCCGACCTGCTGGAGCCGCCGTACGACGGTCTCCCGCCCGTAGGCGACGCCGGCCACGCGGTCCGGGTGGTCGGCGGCGATCCGGACGGTGCGCGGACCGCCGGGGGCGACGAACCGGGTGACGCCGGCCTCGGCGGAGCCGCCGGCGAGCAGCACCAGCAGGTCGACGGTGCGCTGCGCCGCGGCGGCGGCGGCCTCCGGGTCGACGCCGCGTTCGAAGCGACGGGAGGCCTCGGAGGAGAGGCGGTGCCGGCGCGCGGTGCGGGCGATCGAAACCGGGTCGAAGTGGGCCGCCTCGATGACGACTTCGGTGCTGCCCTGCTCGCCGCCGGCCGCGTCGGCGATCTCGGTGTCCGCCCCGCCCATCACGCCGGCCAGCCCGATGGGGCCGCGCGAATCGGTGATGACCAGGTCCTCGGGGTGGAGCGTGCGCTCCACGTCGTCGAGGGTGGTCAGCTTCTCGCCCGGCTCCGCGCGGCGCACCCCGATCGGCCCGTCGACGCGGGCGCGGTCGTAGGCGTGCAGCGGCTGACCGAGTTCGAGCATCACGTAGTTGGTGACGTCCACGGCCAGCGAGATGGGGCGCATCCCCGCCTTCTGGAGGCGGCGCTGCAGCCAGATCGGCGAACGGGCGTCCGTGCGCAGCCCGGTGACCGCGCGGGCGGTGAACCGGTCGCAGCCGTGCGGGTCGGCGACCTCGACCTTCGGGCCGTGGTCGTTGGCGGCGGGCACGTCGAGCAGCGCCGGATCGCGCAGCGGCAGGCCGTAGGCGGTGGCGGTCTCCCGGGCGAGCCCGCGCAGCGAGAGGCAGTAGCCGCGGTCGGGGGTGACCGCGATGTCCAGCACCTCGTCGACCAGTTCCAGCAGCTCGATGGCGTCGGTGCCCGCCTCGTACTCGGGCGGGAGGACGATGATGCCGTCGTGGTCGTCGCCCATGCCCAGCTCGCGGGCCGAGCAGATCATGCCCTCCGAGACCTTGCCGTAGGTCTTGCGGGCGGAGATGGCGAAACCGCCGGGCAGTTCGGCGCCGGGCAGCACCACGACCACCTTGTCGCCCACGGCGAAGTTGGTCGCGCCGCAGATGAGGTTCTGCGGCTCCCCGGTGCGGTTGGCGTCGCCCACGTCCACCTGGCACCAGCGGATGGGCTTCTTGAACTCGGTCAGCTCCTCGATCGCCAGCACCTGCCCGACGACGAGCGGGCCCTTGAGCCCGGCACCGAGTAGGTCGACGGTCTCGACCTCCAGCCCGGCCTCGATCAGCTTCGCCGCGACGTCGCGGCCGGTCTCACCGGCCGGCAGATCGACGTACTCCCGCAGCCAGGAAAGCGGCGCCCGCATCAGATCTCCATCCCGAACGGCCGGGTGAAGCGCACGTCACCCTCGACCATGTCTCGCATGTCCTCGACGTTGTGGCGGAACATCAGCATCCGCTCGATGCCGAACCCGAAGGCGAAGCCGCTGTAGCGCTCCGCGTCGACACCGCAGGCGGTCAGGACGCGGGGGTTGACCATGCCGCAGCCGCCGAGCTCGATCCAGCCCTCGGAGGAGCATGTCCGGCACGGACGGTCCACGTTGCCGACGGACTCGCCGTGGCACACGTAGCAGACCATGTCCATCTCGGCGGACGGTTCGGTGAAGGGGAAGTAGTTGGGCCGCAGCCGCGTCTTCATGTCCTCGCCGAACAGCGACTGCACCATGTGGTCCAGCGTGCCCTTGAGGTCGGCCATGGTCAGACCCTCGTCGACGGCGAGGAGCTCGACCTGGGTGAACACCGGGGTGTGCGTGGCGTCCAGCTCGTCGGTGCGGAACACCCTGCCGGGGCAAACCACGTACACCGGCAACTCGCGGTCGAGCAGGGAGCGGATCTGCACCGGGGAGGTGTGCGTGCGCAGCACGACCCCGGACTCGTCGCCGCTCGCCTCGCCCTTGCGGCCCTGTACGAAGAAGGTGTCCTGCATGGTGCGGGCCGGGTGGTCCGGCGGGATGTTGAGCGCGTCGAAGTTGAGCCACTCGGCCTCGACCTCGGGCCCTTCGGCCACCTCGTAGCCCATGGCGACGAAGACGTCCTCGATGCGCTCGGACAGCGTGGTGAGCGGGTGCCGGGCGCCGGCCGGGTGCCGGTCGTGCGGCAGCGTCACGTCCACCGCCTCCTCGGCGAGGACGCGCTCGTCGCGCTCGGCCTCCAGCTCCTCCTGGCGCTTCTTCAGCGCCTGGCCGACCGCGCCGCGGGCCTGGCCGACGCGCTTGCCCGCCTCGGCCTTGGCGTGCGGCGGCAGGGCGCCGATCTCACGGTTGGCCAGGGCGAGCGGCGAGCGGTCGCCCGCGTGGGCGGCCTTCACCTCGCGCAGCGCGTCCAGGTCCGTGGCCGCGGCGACGGCTTCGAGCGCCTCGTTCCGTGCCCGGTCGATCTCTTCCGGTTTCAGTGCCTCGACCTCGACAGGGTCGTACGACTTGTTGGGTGCCGACATCTCTTCCCGTGCTTCCGATTGGCGTGGCTGCGCATGCGTGCCGCTGACCGAGTCTACGGCCCTGGCCTGTCGGTCTTCGCCGGTCGGCGGGCGCGGGCGGGGCTGCGGCAGGTGCGCGGGGGCTGTGCGGAGAGCCCGTGGTGCCGGTCAGGCCATGAAGGCCGGGGCGCCCACGGGCAGGGTAAATCGGAACTGCGCGCCGCCGCCCTCGGCACGGGAGACGGTGATGCCGCCGCTGTGGGCCTCGACGATGCCCTTGACGATGTACAGGCCCAGCCCGGTGCCGCCTCGCTTGCTGCCCCGCCAGAAGCGGGTGAAGACGCGGCTCATGGACTCCTCCGGAATGCCGGGGCCCTCGTCACTGACGGTGACCGTGGTGCCGGTGCACTCCCGCGGGTGCGGGGACGGCGAGGGCGCCACTTCTATCGTGACGGTTCCCTCGCCGTGTCGCACGGCGTTTTCCAGCAGGTTGCCCAGCACCTGGTCGATCTTGTCCGGGTCCGCCCACAGCTCGGGCAGCGGCTCGACGATGCGGGTCACGAAACGGTCGGGGGGCTGCCCGGCCGCCGTGTGGGCCTCGACGTGGCGGCGCACCGCGGCGACCATGTCGACGGGCTGCCGGCGTACCTCGAGGCGGCCGGAGTCGATGCGGGAGATGTCCAGCAACTCGGTGATGAGCCGGGTGACCCGGTTGGCGTCGGCGTCCACCGTCTCCAGCATCAGCCGCTTCTGGTCGTCGGTGAAGCGTTCCCACTTGGCCAGCAGGGTGGCGGTGAAGCCCTTGACGGAGGTCAGCGGCGAACGCAGTTCGTGGGCGACCGTGGCGATGAGTTCGGCGTGGCTGCGCTCGGTGCGGCGGCGGGCCTCGGTGCCGCGCAACGAGACCACCAGGCGGTCCACAGGGCCGGTGGGACGCTCGCGGACGTACCGGGCGGAGACCAGCACCTCGCGTCCGTGCAGTAAGAGATGGCGTTCGGGCTGACCGGTGCGGGTGGCGAGGCCCCCGTACGGGTCGGTCAGCGGCCACCACCGGCGGCCCTTGAGGTCCTCCAGCGGGAGCGCACTTTCCAGCGGCTTGCCGAGCACGTCGGCGGCGTCGGTGTGGCAGATCCGGGCGGCGGCAGCGTTGAAGCAGACGACGTGGCCGGTGGCGTCGGCGATCACCAGGCCGTCGGGCAGCTCGTCCGGGTGCACGCCAGGGCTGCGGGGGCTGCCGGGGCGCGGGCGGGCGTGCGGGCGGGCGTGCGGGCGAGACTCCTCGCTCCCCTCGGCTGCCATCCCCGCACCCTTCCGTCCGGCTCCCCCGGTTCCGGTCCCCGTCGGCCCACCTTAACCGCTGGAGGTCACGGAGCGGCACCCTCCAGGTGCACGCTGCGCACGGGCGGAGGCGTAGAGGCACACTGCGGCGGCGGTGGCCAGGTTGAGGCTCTCGGCCCGGCCGTGGATCGGGACGCCGACCACGTCGTCCGCCAGCGCCCGGGTCGCCTCGGGCAGGCCCCACGCCTCGTTGCCGAACATCCAGGCGGTGGGGCCGCTCAGGGTGCCGGCGTCGAGTTCCGCGTCCAGGTCGCGGTCTCCGGCTCCGTCGGCGGCGAGCACCCGCACCCCGGCGGCGCGCAGACCGGCGACCGCCTCGGGCGCGGGGACGCCGACGGCGACGGGCAGGTGGAAGAGGGAGCCGACGGAGGCGCGTACGGCCTTGGGGTTGTAGACGTCGACGGAGGCGTCGGTGAGGACGACCGCGTCGGCGCCGGCCGCGTCGGCGCAGCGCAGGACGGTCCCGGCGTTGCCGGGGTCGCGCACGTGGGCGAGGAGGGCGACCAGCCGGGGGCGGGCGGCCAGCACGTCCGCGAACGGCCGGTCCAGGAAGCGGCACACGCCCACCAGGCCCTGCGGGGTCACGGTCCGGGCCAGGGAGGCCAGGGTGTCCTCGGGGGTCAGGTGGAGGCGCGCGCCGGCCGTGCGGGCCGCGTCCACGATGTCGCCGTGCCGGCCGGCGGCCTCCTCGGTGGCGAAGAGCTCGGTGAGTACGGGTTCGCCGTCCATCCGGTGGGCAGCCGCCTCCCGCACGGCCTGCGGGCCCTCTGCGAGGAACCGGCGGTCCCTGCCGCGCAGACTGCGGCGGGCGAGCCGGCGGGCGGCGGCGATCCGGGTCGCGGACGGGGGGATCACGGGTGTCTTCGTCTCCGGGGATTCGCGGGCGCTTCTGGTGCGAGGGCGGGGCCGGACAGCAGCGGACCCGCAGGCCGGGGGTCTGCGGGTCCGGTGGCGTCGGCGGCGACGCTCAGGCCGTGGTTCAGGCGGCCTTCGGGGCGTTGACGTCGCTGGGGAGGGCCTTCTGGGCGACCTCGACCAGCGCGGCGAACGCGGCGGTGTCGTTGACCGCGAGGTCGGCGAGGATCTTGCGGTCCACCTCGACGTTGGCGGCCTTCAGACCCTGGATGAAGCGGTTGTAGGTCATGCCGTTGGCGCGGGCCGCGGCGTTGATCCGCTGGATCCACAGCTGACGGAAGTCGCCCTTGCGCTTCTTGCGGTCGTTGTAGTTGTAGACGAACGAGTGGGTGACCTGCTCCTTCGCCTTGCGGTACAGGCGGGAGCGCTGGCCGCGGTAGCCGCTGGCCTGCTCGAGGATCGCCCGGCGCTTCTTGTGGGCGTTGACTGCCCGCTTGACGCGTGCCACTGGTGTGTCTCCTTGGAGGCGGGGCCGTGGCGGTGTTCACACGGCCCGGATGGAAAAGGGTCCCGGTCGAGCGGGGATTACTTACCGAGAAGCTTCTTGATCTTCTTGGCGTCGGCCGGAGCCATCTCCTGGGTGCCCGCGAGGCGGCGCGTCAGCGTGGACGGCTTGTGCTCGAGGTAGTGGCGGCGGCCGGCCCGCTGGCGCAACACCTTGCCGGAGCCCGTGACCTTGAAGCGCTTGCGGGCACCACTGTGCGTCTTGTTCTTCGGCATGTCGCCGTCTTCTCCTCGTCGGTGGCGCCTGACGTGCCCGTTTCCGGGCAGCCGGAAGCGCCGGTCGGTTCGGTTGCTTGGTCCTGGGCGTGCGCCCGGGAGGGCTCACGCCTCGGCGGGCTCCTCGGCAGGGCTGCTGTCCTGCTGGCGGCCGGCCTTGCGTGCGGCCTGCGCCTCGCGGGCTTCGGCCATCGCCTCGGTCTTCTTCTTGTGCGGACCGAGAACCATGATCATGTTACGGCCGTCCTGCTTGGGGTTGGACTCCACGAAGCCCAGCTCCTGGACGTCGTCCGCGAGGCGCTGCAGGAGCCGGTATCCCAGTTCGGGGCGGCTCTGCTCGCGACCGCGGAACATGATCGTGATCTTGACCTTGTCCCCCTGCTTGAGGAACCGGACGACATGACCCTTCTTGGTGTCGTAGTCGTGCGGATCGATCTTCGGCCGGAGCTTCATCTCCTTGATGACCGTGTGCGCCTGGTTCTTGCGCGCTTCACGGGCCTTCATGGCCGACTCGTACTTGAACTTTCCGTAGTCCATGAGCTTGCACACGGGCGGGCGGGCGTTGGCCGCCACCTCGACGAGGTCGAGGTCGTACTCCGTGGCGAGCTCCAGGGCCTTGGCAAGCGGCACGATGCCGACCTGCTCGCCACTGGGACCGACGAGTCGCACCTCGGGGACACGAATCCGGTCGTTGATGCGGGGCTCGGCGCTGATGGGGCCTCCTCGGGTGCACCACACGGCCATCTGGCGAACGGCCGCGCAAGAGTTAAGTTGAGTTCTCGACCCCCGCGCCCTGACGTGCGAAACGCCCCGGACGGGACACAGGCGGGGCTCCACGGAAGGGGAGCACCGCCGCGTTTCACCGCGGGGCGCAGCCTGACCGTTGACCCGAGGTCCCGGGGGGACCACAGGGTGGGAGAACGGAGCCTCCACTTGCGGGCCGGAGTCGGTCCTCGGTGGCGGTCTTCCGCTGCGAGGGTCCGGACGTCCGGCCGGTCGGTTCTCGAGCATACCAGGGTTCGGCGGACGAGGTCGCACGCCTACCCTGGGCACCATGAGCGACGCCGCTGACGACCAGCACCAGAACCAGCCGGAGGCCTTGCAGGGCGAGCAGCCCGTCGGCTTCGACACCATGACCCGCGACATCGCGGACGTGCCCGCCGTGGAGGTGATCACGACCGTGGCCGTGCACCTGATGAGCTCGGCGGCGGTCAAGTGCGGGCTGGCCGAGGAGGGCGACGCGCACAAGGACCTGGACGAGGCGCGCAAGCTGATCCACGCGCTGGCCGGTCTCGTCACGGCGAGCGCGACCGAGATCGGTTCCTACCACGCCGCGCCGCTGCGGGACGGGCTGAAGTCGCTCCAGCTGGCGTTCCGCGAGGCGTCCGTGGTGCCGGACGAGCCGGGGCAGGGGCCGGGCGAGAAGTTCACCGGGCCCGTGATCGGCTGAAGCCGGCCGACGGTCCCACCACGCCGGGACCGCGGCGGCGAGGACTCCGGGGGTGCCTCTCAGGCGCGCACGTCGTCGCCCGGCAGCAGACCCTCCCGGTGGCCCACTTCGTCCTGCGGGTGCGTCAGGCGATGGACGAGCGCCGCCAGCGCCCCGCCGGCCAGCGGAGCCACCAGGAACAACCACACCTGGGTCAGCGCGGCGCCGCCCGCGAACAGCGCGGGCGCCAGGCTGCGCGCCGGGTTGACCGAGGCGCCGGTCAGCGGGATGCCGATCAGGTGCACCGCGGCGAGCGCCAGTCCGATCGGTACGCCGTCGACGCCGGTCACCGCGAGCCGGTGGGTGACCGACAGCCACACGTAGACCAGCAGGAACGTCAGCACGATCTCCGTGACGAGGGCGCCGAAGGTGTTGAGCTGGACGGCCGAGCGGTCGCCGAAGCCGTTGGTGCCGAAGCGTTCGCCGATCTCCAGGTCGGGGATCTGGTGGGCGACCAGGAACAGCAGCAGGGCGCCCAGAATCGCGCCGACGAGCTGCGCGACCCAGTACCGCACCGCGGTGGTCACGTCGATGCGGCGGGCCACCAGCATGCCCAGGGTGACGGCAGGGTTGAGGTTGGCACCCGAGAGGGAGCCCAGGGCGTAGGCGAGCGCCAGCATGGTCAGACCGAAGGTGAGGGCGATGCCAAGGGTGCCGATGTACTCGCCGGCCACGACGGCGGCGCCGACGCCGAAGAAGACCAGCAGGCCGGTTCCCAGGCATTCGGCGACCAGCGGCCGCGTGTCCGTCACGGTCAGGGTCTCCGCCCGCATGACGCCTCCCGTCGGGGACGATCGAAGATCGCGATGTGTCCCCGAGTGTCGGTCCGGCCGGCGCGGCACGCATGTGCAGCGCGCCAAGCGGGTGGCGCGTCCGTCGGCGGCCGTCCGCCGCCGTTCCGGTGTCCGCCGTCACCTCCGGTAGAGGGCGTTCTCGGGGAAGCCGCTGCCGGCCGGGAGGACCGCCAGGTCCAGCCCTCGTACCAGTGCGGCGCGCAGCGTCTCGTCGGCGGCCAGTGCGGTGGCCATCCGGCGTGCCGCGGCAGCGGGGTCGGCGTCCGGGGCGAGAGCCACGGCGAGCGTGCCGTCGGTGTCGCCGCGGGGCGGCAGCAGGTACGCGCCGTGAACCGCCTGCTCGGCGGCGAGCACCCGGCGCAGGGCGTCGGCGACGTCCGCGTCGTCGAGGGGCCGGGGGCGGTCGGCGCCGCCCGCCGCGAGTCCGCGCAGCGCGGCGCCCGTCAGTTCGTACGGGACCGGGCCGGCGAGGTCCAGTACCACGGTGTCGGCGCCCTCGTGGGCGGCCGCGAGCAGCGCCTGGCGGAGCGGGACGGCGACCGGACGGGCGTCGGGCTGCCAGCGCGCCAGGGTCTCGCTGGAGGTGAAGGCCGGCAGGGCACGACGGCCGCCGGGGGCGTTCAGGGTGGGGACGGCCATGTCGCTGGACTTGTCGCGGCGCAGTCCGTCCGTGCCGGTCTCCGCCTCACCCAGAACGGCGACGACGGGCACCAGCAGCCGCGCGCCGCGCAGTGCGTCCAGCAGCGCGTCCTCCCGCGCGGGGTCCTGCCGCCAGGCGGCGAGGGCGTCGGCGAGGACCGGGTCGGCCCGGCCGTCGTCACCGGAGAAGCCGGGATCGGGAATGTTCTTGAGCGCCACGGACACGAGGCTAACCGGACGGGGTCAGCGGGTCCGGCTCCGGGCACCCCGCTGGAGGGCGACGGCCCCCGCGATGAGGAGCGCGCCGCAGGCGGCGCCGGTCAGCGCGAGCCAATCGAAGCCGCCCGAGGTGTCGTCCGGCCCGGCGCCGAAGTAGCGCTCGGGGTAGGGCTGCACGCCCTTCTCGAGGGACTGCGGCCGGACGGTGGCGCCCATCTCGATGGCCGCGGCAGCGTCGACGACGCCGGTGCCGAGCGCGTCGCTGCGGCCGCCCGGCGGCGTGTTCTGCGCGGTGTCCGCGAGGAGTTGCCTGACCTGGGCGGGCGTGAGGTCGGGATGGGCGGCGGTGACGAGGGCGGCGGCGCCGGAGACGAAGGCCGCAGCGACGCTGGTCCCCCAGCCCTCGTAGTAGAGGCGGTCGGGTTCGGTGATGATCACGTCGTCGCCGGGTGCGGCCACGGTGGCGTACCAGCGGCGGGTGGAGAAGTCGGCCCGGCGGCCGTTCTCATCGACGGCGGTGACGGCGATCACGCCGGGGTAGGCGGCCGGGTAGGAGACGTGGTCGCCGTCCTTGCCGTCGTTGCCGGCGGAGGCGACGACCACGACGCCCTTGCGCAGCGCGTAGCGGACGGCGGCGTCCTGCTGCGGGTCGGGGTGCGCGGAGTCGCTGTCGTCGCCGAGGGAGAGGTTGATGACGTCCGCGCCGTTGTCCGCGGCCCAGCGGATGCCCTCGGCCAGGGCGTCGCCGCGGGTGCGGCGGGCCTCGTCGCGGGCGGCGTCGTCCTCTTCCAGCAGTACCCGCACCGGCAGGATCTTCGCGCCGGGCGCGACGCCCAGCACTCCGTGCGCGTCGCCCGTGTCGTGGCCGTGGCCGGCGATGACGCCGGCCATCGCGGTACCGTGGCGCGCCCAGGCGGGGTCGCCGCGCTGCGCGCCGAAGCCGACGAGGTCCTTCCCCTCCAGCACCGAGCCGGTGAGATCGGGGTGGGTGGCATCGACGCCCGTGTCGAGGACGGCCACGGTGACGCCCTCGCCCCGGGTGGTCTCCCAGGCCTCGCGGACGTTGACGGTGGCCAGGCCCCACTGTCGGTCCTGGAGCCCCTCCCCGGCCGCGTGCGCTGTGTCGGAGGTGAGTGGCACGGCCACTAGGGCGACGGCCGCCAGCAGCGCCGCGGCGCGGCGGACCGCCGCTGTGCCCGTGACGGCACCGCCGGCGGTGCCGGAGGAGGCGCCGGAGGGAGTGTCGGCTGTCGGGGGCCCGGCGAGGCGGTCCATTCAGTTCTCTTCCTTCGCGGACTCGGGCAGCCGGGCGCGCAGCGCCTGCTCGATGCGGTCGGCCAGGCCCCGGGCGTCGTGACCGAGACCCGCCTGGGCCGGCGCAGAGGTCGCCTCCGGGTCGACGGCGTCGTCGGCGGGACGCGGCTCGGCCACGGGACGGCCGTCGGCGAACCCGGACACGGCAAAGACGATCACCGGCGCCCCGGTGAGCACGCGGACCGTCCAGCTGGCGCGCTGTGCGTCGCCGAAGCTGGCAGCGACCGTGCCGCGGGGCGGGAACGTGCGGGGCATCAGGTCGGTGCGCTCCGCGAGCCCCTCCTCCTCGAAGCGGGCCCGGAGGGCGCGCATCCCGGTCCGGTCGGCTTCGGTGAAGACCAGGCCGACGGTGACGACGCTGGTGCTGGTCTCGTCCGCGTAGGTGGCCCGGACGAGCCGCCGACAGCCCACGGGTGAGACCGCCTTGGCGAGCAGGGGGTCGAAGGCCTGCCGGCAGGGGCCGTCGGGGGCCACCGCGAGCCGGGTCCACCGGCGGTCGGCGCCACCGGGGCCGGCGCCCTCGCCGTCGACGGTGCGGGGGAAGAGCCCGTCGACGGGGACGTTGCGCCACAGGCCGCGGGCCTCGTCGAAGACGGCCTGCGCCGCGGACGGTCCGGCCTCGGCGTCGTCGGCGAGGAGGGTGCCGGCGGTGGTGCCGCCCAGCAGGCCGACGCCCAGCACCAGGCAGGCGGCCGCCGCGACGGTGCGCATCGGGAGGCGCCGTGGCTCCTCGTCGCGGATGGGTCGCAGCCGGAAGGTGGGCGGACCGGCGATGTCGTCGTCGAACAGCGGCGCCGCCGGCGCGGGGCGCGGCGGGTGGGCGGGCCGGGGCGGCGGGGCTCCGGCGGACGGTGGGGGCGGCGTCGCCGGGACGGCCGGCCGGCGCGGGGGGCGTGGCGGCGGAACCGGCGCGGCGGGCGTGCCCGGAGACGCATTCCCCGCGGTGCCCGTGTGGGTCGTGGCCGTCCTCGCGGCGGCGCCGGGACGGCTCGCGTCACGTGGCGCGGTGCGGGGGGCGACGCGGGTGGTGGGCTCGTCCTCGGGGATCGGCTCAGCGCCGGGCGACGGCCGCCCGCCCTTCCCCGCCGGATCGTTCCACCGCGCCTCCCGCGCCGGATCTCCGGGCGCGGGAGGTGCGGTCCGTGGGCGCGGTGGGACGGTGGGCCGGGGAGGTGCGGCGGGCGGCAGCGGCACGTGCGGGTTGCGGGGGCGACCGGCCTCCGAGCTCATGCGCGCCCTCCCGCGGCCATGGCGGCGCGCACGCCTGCGCGCGACCGGATGACGTGTGACGTGGTGTTCTGCCGAACGGCACTCCGGCGCTGGTGCGACGCGGTGTGCGCCGTCACTCTACGGTGCCTCCCGGTACCCCCGGCAACCCGCGGTGCGGGGTGTGCTGCGGGCACGGACTCTGGCAAGCTGCCCGCGTGTTCGATACGTCCGTGCCGCTCGCCGACGTCCGTGCCCGCTACGACCGTGCCACGGCGGACCTCGAGGCGCCGCTGGCCGTCGTGGACCTGGACGCCTTCGACGCCAACGCCGCCGATCTGGAGCGCCGGGCCGGGGGCCTGCCGTTGCGGGTGGCGAGCAAGTCGGTGCGCTGCCGGGCCCTGCTGGAGCGGGTGCTGGCCCGTGACGGCTTCTCCGGGGTGATGGCGTTCACACTGGCGGAGGCGCTGTGGCTGGCCCGTTCGGGCTTCGACGACGTGCTGCTGGCGTACCCGTCCGCGGACCGCGGCGGCTTCGCCGCACTGGCCTCCGACCCGGCCCTGGCCGCCGCGGTGACGGTGATGGTGGACGACCCGGCGCAGCTGGACCTGATCGACGCGGCCCGCTCCGGCGGACGTGAACGGGTGCGGGTCTGTCTGGAACTCGACACGTCGCTGCGGCTGTTGGGCGGGAGGCTGCGCGTCGGGGCGCGCCGTTCCCCGCTGCACTCCCCCACCGTGCTGACGGAGGCGGCCCGTACGGTGCTGCGCCGCCCAGGGTTCGCCCTGGTGGGGCTGATGGGGTACGAGGGCCATGTGGCGGGCGTGGGGGACGCCGTGCCCGGGCGCCCGCTGCGCAGCAGGGGCATACGGCTGATGCAGGCGACCGCTCGGCGGGAGCTGGCCCGGCGCCGCGCAGAGGCGGTCCGGGCGGTGCGGGCGGTCGCCCCCGGTCTGGAGTTCGTCAACGGCGGCGGCACCGGCAGCGTGCAGCACACCGCGGCGGAGCCCGCGGTGACGGAGGTCGCCGCGGGATCCGGACTCTTCACCCCGCGCCTCTTCGACTCCTACACCTCCTTCACCGGCCGCCCGGCGGCACTGTTCGCGCTGCCGGTGGTGCGGCGGCCCGGTGCCGGCGTGGCGACCGTCCTCGGGGGCGGCTACCCGGCCTCCGGCGCGGCGGGAACGGACCGACTGCCGCAGCCGTACCTGCCCGGCGGGCTGCACTACGACCCGATGGAGGGCGCGGGAGAGGTGCAGACCCCGCTGCTGGGAACGGCGGCGGACGACCTGCGGATCGGGGACCGGGTGTGGTTCCGCCACGCGAAGGCGGGCGAGCTGTGCGAACGCTTCGACACCCTGCACCTGATCGAGGGCGACCGGGTGACCGCGACCGTCCCCACCTACCGGGGCGAGGGCCGGACCTTCCTCTGAGCCCCCGCGCGGCTGTTCCGTCTCCGACGTCGTGTCAGATCGACTCGTTGCTGTCGTCGTCGACGACCGAGCCCTGCTCCACGCCTTCGAGTAGTTCGTCGAGGACGTCCGTCGAGGGGGCCTCGTCGTGTATGTCCAGGCCGGCCCGCAGGACGAGCATCTGCCCGCTGCCGTCCGGGTGCGGGAAGGCCACCGACTCCACGTAGGCGTCCGGGTCCTCTTTGTTGTCGATCTTCCAGCGGACGAGGTAGCCCTCCTGGCCGGCGACCTCGACCGCCTCGGAGGCGACCTCCTCGTGCGAGGTGATGCCGCCGTAGTAGTCCGCGCCGTAGGAGGAGTCGGCGTTGGCCTCGATGTCGGCCTTGGCGACGGTCTCCGGGTCGCCGTCCTCCGGGGTGACGTACACGGCCGCACCGGCCCGTACGCAGCGCTCCCGCTTCAGCGGGCAGCTGTAGGAGGTGGTGTTGACGGCGGCGCCGTAGGTGCCGTCGACCCGGGTCCAGCCGGACGGCAGCGGCAGCTTGACGCCGCTCGCGAGCGGCAGGCGCTCCTCACCCGGTGCCGGCGTGGACCCGTCGTCGTCCGGTCCGGTGCTCTCCTCAGTCGCCGGGGGCCCGGTGGACGCGGACGGCGCGGGACCGGCGGCACGCCCGCCCTCGTCCCCGCCGACGAGCACAGCGCCCACGACGATCGCCAGGACCACGGCGACGGCCGCGACGATGCCCGCCGCCAGAGGCCCCTTGGGCTTGCCCCGGGGGTACGGCGGCGGGAAACCCCCGGGGGCGCCGTGCTGTTGCGCGGAGCCGCCCTGCGGCGGGTATCCGGGCGGCACGGGGCCGGCGGAGGCGGCGCGGCGGTGTTCCGTCCACGTCGCGCCGTCCCACCAGCGCTCCGGGGCGGGGCCGAAACCTGTGTGCCCTGGGTCTGGGTACCAGCCGGGCGGAGTCGTCGTGCTCACCCTCAGCACACTAGGGCAACACCTGTGCGAACCGAACCGCCGTGCGGTACCGGTGCCGTCACAACGGTGTCACATACGCGCCGGAGATCCCGCCGTCGACGAGGAAGTCGGTGGCGTTGACGAACGAGGAGTCGTCGCTGGCGAGGAAGGCCACCGCGGCGGCGATCTCCTCGGTCTCGGCGAACCGTCCCACGGGCACGTGCACCAGTCGGCGCTGCGCCCGCTCCGGGTCCTTCGCGAACAGCTCGCGCAGCAGCGGGGTGTTGACGGGCCCGGGGCACAGCGCGTTGACCCGGATGCCCTCCCGGGCGAACTGCACGCCCAGTTCCCGGGACATGGCCAGCACGCCGCCCTTGGACGCGGTGTAGCTGATCTGCGAGGTGGCGGCGCCCATCACGGCGACGAACGACGCGGTGTTGATGATCGACCCGCGTCCCTGCCGCCGCATGTAGGGCAGCGCCGCGCGGCAGCACAGGTAGACGGAGGTGAGGTTGGTCTGCTGCACCCGCTGCCAGGCGTCGAGGCCGGTGGTGAGGATGGAGTCGTCGTCCGGCGGCGAGATGCCCGCGTTGTTGAAGGCCACGTCGACCGAGCCGTACCGCTCGTACGCGGCGGCGAACAGCGCCTCGACGGCGGCCTCGTCGGTGACGTCCGTCTCGACGAAGAGCCCGCCGGTCTCCTCGGCGGCGGCCCTGCCGCGTTCGGAGTCCAGGTCGGCGCACACCACGTGCGCGCCCTCGGAGGCCAGTCGGCGCACCGCGGCGAGTCCGATGCCGCTGCCCGCTCCGGTGACGACGGCGGTGCGGCCGACCAGCCTGCGGCAGACGGGCGCCTGCGCGGTGCCGGCGGGGGTCGTGGCTTCGGTCACGTGAGCTCCTCGGTGTTCAGGAAGACGTTCTTGGTCTCGGTGAAGGCCTCCAGCGCGCCGGGGCCGAGTTCGCGGCCGAGCCCGGAGAGCCGGTAGCCGCCGAAGGGGGTGGAGTAGCGCACGCTGCTGTGCGAGTTGACCGAGAGGTTCCCGGCGGCGACGCCGCGCGAGACGCGCAGCGCGCGCCCGAGGTCGCGGGTCCACACCGAGCCGGACAGGCCGTACGGCGTGGCGTTGGCGAGCCGGATCGCGTCCGCCTCGTCGTCGAAGGGCAGCACTACGGCGACCGGTCCGAAGATCTCCTCGGTCGCGGTCCGGTCGGTCTCGCCGGCCTCCAGCACGGTCGCCGGGTACCAGAATCCGGGGCCTTCGGGGGCCTCGCCGCGGATGAGGGCGGGCGCGTCGCGCGGGACGTAGGAGGCGACGCGGTCGCGTTGCGCCGCGGAGATCAGCGGGCCCATCTGTGTGGCGGGGTCGGCGGGGTCGCCGACAGTGAAGCCCTTCACCTCGGGCTCGAGGAGTTCGAGGAAGCGGTCGTAGACGCTGCGCTGGACGAGGATGCGGCTGCGGGCACAGCAGTCCTGGCCGGTGTTGTCCAGGAACGAGCCGGGGGCGGCGGAGGCGGCGCGTTCGACATCCGCGTCGGCGAAGACGATGTTGGGGCTCTTGCCCCCGAGCTCCAGGGTCACCGGTTTGACCTGGGCCGCGCACGCGGCCATCACACTCCTGCCGACCTCGATGGAGCCGGTGAAGACGACCTTGGCGACGTCCCGGTGGCGCACCAGCGCCGCTCCGGCGACCTCGCCCGCACCGGGGACGACCTGGAAAAGGTGCTCGGGCAGCCCAGCCTCCAGGGCGAGTTCGGCCAGGCGGAGAGCGGTGAGCGGCGTCGCCTCGGCAGGTTTGAGGAGGACGGCGTTCCCGGCGGCCAGGGCGGGGGCGGTGCCCCAGGCAGCGACGGGCATGGGGAAGTTCCACGGGGCGATGACGGCGACGACGCCGAGGGGTTCGGCGAAGGTGACGTTCACGCCGCCGTCGACCGGGATCTGACTGCCGGTCAGGCGCTCCACGCCGCCCGCCGCGTAGTCGAGGAGATCGCGTACGTTGCCCGCCTCCCAGCGGGCGTTGCCCACTGGGTGCCCGGCCTCGCGCACCTCCAGGCGCGCCAGCTCCTCGAGGTGCTGGTCGACCACCGCGGCGAAGCGGCGCAGCAGGCGGGCGCGGTCGGCGGGGGCGAGGGCCACCCAGCGGCACTGGGCGGCCCTCGCGCGCCGCACCGCCTCGTTGATTCCGGTCTCCGTGGTCGCGGGGACCGTCGCGACGCGTTCCCCGGTCGCCGGGTCGAGGACGTGGTGTTCGGCGGCCGCGGGCCGGCCGGCCCGGCGGTCGTCCTGGTCGTTCGGCTGCAAGTGGTGCCTCACATGCGTTCGAAGGAGCGGAAGCGTTCCCAGTCGGTCACGGCTGCGTCGTACGCCTGGAGTTCGACGCGGGCCGCGTTGGCGTAGTGCCGGACGACGTCGTCGCCGAAGGCGTCACGGGCGAGGGCGCTGCCCTCCCACAGTCCGGCGGCTTCGCGGAGGGTCGCGGGCACGTGGTCGGCGTCCCCGGTGTAGGCGTTCCCGGTGCAGGCGGGGGCGAGTTCGAGGCCCTCTTCCACCCCGTGCAGTCCGGCGGCGATCATCCCGGCGACGGCCAGGTAGGGGTTGACGTCACCGCCGGGCACCCGGTTCTCCATGCGGTGCGAGCCGCCGTGGCCGACGACCCGGTAGGCGCAGGTGCGGTTGTCCGGGCCCCAGGCGACGGCGGTGGGGGCGAAGGAGCCGGGCTGGAAGCGCTTGTAGGAGTTGATGTTGGGGGCGTAGAGGAAGGTGAACTCGCGCAGTGCCGCGAGCTGGCCCGCGAGGAAGCGCCGCATCACCTCGGACATGCCGTCGGGCCGGTCGTCGTCAGCGAGTACCGGAGAGCCGTCGGCCTCCCGCAGGGACAGGTGGATGTGGCAGGAGTTGCCCTCCCGCTCGTCGTACTTGGCCATGAAGGTGAGCGCCCGGCCCTCCTGGGCGGCGATCTCCTTGGCTCCGGTCTTGTACACGACGTGCTGGTCGCAGGTGGTGAGGGCGTCGGTGTAGCGGAAGGCGATCTCGTGCTGGCCGAGGTTGCACTCGCCCTTGGCGGACTCGACGGTCATGCCGGCCGCGCCCATCTCGTTGCGGATGCGGCGCAGCAGCGGCTCCACCCGTCCGGTGCCGAGCACGGAGTAGTCCACGTTGTACTGGTTGGCAGGGGTCAGGCCGCGGTAGGCGCTGTTCCAGGCTTCCTCGTAGGTGTCCTGGAAGACCATGAACTCCAGCTCGGTGCCGACGTGCGCGGTCCAGCCGCGTTCGGCGAGCCGGTCGAGCTGACGGCGCAGGATCTGCCGCGGCGAGGCGGTCACGGGGGCGCCGTCGTGCCAGGCCAGGTCGGCGGTGATCATGGCGGTGCCGGGGTTCCAAGGGACGCGGCGCAGGGTGCCGTGGTCGCCGTGCATGGCGAAGTCGCCGTAGCCGCGCTCCCAGGAGGACATCTCGAAGCCGTCGACAGTGTTCATTTCGGCGTCCACGGCCAGCAGGTAGTTGCAGCCCTCGGTGCCGTGGTCGAGCACCTCGTCGAGGAAGAAGCCTGCGGCGAAGCGCTTGCCCTGGAGTCTTCCCTGCATGTCAGTGAAGGCGAGGACCACGGTGTCGATCCGGCCCTCCTGGACGAGCCATCGCAGCTCGTCCACGGAGAGCGGGGGCGTGGGGTCTGCCACGGTAGGGCCTCCTGCCGTCTCGCCTGGGTCGTCCGGGCTTCTTAAGGTAGGACACGAGACCATTGCTGGGGAAGTGGGGACGATGAAGGATTCGGTGAGCGGGCCGGGCGCCGGAATCGCGCGCACGGGAGATCCACTGGCGCCGGTACTGCGCCCTGTGCGGGCGGGCAACGGCTTCGAGGAGGCGCTGGAGCAGATACTCCAGGTCCTGCGGCTCGGCCTGATTCCCGCCGGTGGGCGGCTCCCGGCCGAACGCGAACTCGCCGAACGACTGGGGGTGAGCCGGGTGACGCTGCGCGAGGCGCTGCGCGTACTCACCGACGAGGGCCTGGTGGAGAGCCGCCGCGGACGGTACGGCGGCACGTTCGTCTGCGAGCCGCCGGAGGGCGGCGGACCGCCGGCCGCGCTGGACGCGGCGGGCCTGGAGGACGCGCTGCGGTTCCGGGAGGTCCTGGAGGCGGGCGCCGCCGAGCTGGTCGCCGCACGGGGGCTGACCGGCGAGGACGAACGACGGCTCCGGGCGGCGCTGAACGCCACCCGGGACGCCGCACTCGGCGACTACCGGCGGCAGGACACCCTGCTGCACCTCACCCTGGTCGAACTCGCCGGCTCGGCCACCCTGACCGCGCAGTACGCGGCGGCCCGCGCCACGCTCAACGACCTGCTGGGCCGCATCCCGCTGCTGGTGCGCAACCTGGAGCACGCCCAGCAGCAGCACACCGCGCTGGTCGAGGCGGTCGCCGCGGGCGACCCGGAGGCCGCCCGCGCCGTCGCCCGCGAGCACTGCGCCGGCACCGCCGCCCTGCTCCGCGGATTCCTGCTGTAGCAGCCCGAGGCGGCAGCCGCGAGCCGTTCGGCGAGCCGGACTGTGGCAGGTGTTGCGTCACGGGTCTTGCGCGGGGACCGGGACGGCGCAATGGTATGGGGTCACACCAATGACGTCGTACGCACGCGGGAGATGCTCATGGCCGAGGACACCGGACTGCGCGGCCGGGGCGCCGGCTCCCCCGCGCCGGCCTCCGAGAGGGCGTATCTGCAACGCCGCACCCTGCGCCGGGGCAGTGCAGGATGGCTGCTGCTCACCGGGCTGGGCGTGGCCTACGTGGTCTCCGGTGACTACGCCGGCTGGAACTTCGGCCTGGCCGAGGGCGGCTTCGGCGGACTCGCCGTCGCCACCGTGCTGATGGGCCTGATGTACGCCTGCATGGTGTTCTCGCTGGCCGAGCTGTCCTCGATCCTGCCCACCGCCGGGGGCGGTTACGGCTTCGCCCGCCGGGCCCTGGGCACCTGGGGCGGGTTCCTGACCGGCACGGCCATCCTCATCGAGTACGTCCTGGCGCCGGCCGCCATCTCGGTGTTCATCGGCGGCTACGTCGAGTCCCTGGGTCTGTTCGGCCTGGAGTCGGGCTGGCCGGTGTACCTGGCGTGCTTCGTGCTGTTCACGGGCGTGCACCTGTGGGGCGTGGGCGAGGCGCTGCGGTTCAGCTTCGTGGTCACGGGCATCGCGGTCGCCGCGCTGCTGGTGTTCTGCGTCGGGGCGCTCACCCACTTCGACGGCGGGTCGCTGAACGACATAGCCGTGGACTCCTCCGCCTTCGGCTCCGGGTCGTGGCTGCCGTACGGGCTGCTCGGCATCTGGGCGGCGTTCCCGTTCGGCATGTGGTTCTTCCTGGGCGTGGAGGGTGTGCCGCTGGCGGCGGAGGAGGCGAAGGACCCGGAGCGGACGCTGCCGCGGGCGATGGCGGCTGCCATCGGCATCCTGGTGCTGCTGGCGCTGCTCACGCTGCTGCCCGCCGCCGGGGCGGCGGGGTCGGAGGCCATCAAGGACGCCGACAACCCGCTGGTCGCGGCGCTGGAGACGGCGACCGGCGGCGACCCCACGACGCTCAGCCGGATCGTCAACTACGCGGGCCTGGCGGGCCTGGTGGCGTCGTTCTTCTCGCTGATCTACGCCGGCTCGCGGCAGCTGTTCGCCCTGTCCCGGGCGGGCTACCTGCCCCGCTTCCTGTCATTGACCAGCCGCCGCAAGGCCCCCTACCTGGGCCTCATCGTGCCCGCGGCCATCGGCTTCGGGCTGGCGGCGGCCACCGGCGACGGGGCGCGCATGCTGAACATCGCCGTGTTCGGCGCGGCGGTCTCCTACGTGCTGATGTCGCTCTCGCACATCGTGCTGCGCCGCCGGGAGCCGGGCCTGCACCGGCCGTACCGCACGCCGGGCGGCGTGTGGACCTCCTCGGTCGCCTTCGTGCTGGCGTGCTCCGCGGTGGTGGCAACGTTCCTCGTCGACCCGACGGCCGCGGGGATCGCACTGATCCTGTACGTCGTGGCGGTGGGCTACTTCGCCTTCTACAGTCGGCACCGGCTGGTGGCGGGCGCGCCCGAGGAGGAGTTCGCCGCCCTGGCCGAAGCAGAGGCCGAGCTGGAAAAGGGATAGTCGGACACATGGCACCTCCGCTGATCGGTGTGAGCACCTACCTGGAACCGGAAGCACGGTGGGGTGTGTGGCAGCTGCCCGCCGCCCTGCTGCCGGCCGGGTACCACCAGCTGGTGCAGGCCGCCGGCGGACTGGCCGCGCTGCTCCCCCCGGACTCCGGCCCGCACGCGGCCGACGCCGCCGTGGCCCGTCTGGACGGCCTGGTCGTCGCGGGCGGCCCCGACGTCGAGCCCCTCCGGTACGGCGCGGAGCCCGACCCGCGGACCGGTCCCCCGGCCCGGGAGCGCGACGCGTGGGAGCTGGCGCTGATCGACGCCGCGCTGGAGTGCGGGGTACCCCTGCTCGGCATCTGCCGGGGCATGCAACTGCTCAACGTCGCCTGCGGGGGCACTCTCGTCCAGCACCTGGACGGTCACGCCGGGGAGCCGGGGGTGTTCGGCACGCACGCCGTCACGCCCGTTGCCAGCACCCGGCTCGCCCGCGCCCTGGAGGGCCCGGTCGTCGTGCCCACCTACCACCACCAGGCGGTACGGCGGCTCGGCTCCGGCCTCGTGGCATGCGCACACGCCGAGGACGGCACCGTGGAGGCGGTGGAGATGCCCGGCGCCCCCGCCTGGACTCTGGGCGTGCAGTGGCACCCGGAAGCGGCAGGGACCGACCTGCGGGTGATGCGGGCCCTGGTGAAGGAGGCCGCCTGCCGGCAGGAACGGCAGGCCGGGCTCGCGTGGCGGGACCGGCCCGAGCGGCAGACGCAGCGCTGACGGCCGCGCTGCCGGGCCCCGCCGGCGCGCGGTGCGTGCGGGGGCGACGGTCCGGCCCCGCACTCCGTCAGCCAAGGGCCTCGCGCACGGCGCCGGCCAGCACTTCGGGCGCCTCGGTCAGCGACGGTCCGTACCAGGTGAGATACCGTCCGTCGACCAGCGCCGCGGGCAGCCCGGGGAAGGCCTCCGGCCCGTCGTCGGCGGCGAACGCGTACGGCTCGTCGGGCAGCACGACGAGGTCGGCGGCCCGGGGGTCGGCCAGCTCGGGCAGCGGGACCCGCGGGTAGCGCTCGGGGTGGCGGGCGTAGCGGTTGCGTACCCCGAGGTGCGCGAGGACCGCCCCGGCGAAGGTGTCCCGGCCCAGCACCATCCACGGCCGGCGCCACACGGGCACCACCGCCACCGCGTCGAACTCGGCGCGCACGTCCGCCCACGCCGCCTCCGCCTCGTCCAGCCACGCGGGACGGGGCAGGCCGCAGCCGTCGACCAGGGCGCGGTGCAGTTCACCGAACGCCTCCGGCACGCTCCGGACCTCGGTGACCAGCACGGCGATCCCGGCGGCCCGCAGCGCCTCGAGGTCGGCGGGGCGGTTCTCCTCCTCGTTGGCCAGCACCAGGTCGGGTTCCAGCGCGGCGATCCGCTCCAGGTCCGGGTTCTTGGTGCCGCGCACCCGCGCGACATCCAGCCCGGCGGGGTGAGCGCACCAGTCGGTGGCGCCGACCAGCAGGTCCGGGCCGGACACCGCCACCGCCTCCGTCAGCGAGGGGACCAGCGAGACGACGCGCCGTACGGCGGCGGGGGGAGTCATGAAGGCACGGTAGCCGAGGGTGCGGGTCCGCCCCGTTGTCGGAGGCATGCGGCATCATCGGGACGTGACCACACCACGGCTGATGCTCCTCGACACCGCTTCGCTGTACTTCCGGGCCTACTTCGGGGTTCCGGACTCGGTCCGCGCCCCGGACGGCACGCCGGTGAACGCGGTGCGCGGTCTGCTGGACTTCATCGCCCGGCTGGTGCAGGACCACCGGCCGGACGAACTGGTCGCCTGCATGGACTTCGACTGGCGCCCGCAGTGGCGGGTGGACCTCATCCCCTCCTACAAGGCGCACCGCGTCCTGGAGGAGACGGAGGCGGGCAGCCCCGACACCGAGCAAGTGCCGGACACCCTCTCCCCGCAGGTCCCGGTGATCGACGACGTGCTGGACGCGCTGGGCATCGCCCGGATCGGCGCGGACGGGTACGAGGCGGACGACGTGATCGGCACCCTGACCGCCCGCGCCGCCGGGCCAGTGGACATCGTCACCGGCGACCGCGACCTCTTCCAGCTGATCGACGACGCGCGCGGGGTGCGCGTGCTCTACCCGGTCAAGGGCATGGGCAACCTCGCCGCGTTCGACGAGGCGGCCCTGCGGGAGAAGTACGGCGTGGACGGACCGGGGTACGCCGCCCTGGCGACGCTGCGCGGGGACCCGAGCGACGGCCTTCCCGGAGTGCCCGGCATCGGGGAGAAGACCGCCGCGAAGCTGCTGACGGCCTACGGCGACCTGGCCGGCATCGAGGCCGCCGCCGCGGACCCGAAGTCGAAGATCACCCCGGCGCAGCGCCGCAGACTCCAGGAGGCCGCGCCGTATCTGGCGGTGGCGCCGAAGGTGGTCCGGGTCGCGGACGACGTGCCGCTGCGCGGCTTCGACGCCACCCTGCCGGACGAGCCGCACGACGCGACGGCACTGCTCGCCCTGGACGAGCGCTGGGGGCTGCGCAGTTCACTCAACCGAGTGCTGTACGCGCTCCAGCGGTGAGGGGCGGGCCGGTCACGGTTCCAGCGGCCCGCGCGGGCACTGCCACGTCCGTACCGTGACCGGGTTGCAGCGCACCGGGCCCTCCCCGCGCGGAAGTTCGGCGACGTAGTCGGAGCCGTAGCGCGCGGCGAGCCCGGGCACGGGGAAGTCCGTGCTGACCATCTGCGCCCCGGAGGACAGGGCGTCCCGCAGCATGCCGTCCTCTCCGCTGGTCGCCTGGTCGAGCGGCACGTCCGAGCGGGTCCGCACGAAGTAGCCCCGCCGCACCAGGTCGCGGATGACGGCCTTGTTGCCCCCGGTCGGGTCGTTGACCTTCATGAACGCGGCGTCCGCCCGCCCCGGTTCGGAGTCGGTGAACAGCACCCGGCCCTGGAGGCTCTCGCGCCCACCCGCCCGGTAGGCGTCCTGGAGCTCCTGGTCGTCGTTGTCCATCAGGAACATCACCTTGCCGCGCACCGCGGACAGCCGGGGCCAGCCCTGCGTGAGGACGGACTCCTCCAGGGTCTCGCCGCGGTGCCGGACGTCGTCGGGGGTCACGGTAGTGCGGTCGGGGAAGACCCGGCGGATCGCGGCGTCCAGCGCGTCGAGCATGGCCGTGTCCCACGGCGGACTGACCGCTCCGCCGCGTTCCTCCAGCCGCGGGTCGGTCTGCTTCAGCTCCAGGAGAACCGGGACGGTGACGTGCTGCGGGTGGCGCTGCGACCACTCCTTCACCTGCGTGAGGCAGCCGGTGAGGGTGATGCACGAGGTGCGGTAGTCGAAGTCCGCCCAGTGCAGGACCTTGAAGCCGGGCTCGTGCCAGGCCGGATCCTCCGGCAGCGGCAGACCGGCGGCCTTGCGGATCAGCGGGTCCGCGTACAGGCCGCCCTCCGGGTCGGGGAAGACGTCGAGCTCGATGCCGCGCACCCGTTGGCGGGCGAACTGCTGCGGCAGCGAGGCGTGGCTGTAGAGCAGCGTGCGGAAGTTCGGGTCGTTCGCCTCCATGACCTTCTGCTCGGCGAACGACACCTCACGGTGGTAGCTGTTGTGCGTGGCCATGGTCTGAATCTGATTGAGCCGCAGGTCGTGCCCGTGCCGGTCGTCGTCGGGGCGTGCCTGCGCCGCCGAGGTGAGCGTCGCCACGGCGGCGACGGCGACCGCGGCGGCGAGCCATCGGCGGAACCTGTTCCCGGGCACGTTCCTGACGGGGTGTCTGCGCACTGCTCGCCTCCGGTGGGAGCGGGACGGACGGGACGAAGACAACATGCCGCCGGCCCGGCGGGCGGTCAACCGCGCCTGCCGGGCCGGTGGTCGAACGGACGTGAAACGTCAGCCGACGGACGTGTACGCGACGACGCCGCGCAGCATGGCCTCGATCGCGCGCCGCGCGTTCTTCGCCACCGTGCCGCCCTCGGGCGCCGCCGCGGCGAGCTGCCCGAGGACGTCGAGGACCTGCTTGCACCAGCGCACGAAGTCGCCTGCGGGCATGTCGGTCTCGCGCAGCACCGCGTCCAGACCGTGCCCGTCCGCCCATTGGTGGGCCGCCCACGCGAAGCCCAGGTCCGGTTCGCGCTGGCCGACGCCCTCGGTCGCGCTGACGCCGTGCTGCTCCTCCAGCGCGTCGAGCCGACCCCAGATGCGTACCATCTCGCCCAGTGCGGCCTTCACCCGGCCGCCGCCCGGCAGCTGTGGCGGCATGGCGTCGTCGGCCGCCCGCGACTCGTACACCAGGGCGGACACGCAGGCGGCGAGCTCGGCGGGTGGCAGGCCCTCCCACACGCCCTCGCGCAGGCACTCCGAGGCCAGCAGGTCCAGCTCGCCGTACAGCCGGGCCAGCCGCCTCCCGTCGTCGGTGACCTGGTCGCCGTGCAGGTAGTCCAGCTCCGACAGCAGGGCGTAGACCCGGTCGAAGGTGCGGGCGATGGTGTTCGTGCGCCCCTCGATGCGCCGCTCGAGCTGGCGGGTGTCGCGGCGCAGCCGGTGGTACCGCTCCGCCCACCGGGCGTGGTCCTCGCGCTCGTCGCATCCGTGGCAGGGGTGGCGGCGCAGGTCGGCCCGCAGCCGGGCGATCTGCTCGTCGTCGGCCGCCCCCGAGCGCTGACGACGGTGCCGCTGCGGCTCGTAGTGGCCGGCCTTGGTGCGCAGCGCGGACGCCAGGTCGCGCCGCGACTGCGGGCTGCGCGCGTTGAACGACTTCGGCACCCGCATCCGTTCCAGCGGCTCCACGGGGACCGGGAAGTCGAGCGCGGCCAGTCGTTTGACCTGCCGCTGCGCGGTGAGCACCAGCGGGCGGGGCCCGTCGTACTGCTCGAAGCCGCGCCGGTGGCCGGGGCTTCGCCCGGCGCCCGTGCCCGGGTCCAGCACCAGCGCGAGGCCGGCGAACTTGCCGGTGGGCACGTGGATGATGTCCCCGGCCTTCAGCTTCTCCAGAGCGGCCGCGGCCTGGGCGCGGCGCTGCGCGGCGCCCTGCTTGGCCAGCTCCGTCTCGCGGTCCTTCAGCTCGCGGCGCAGCCGCGCGTACTCGTCGAAGTCGCCGAGGTGGCAGGTCATCGAGGCGCGGTAGCCCTCCAGGCCCTCCTCGTTGCGCTGCACCTGGCGGGAGATGCCGACGACGGAGCGGTCCGCCTGGAACTGGGCGAAGGAGGTCTCGAGCAGTTCCCGGGAGCGGTGCCGGCCGAACTGCGAGACCAGGTTGACCGCCATGTTGTAGGACGGCTTGAACGACGACCGCAGCGGGTACGTGCGCGCGCCCGCGAGCCCTGCCAGGGCGCCGGGGTCCATGCCGCGCTGCCACAGCACCACGGCGTGCCCCTCCACGTCGATGCCGCGCCGACCCGCACGTCCGGTGAGCTGGGTGAACTCGCCGGGGGTGATGTCGGCGTGCTGCTCACCGTTCCACTTGACCAGCTTCTCCAGCACCACCGACCGGGCCGGCATGTTGATGCCCAGCGCCAGGGTCTCGGTGGCGAAGACGGCCTTCACCAGCCCGCGGACGAACAGTTCCTCGACGACCTCCTTGAAGGTCGGCAGCATGCCCGCGTGGTGGGCGGCGACGCCGCGTTCCAGGCCCTCCAGCCACTCGAAGTAGCCCAGGACGTGCAGGTCCTCGTCGGGGATGTCCGCAGTGCGCTCCTCGACGAGTTCCCGGACCCGGGTGCGCTCGGCCGGACCGTTGAGCCGGAGCCCGGCCGCGAGGCACTGCTGGACGGCGGCCTGGCAGCCGGCCCGGCTGAAGATGAACGTGATCGCCGGGAGGAGGCCCTGTGCGTCGAGGCGGTCGATGACCTCGGGCCGGCTCGGCGTCCAGATCCGGGCACGCTGCCGCCGCTCGCGCTCCCGGTCGGCCTCCCGCTTGGGACGGCCGTTGCGGCGGCGGTCGCGGTTGGAGAGGGGGCGGCTGTTCTCCATCCGCGCCATCCGCACCAGGTCCGGGTTGACCTCCTTGCGGTCGCCCTTCTCCTCGAACAGGTCGTACATCTTCCGCCCGGCGAGGACGTGCTGCCACAGCGGGACGGGGCGGTGCTCGGAGACGATCACCCGGGTGTCGCCGCGCACGGTGTCCAGCCAGTCGCCGAACTCCTCGGCGTTCGACACCGTCGCGGAGAGCGACACCAGTGTCACCGACTCGGGCAGGTGAATGATCACTTCCTCCCACACGGCGCCGCGGAAGCGGTCGGAGAGGTAGTGGACCTCGTCCATCACGACGTAGCCGAGGCCGAGCAGGGCGCGCGAGCCCGCGTAGAGCATGTTGCGCAGGACCTCGGTGGTCATCACGATCACGGGTGCGTCGCCGTTGACGCTGTTGTCGCCGGTGAGCAGGCCGACCTGCTCCGGCCCGTAGCGCGCGGCGAGATCGTTGTACTTCTGGTTGGACAGCGCCTTGATCGGCGTGGTGTAGAAGCACTTGCGGCCCTGCGTGAGGGCCAGGTGGACGGCGAACTCGCCGACGATCGTCTTGCCGGAGCCGGTCGGCGCCGCGACCAGCACTCCCTTGCCGGCTTCGAGGGCTTGGCACGCCTCGATCTGGAAGTCGTCCAGTCCGAAGTCGTACAGGTCACGGAACGGGGCGAGAGCGGTGGCTTGCTCCTCGGCCCGCTTGCGGGCCGCGGCGTACCGCTCTGCGGGGGACAGATCCTCGGTCATCGTGCTCCCGAGCCTACCGGCCACCCCCGACAGCGATCGATCTATTGCGGCAGCAGGAGGCGCGCGGCGCTGGGCATGCTCTGGACCGTGAGCGGCAGCGCGCCCGCGGGCTCCCCGTCGGCGTACCCTGTGACGCCCTCGGCCTCCAGGGTGAGGGAGCGCACCCGGTGGACGGTGACCGAGGGGTGGCTCAGGTGGGTGCCCTTGTAGACACGGGGGAAGACCCGGAGCAGGGTGGTGCGGCTGCACTCCCCCACCACGGTGACGTCGAGGAGGCCGTCGTCGAGCGCGGCGTCGGCGCAGATCCGCATGCCGCCGCCGTAGCTGGGCCCGTTGCCCACGGCGACCAGGGTGGCGGCGACCTCCTGCGGCGGGCCGTCGTCGAGGGTGAGCCGGTAGCGGACGGGACGGAGCGCGGCGAGTTCGGCGAGCATAGCCAGGTCGTAGCGGCGGGGTCCGGTGGGCCACCGCATCCGGTTCGCCCGGTCGTTGACGCGGGAGTCGAACCCGGAGGCAAGCACGCATCCGAACAGGCGTTCCGTACCGTCGGCGCAGGTGACCCGGCCCAGGTCGACAGGCCGGGTCCGGCCCGCCTTGAGGGCGTCGGCGAAGAGGCGACCGGCCGCGTCCGGGTCCCGCACGGGCAGGCCGGTGGCGCGGGCGAAGTCGTTGCCGGTGCCCACGGCGACCACCCCCAGCGGCGTGTCGGTGCCCGCGACGGCCTGGAGCGCGAGGTTGGCCATGCCGTCGCCGCCGACGGCGATGAGGGCGCCCGTCCCCTCGGCGACGGCCTCCCGGGCGCGGCGCAGCGCGTCGGGGGCGTCGACGCCGACGACGGTGCGGACGGAGAAGCCGGCGCCGCGCAGCGCGTCGGCAGCGGGCTGCGCGGCCTGCGCTCCGCGGCCGCGTCCGGCGGTCGGGTTCACGAGGAGGGTGATCTCGCTGGTCACCCGCCGGACACTAGCGCGTCAGGTGGCGTCGCCGTAACCGTCGGGACGGCGGTCGTCGCCCGCATCCGGAGTGTCGTCGCGCAACGGTGCTGCGGCGGCGACCGGCTCCGGCGCGTGGTCCAGCTCCGACGCCTCGTCGTCGTCCAGGCCACGGTACGGATCGTTCCGCTCGCGCCGCCGGTCGTTGAGCAGGGCGACACCGACGGCGCCGAAGTAGAGCAGCACGATCGGCGCGGCGAGTGCCCCCATGGTGAGCGGGTCGCCGGTCGGGGTGGCGACGGCGGAGAAGACCGTGATGCAGACGACCATGATGCGCCACCAGCCGAGCATTTGCCGGCCCGTGACGAGCCCACCCATGTTCATCATGACCAGGACGAGGGGCAGCTCGAAGGCGAGGCCGAAGACGAGCACCAGACGCGCGATGATGTCGACGAACTCCCCCAGGTCGATGAGGTTGTTCGCGCCTTGGGGCGTGAATCCGATGAGCGCTTCGGCCGCGGTGGGCAGGATCAGGTAGGCGACGTAGGCGCCCGCCAGGAAGAGGGGGACGCCGGTGCAGACGAAGGCTCCGGCGTACTTCTTCTCGTGACGGTGGAGGCCGGGCGCCAGAAAGCCCCAGAACTGGTAGAGCCAGACCGGCGAGGCGAGGACGACGCCGACGGTCAGGGCGATCTTCAGCATGACCGTGAAGGGTCCGACCAGGCCGTTGATCGTGAGGTTCGCGCAGGCCTCACGAGTCGCCGACGCGCCGAAACCGTCCTCACAGCCGATGCGGTCCAGCATCGGCTCGGTGAGGAAGTCCGCGACCTGCTCGTAGAAGACCATGCCGAGGACGGTCACGGCCAGGATCGCCAGGACCGCCTTCATCAGGCGGTTCCGCAGCTCCCGCAGATGCTCCACGAGGGGCATCCGCCCCTCGGGATCCTTCGGCTGATTACCCTGCTTGCGGGCGGACTTGAGCAACCCGTGTCCTCGTCAGTCAGTTGTGCCGCACGGACGACCGTGCAGGCTGCCGGGGGTCAGTTCTGCTGGGACTGCTTGGCCTGCTCGTTCACCGGGCGCGAGCTGCTGACGTCGCCGGGTGCCGCCTGGATCGTCTTGGGCGCGGGCTGCTGCGCCTCGGCGTTGCCGTCCTTGTCGCCGTCACCGCCGCCGTCGCCGCCGTCCTTCTTCATGGCCTTGGCCTCACTCTTGAGGATGCGGGCCGACTTGCCGAGGGACCGGGCCATGTCCGGAAGCTTCTTGGCCCCGAACAGCAGCAGGATGACCAGTACGATCAGCACGATCTCCATGGGCCTCAGGTTGGGCATGTCTCACTACCTTCTCGCGGGGACAGCGTGTGTCCTGTTGCCTGCCGTATGCGTCGGACTGGCTGGTCTGCTGCGCACGATCGTAACCCTGAGGAGTGAACACGGGGCAATGCCCGTGCATCCTCCACCTTCCGGGCCGCGACCGGAGCGGCAGCAGCTACCAAGCCTACCGCCGAAGACCCCGGCCGCAGGAGGCCGCCGCGTGCTCCAGGTCGTCGGCGGCCCGGGCGATGCGCTCGGAGCCGTCTCCGACGGCCTGGGCGAACCGCCGCACCTCCAGGCCGACGCGGACGGCGAGGACGCCCAGGACGGCGGTCCCGGCGAAGGCGAGCGCGAGGAAGAGCATCGGCCACAGCATGCGGGCGAGCCTAGTCCGTCCGGTCGGTGCCGCGTCACTCGCCGTAGGCCGCGAGCGCGGCGCGGGCGGCCTCCCGAGCGCTCTCGGCCAGCTCGCGCGGCGCGGTGATGCGGCCGTCCGGCCCGAGCCGCAGGGCCAGCCTCCGCAGCGAGGCGGGGTCGGGGGTGCGCAGGGTGATCCGCAGGCCGCCGTCGGGCAGCTCCTCGGCGCTGTCGTGCGGGTAGTACTCGGCGACCCAGCGGCCGCCGGGCGAAACCTCGACGACGACCTCCGGGTCGTCCGGGGCGGGCTGCACCAAGCCCTCGGACAGGTCGCGGGGGGTGATCGGCGGCGGGTCGGCGGCCTCGTCCAGCAGCCGGATCTCCGCGACCCGGTCGAGCCGGAAGGTGCGCCGGGCCTCACTGCGGCGGCACCAGGCCTCAACGTAGGTGTGTCCCACGGCGAAGAGGCGGATGGGGTCGATCTCCCGCTCGGTGAGCTCGTCCCGGGCGGGCGAGTAGTACCGCAGCCACACCCGGCGGCGCTCGGCGATGGCCCGGTCGACGTCGGCGAAGACACCACCCTCGGACTCGAAGGTGACCGACAGCCGGGCGCTCGCGCCAGCGCTCTCCCCCGCCGCCGCCTCCAGCTTCGCGGTCGCGCGCAGCAGCGCCTCCCGGTCGCTCTCCCGCAACCCGGGGAGGGTAGCGACCGCACGGGCCGCGACCAGCAGCGCGGTGGCCTCGTCGGCGGCGATCCGCAGCGGCTCGGCGACATCGTCGGCGTTGCGCCACCAGATCCGCTCGCCGTCGGTGTCGATCTCCAGCAGGTCGCCGCCCCGGAAGCTGGTGCCGCACATGGGCAGCACGTCCAGGTCGCCGATCAGCTCGTCGACGCTGATGCCGAAGGCGCGGGCGACGTCCTCGACGCGGGCGCCGGGCCGGTCCCGCAGATAGGTGACCAGCGACAGCATCCGCCGGGTCTGGTCGATGGCGTTGGTCGCCACGTCTCTCCTCGACTCCCCTCAGCCCTTGGCGACGGCGCGCAGCCGGTCGACCACGTCCGCCCGCAGCTCGGCGGGCTCCAGTACGACGACGTCCGGGCCGAACTCGACGAGCCAGGCGTCGAGTCCGTGCCCGTACGGGATCTCCAGCTCGTCCCAGCCGCCGTCCGTCTCCCTGATCTCGCCGACCGCACGGGCACGCAGCGGGTAGCCGCTCTCGCGGCGCAGCCGGATGCGGGCGCGGCCGGTGGCGGACTCACCCGCCCAGCGTTCCACGGCCTCCCGCACCGTCACCTGGTCGGGGACGGGCACGGAGAACGCGGCGGCCCGGGAGCGGACGGGGCCGGTGATGCGGGAGAGGCGGAAGACACGTTCGGCGCCGCGGTCCCGGTCGTGCCCGGCCAGGTACCAGTGGCCGCGCCAGCACTCCAGGGTCCACGGTTCGACGCTGCGTCGCTCGGGCCGGGCGGCGTTGGAGCGCCGGTAGTCGAAGACGACGAGGCGGCGGTCGCGGCAGGCCAGCATCAGCGGTTCGAAGGCGGTCTCGCGGGCCGGGATGCGCGGTTCGAGAGTGCTGTGCGGGTGGAGGTCGCCGTAACCGCCGTCCTCGTCGGCCTGCGGCATGCCGCCGGCGGCGCGAAGCTTGTGCAGGGCTCCGCTGGCCGCTCCGGCGAGCCGGGCCTGCTGCCAGACGCGGGCGGCGAGGCCGAGGGCGGTGGCCTCGGCGGCGTCCAGGGTGACGGGCGGCAGGCGGTTGCTGTCGCGGCGGGCGAGGTAGCCGGTCTCGCCGTCGAGGTTGTCGACGGTGTCGATGACGAGGCCGAGCTCGCGCAGGTCGTCCTTGTCGCGCTCGAACATGCGGTTGAAGGCGTCGTCGCCGGCCGCTTCGAGGTAGGCCTCGATGGACGCCCGCAGTCCACGCTTGGACAGCGGACGCCGGGCTCCCAGCAGGCACAGCGCCAGGTTCATCAGCCGCTCGGCCTTGGCAATCGCCATGGAACCCTTGCCTCTCTCATGCAACTTGAGGCTACGAACGTACCGCTCTTCGGGGCGTGGGACCAAAGCCGAAGGACCGCGGGAAGCCGCGTGGGCCCCCGCCGCGGCGGGGACCCACAGGGTCGTACGAGAGGTGTCCTCAGACGGCGACCAGGTCGCAGACGAAGATCAGCGTCTCGCCCGGCTTGATACGACCGCCGCCGGCGCCCGCGTCGCCGTAGGCGAGGTGCGCGGGAATGGTCAGCCGCCGCCGGCCGCCGACCTTCATGCCCTGCACGCCGCGGTCCCAGCCGGCGATGACCTGGCCGGCGCCGAGCTGGAACTGCAGCGGCTTGCCGCGATTCCAGCTGGCGTCGAACTCCTCACCGGTGGAGAAGGAGACGCCGACGTAGTGCACGGAGACGTTGTCCCCGGCCTTGGCCTCGGGGCCGTCGCCCTCCCAGAGGTCCCGGATCTCCAGGTCGGCGGGGGGCTCGCCCTCGGGGAAGTCGACCTCGGGCTTGTCGATGCTCACGAAACTGCTCCTGTGAAACGAATCCGTCCTTGACAACCGTCCCAGTGTGGCAGACGCGTGATCACTGGACCTTCATGATGTCCACGACCATCACCACGTCGTTCGCCTGCTTCTGCTGCTCCTTGGGGAACTCGCTCTTCGGCACCACGATCAGCACCCGGCTGCCGACGGTCTGGCCGACCAGGCCCTTCTCCCAGCCCGGCATCTGGCCGACGGGGATCTCCTGCGGGCCGCGCGGCATCTGCGCCGCAGGGTTGCCCTCCCAGGTGCTGATCTCCGACTCGGGCTTGTTCCACTCCACGGCACGGTAGTTGACCAGGACGGTGTCCTTGGCCGTGACCTTCTCGCCGGTGCCCTCGATGATCGGCCGGCTGACGAGCTCGCCGGGCGCCTGAGCGTCCTCGGGGATGGTGACCTTCGGCGCCTTCGCGTCGGTGTTGGTGCCGACCGTGGGCAGTGCGGAGTCGTCCTGCGGGACCTCCTCGCCCTTCGGCGCCATCGGCACCGATTCCTTGATGTCGATGGTGAATACCAGCGTGTCGCCCTTGCCGATGGCGCTGCCCTGCGGCGGATTGTCGCCGTAGGCCATCTCCGGCGGGATCACCAGCTCGACGCGGCTGCCGACGGTCTTCCCGACGAGGCCCTTGTCCCAGCCCTCGATGACACCGCCGGTACCGATCGGGAAACCGGACGGCAGCTTGCGCTGGTAGCTGTCGTCGAAGGGCTTGCCCTTCCATGTCTGCCCCGCGTAGTGGGCGGTGATGAAGTCCGCCTTCCGGACCGTGCGGCCGTCGCCCTCCTCGAGGACCTTGACCTTGAGCTTCCCGGGCGGGTCGCCGACCCCGGCCTCGATCTCGGGCTTCTTCTTGCCGTCCTCCCAGGACACGGCGGGCACGGCGCCCGGCGTCCCGGAGTCGTCACCGCCGCAGGCGGCGGCCGAGGCGATGAGCAGGGGCACGGCCAGGGCCGCGACGAAGCGGCGGGCAGTCGTGGAGCGCGTCATGTGGTCACTCTTGGAGGTAGGGGGTCCCGGCACGAGCCGGGCATCGAGACCCCAGCCTACGACTCCGCCGGCACCACCCGGGGGCGCACGACACGGTGAATCACGCCCGCCGTGGGTGACGCCCCTCACCCGGCGCGTCACCCACGATCACGAGCCCGTCACATTCCGGCGATCAGCTTCTCCACCCGCTCGTCGACCGAACGGAAGGGGTCCTTGCACAGTACGGTGCGCTGCGCCTGATCGTTGAGCTTCAGGTGCACCCAGTCGACGGTGAAGTCCCGGCGCTGCTCCTGGGCGCGCCGGATGAAGTCGCCCCGCAGCCGCGCCCGGGTCGTCTGCGGCGGCACCGACTTGCCCTCGAAGATCTTCAGGTCGTCGCAGATCCGGGCGGCCTGCCCCTTGCGCTCCAGGAGGTAGTACAGGCCGCGACGGCGGTGGATGTCGTGGTATGCGAGGTCTATCTGCGCGACCCGCGGGTGCGACATGGTGATGTTGTTCTTCGCGCGGTACCGCTCCAGGAGCTTGTACTTCATCACCCAGTCGATCTCCGTGCCGACCTTGTCCAGGTCCTGGGAGCGCACGGCCTCCAGTGTGCGCCCCCACAGGTCCAGGACCTGCTCGACCATGCCGGTGCGGATACCGCGCCGCTCGCAGAAGTCCTCCGCCTTCTCGTAGTACTCCTGCTGCACCTCCAGCGCGGACGCCTCGCGGCCGCTGGCCAGCCGGACCTTGCGCTGCCCGGTGATGTCGTGGCTGACCTCGCGGATCGCCCGGATCGGGTTCTCCAGCGTGAGGTCGCGCATCACGGTGCCGGCCTCGATCATGCGCAGCACCAGGTCGGTGGCGCCGACCTTCAGCAGCGTCGTGGTCTCCGACATGTTGGAGTCGCCGACGATGACGTGCAGGCGGCGGTAGCGCTCGGCGTCGGCGTGCGGCTCGTCGCGCGTGTTGATGATGGGCCGGGAGCGGGTCGTCGCGGAGCTGACGCCCTCCCAGATGTGCTCGGCGCGCTGGCTCACGCAGTAGACCGCGCCGCGCGGGGTCTGCAGGACCTTGCCCGCACCGCACACCAGCTGACGGGTGACCAGGAAGGGGATGAGAACGTCGGCGAGACGCGAGAACTCGCCGTGTCGGGCCACCAGGTAGTTCTCGTGGCAGCCGTAGGAGTTCCCCGCCGAGTCGGTGTTGTTCTTGAACAGGTAGACGTCGCCGGCGATGCCCTCCTCGTGCAGGCGGCGTTCGGCGTCGACGAGCAGACCTTCGAGGATGCGCTCGCCGGATTTGTCGTGGGTGACCAGTTCGGTGACGCTGTCGCACTCCGGCGTGGCGTACTCCGGGTGCGAGCCCACGTCCAGGTAGAGGCGGGCGCCGTTGCGCAGAAAGACGTTGCTGCTCCGGCCCCATGACACGACACGGCGGAAGAGGTACCGCGCCACTTCGTCAGGGGACAGACGCCGCTGTCCCCGGAACGTACACGTGACGCCGTACTCGTTCTCCAGCCCGAAGATTCGGCGGTCCATGACTGAACATTACGCCTTATGGCCTGTTCTGAAACCGGGTTCGGGTGCCGCGTGCCGATCATTTTCGTTCGCCGGGGACTCCGCCTTCACCGGGGCGCCGCCGCCCGGCACGGGATCCGGGAGACGGCCGGGAGCAGCGGTCCGGGGCGAGAGCACACCACGGGTGGCCAGCAGCACCAGGAAGGCGGCGACTCCGCCCGCGCCGGCCACACCGAAGCCCGCCGCCGTCCCTGCCTCCTCCAGCACCGGTCCGACCACGGCCGTACCGGCCGCGGCGCCGACGCCGAAGGTGGTGACGAGCCAGGAGAACGCCTCGGTCACGGTGCCGGCGGGCGCGTGCCGGTCGACCACCACGAAGGAGCAGGCCAGTGCCGGGGCGAGGAACAGGCCGGAGAGGCCTGCGAGCGCGGTCATCGCCACCGGACCCGGCACCAGCAGCAACGGCAGGTACCCGGCGGCCAGCGCGGCGACCAGCACCTGCAGCCGGTTCTCCGGGCGGCCCGGCCAGACGCGGGCGCCGTACAGCACGCCGCCGACCAGGGCGCCCGCGCCGAGTGCGGACAGCAGGTAGCTGGAGATCAGGCTGTCGCCGTACCCGTCGGCGTACGCCACGGCGGCCACCGCGATCGAGCCCAGCGCCAGGCCGACGAAGAAGAACGCCCCCAGCAGCGCGAGCAGTCCGCCCGAGCGCAGCGCCCCCAGCCAGTGCGCCTCCCGGGGCTCGGAGCGCCAGTTGCGGGAGGGCGGCGAGACGACCACCGACAGGGCACCGAGAACACCCAGCGCGTTGATCACCAGCAGGGCGGCCGCCTCGTTCCACCAGGCGACGAGCAGGGTGACGAGCAGCGGGCCGACGGCGAAGATCACCTCCTGAGCGACGGCGTCCAGCGCGTAGGCGGCGTGCACCCGGTCCTGCCGCTTGAGCACGCTGGGCCACAGCGCACGCAGGCCGCCCTCCAGCGGCGGCGTGAAGAGACCCGCGACGAGGACCGCACCGTAGGAGACCACCGGGTCCGCGATGCCGGCCAGAGCGAAGACGCCCATGCCGAGGGCGGAGAGCACGGCGGCCGGGAACATCACACGGGGCTGGCCGTACAGGTCGACGGCGCGGCCGAGCGAGGGCTGGCCGACGGCGGTGGCCAGGCCGTACACCGCGGACAGTACGCCGGCGAGGGTGTAGCTGCCGCCCTCGGCGCGGACGAACAGCACGATGGCCAGGGCGGCGGTGGCGTTGGGAAGCCTCCCCACCAGCGTGCCGGCGAGAAGACGCACGGCGTGCTTGGCGCGGAGGAGTTCGGCGTAGCCGGTCGCCACGATGCGGTTCCTCTCGGTCGGATGGAAGACGCGTGGGTAATACGTATAACGTGCTGCGTCATACGTACCATGGCGGCTGACCGAGGTCCACACCACCCCCACAGGGGAGGAGCACGCGTGACGACGAGGGGGACGCGGAACGGCGGTGCCGCCGCACCCCGCGGTACGGCACCCACCAGCCGCGACGTCGCCCACCGGGCAGGCGTCTCCCAGGCGACGGTGTCCCTGGTGATGGGCGGGAAATGGCGCGGCCGCGTCTCCGCACGCACCGCGGAATCCGTCCGCGCCGCCGCAGGCGCACTCGGCTACCGCCCCAACCTGGCCGCCCGCAGCCTGCGCCTCGGCTCCACCCGCACCGCCCTGCTCGTCGTTCCCGCCCTGACCAGCGACTTCTTCGCCCGCGTACACAGCGGAGCCGCCCGCGTCGCCGCCGACCACGACTTCGGCATGGTGCTCTACCCCTCCCCCGAGGGCATCGGCCCCGCCCCCGACCCCTTCGCCTCCGCCCAGGCCTCCCTGGACGGCGTCATCGCCTCCTCCATGGCCCCCGAGGCACTCGCCGCCCTCCGCGGCGGCGGACTCCCCCTGGTGATGCTCGACAGCGACCCGGACGGCGACTCCGACGGCGACCGGCCCGCCGCCACCGTCAACCTCGACATCGCCGGCGGAATGCGCGCCACCGCGACCCACCTGCTCCGCCTCGGACACCGCAGGATCGCCCACCTCGCCGCCGCCGTGGACTCCTGGACCTTCCGGGTACGCGCCCGTGCCCTGGCCGACGCCCTCACGGGCACCGGCGCCGCCCTGACAGCCACCGAACCCGCCGAACTGAGCGTGACCGGCGGGCTCCGCGCCGCCGAACGGCTCCTCAGGCGCGACACGCCCCCCACCGCCCTGGTCTGCGACGACGACCTGCTCGCCGCCGGAGCGTGCAAGGCCGCCCGCCGGCTCGGCCTCCGCGTCCCCGGAGACGTCTCCGTCACCGGCTTCGACGACCTCGCCGTCGCCACCGCCGTCGAACCGGAACTCACCACCGTCCGGCTGCCCGCCGAGCACATCGGCGCCTCCGGCATGCGAGCCCTGCTCACCGTGCTGGACAGCCGCGTGCCGGACGCCGACGTCCTCCCCGTCGAACTCGTCGCCCGCGGCTCCACCGGGCCGCCCCGCGTCCCCTGAGAACGCCTGTCGGCCCCGCCCGCAGGGGGACGGGGCCGACAGGCCGGCAGGCGTGGATCACTCCGAGGCGTCGTCCTCCTCGTCCGCGTCCGCGTCATCCGACCCGGCCGACGCGGACGACGGGGTCTCGTCCAGCAACGTCGCCAGCCGACGGCCCAGAACCCGCTTGAACTTCCGCTGCTGGGAGCGCGTACGGTCCAGCACCGCCACCTCCAGCTGCTCGGAGGTCAACGACCGCTCCCCGCCGTTGTTGTCACGCGACAGCGAATCCACCGCCAGCTTCAGCGCCTCACTCAACGACATGTCGTCCCGGTGACGCTGCTCCAGGTAGCTGCCGATCTGCTCCGCGTTGCCGCCAACGGCGACGGAACCGTGCTCGTCCACGATCGACCCGTCGTGCGGCAGCCGGTAGATCTGGTCGTCCTCACGCTCCGCACCCACCTCCGCCACGATCAGCTCTACCTCGTACGGCTTCTCCGCCGCCGACGAGAAGATCGTGCCCAGCGTCTGCGCGTAGACGTTCGCCAGGCCGCGGGCCGTCACATCGTCCCGGTCGTAGGTGTAACCCCGCAGGTCGGCGTACCGCACACCGCCGATGCGCAGATTCTCGAACTCGTTGTACTTGCCGACCGCGGCGAACGCGATGCGGTCGTAGATCTCGCTGACCTTGTGCAGCGCCCGGGAGGGGTTCTCGGCGACGAACACGATGCCGTCGGCGTACTGCAACACGACCACGCTCCGGCCGCGCGCGATGCCCTTGCGGGCGTACTCCGCGCGGTCCGCCATGGCCTGCTGGGGTGAGACATAGAACGGCGTCGACACCGGCTATCCGTCCCTTCCTTATCGACGAGTGACTAGAGAACCGGGGCCTGCGGCCCGTTGGGCTGCTGCAGACGGCCCTCGTGCACCGTCCGGGCGATCTCGGACACCTCGGCCTCGCTCAGCCGCCGGTAGCCGTCCTCCGTGATCACCGCGACCACGGGGTAGATGCGCCGCGCCAGGTCCGGCCCACCGGTCGCGGAATCGTCGTCCGCGGCGTCGTACAGGGCCTGCACGACGGCGGTGGCCGCCTGCTGCTCCGTCAGGTCCTCGCGGAACAGCTTCTTCAGCGCACCGCGCGCGAACACCGAGCCCGAGCCCACGGCGGTGAAGCCCGTCTCCTCCGAACGGCCGCCCGTCACGTCGTAGCTGAAGATGCGGCCCTTCTCGCGGTCCACGTCGTACCCCGCGAACAGCGGCACCACGGCGAGGCCTTGCATGGCCATGCCCAGGTTGCCGCGGATCATGGTGGACAGGCGGTTGGCCTTGCCCTCCAGCGACAGCTGCGAGCCCTCGACCTTCTCGAAGTGCTCCAGCTCCAGCTGGAACAGCTTGACCATCTCGACCGCCAGGCCCGCCGTGCCCGCGATGCCGACCGCCGAGTACTCGTCGGCCGGGAACACCTTCTCGATGTCCCGCTGCGCGATGACGTTGCCCATCGTCGCCCGCCGGTCGCCGGCCAGCACCACGCCGCCGGGGAACGACGCCGCGACGATCGTCGTGCCGTGCGGCGCCTGCACGGCGCCCTCCACCGGCGGCAGCGGACGACTGCCCGGCAACTGCTCCGGCGCGTGCGCCGACAGGAAGTCCATGAACGACGACGAGCCCGGCGTCAGGAAGGCAGCCGGTAGACGCCCGGTGCCACGAGTTTCGGCTTCCACGCGTTTCCTTCCAGATAGCTGATGGCCCGCTGCATCACCTCGGGCCGGTCCTTGAACTGCCCCAGGGCAGCGTTGCAGCTGAAGCACAGTACGCCTCGGACCCTACCCGTCTCGTGACAGTGATCCACATGTTCTGCGGCGGCAGAAAGGCAGATTGCGCAGACGCCGACCTGCTCGGCGACGAGGGCGTCGCGCTTTCCCGTGGTCATGCCGTGCTGCCGCTTCAGATGACCGGCGCGCCCCTGGACGGCCTTGCATGCCCTGCAGCGCGTCGACAGCACGTCAGATGCTGTGGCGTTCCGGTGCCATGCGCGATGGGGCTTGATCTCCCCGCACCCCCGGCAGAGCCTGTGCCCGGAGGGCACCTCCACCTTCTCGCGCACGGGCTTACCGAAAGCAGCACGGCGGTGCCGGGAGTACGCGGCTCCGTCTCGGGCCACGCACTCCCGGCACCGCACCTGAAGACCGTCCTTGCGGTTTCTGTCCGCCGCGAAGGCTGCGAGCGGCATGACGCGCTTGCAGCCGCTGCATCGCTTGTCGCGATTTCCTGGACTCATACCCCCGATTCCTTCGAAAAGAAGGTAGCTCTACTGCCCGCCCTTCTGAACGAAGCTTCGCACGAAATCCTCGGCGTTCTCTTCGAGTACGTCGTCGATTTCATCGAGGACGGAGTCCACATCTTCGGACAGCGCCTCCTGGCGCTCCTTGAGGTCCTCGGAGACCTGCGCGTCCTGCGTCTCCTCCTCGGTCTCCTCGGTCTGGCGTGTGGCCTTCTGCTGGCCGCCGTCGGTGTCCTTGGTCGCCATTTCCCTCACCCCGCTCGGGTCGGTGTACGCGAGAGGTACAAGATCAGAGCCTACAAGCAGTGGCTGACATCGGCGCTTCCTTTGCCCCCCGTCCTCGGGTCGAGGGGATCATTCCCCGCGAGGAGGACGGGTAGCCCTTTCCGGCCCGATCTATCAGCTGCCGGAGAGCGCCTTGACCAGCTCTTCCGCGGTACGGCAGCGATCCAGCAGGTCCTTGACGTGTTCCCGGGTGCCGCGCAGCGGCTCCAGCGTGGGAACCCGTTGCAGGGAGTCACGGCCCGGTAGATCGAAGATCACCGAGTCCCACGAGGCGGCAGCGACGTCGTCGGCGTACTTGTCCAGGCAGCGGCCCCGGAAGTAGGCACGGGTGTCCTCCGGGGGCTGCGCCATGGCGCGGCCGACCTCGGCCTCGTCCACCAGGCGCTGCACGCGGCCGCGCGCGGCGAGGCGGTTGTAGAGGCCCTTCTCGGGGCGCACGTCGGCGTACTGGAGGTCGACCAGGTGCAGGCGGGAGGCGTCCCAGTCCAGGCCGTCGCGGCGGCGGTAGCCTTCCATCAGCTCGCGTTTGGCGACCCAGTCCAGTTCGCGGGACAGGCTCATCGGGTCGGACTCCAGCCGGCCGAGCACGTCCTCCCAGCGGGTCAGGACGTCCTTGGTCTGCTCGTCGGCGTCGGCTCCGTACCGGTCCTCAACGTACTTGCGGGCAAGTTCGAAGTACTCCATCTGGAGCTGTACGGCGGTGAGTGTCCGGCCACTGCGCAGGGTCACCAGACGCTTGAGCGTGGGGTCGTGGGAGACCTGGTGGAGGGTGCGGACGGGCTGGTCGACGGCGAGGTCGACGGCGATGAAGCCGTCCTCGATCATGGAGAGGACGAGGGCCGTGGTGCCCAGCTTGAGGTAGGTGGAGATCTCCGAGAGGTTGGCGTCGCCGATGATCACGTGCAGGCGGCGGTAGCGCTCGGCGTCGGCGTGCGGCTCGTCGCGCGTGTTGATGATGGGCCGCTTGAGGGTGGTCTCCAGGCCGACCTCGACCTCGAAGTAGTCGGCGCGCTGGCTGAGCTGGAAGCCGTGGTCGCCGCCGTCCTGGCCGAGACCGACGCGTCCGGCGCCGCAGACGACCTGGCGGGAGACGAAGAACGGCGTCAGGTGGCGCACGATCTCCGAGAACGGTGTCTCCCTCTTCATCAGGTAGTTCTCGTGGGTGCCGTAGGAGGCGCCCTTGTTGTCGGTGTTGTTCTTGTACAGGTGGATGGGCTGGGAGCCGGGGACCTCGGCGGCGCGCCGGGCGGCTTCGGCCATGACGCGTTCGCCGGCCTTGTCCCAGAGCACGGCGTCGCGCGGGTTGGTGACCTCTGGGGCGCTGTACTCGGGGTGGGCGTGATCGACGTAGAGGCGGGCGCCGTTGGTGAGGATGACGTTGGCGAGGCCGATGTCCTCGTCAGTGAGCTGGCTGGCGTCGGCAGCCTCGCGGGCGAGGTCGAACCCGCGGGCGTCGCGGAGCGGGTTCTCCTCCTCGAAGTCCCATCGTGCCCTCCGGGCCCGGTGCATCGCCGCCGCGTAGGCGTTGACCACCTGGGAGGAGGTCAGCATGGCATTGGCATTCGGGTGGCCGGGCACGGAGATGCCGTACTCCGTCTCGATGCCCATTACTCGCCGTACGGTCATACGACCCTCCTTGCCCGGCAGTGTCCCGTCGCCAACCGACCGGCTGCGGGTGCCCCGGCCGGGGCGCCCGCAGCCGGTCGGTCCGTCCTTACAGGTACTGTCCGGTGTTGGCCACCGTGTCGATGGAGCGTCCCGTGTCCGCACCCTGCTTTCCGGTGACGAGGGTACGGATGAACACGATCCGCTCGCCCTTCTTGCCGGAGATGCGAGCCCAGTCGTCGGGGTTGGTGGTGTTGGGAAGGTCCTCGTTCTCCTTGAACTCGTCGACGCAGGCCGCGAGCAGGTGAGAGACGCGGAGTCCCTTCTGGTTCTGGTCGAGGAGTGCCTTGATGGCCATCTTCTTCGCGCGGTCGACGATGTTCTGGATCATCGCTCCGGAGTTGAAGTCCTTGAAGTAGAGGACTTCCTTGTCGCCGTTCGCGTAGGTGACCTCCAGGAAGCGGTTCTCCTCCGATTCAGCGTACATCTGCTCGACGACGGACTGGATCATGCCGTCGACGGTGGTGACCGGGTCGCCGTTGTGTTCGGCCAGGTCGTCGGAGTGCAGCGGAAGGGTGGAGACGAGGTACTTGGAGAAGATGTCGCGGGCCGCCTCCGCGTCGGGCCTCTCGATCTTGATCTTCACGTCGAGCCGGCCGGGGCGCAGGATCGCGGGGTCGATCATGTCCTCGCGGTTGGAGGCGCCGATGACGATGACGTTCTCCAGCCCTTCGACACCGTCGATCTCGGAGAGCAGCTGGGGGACGATGGTGTTCTCCACGTCCGAGCTGACTCCGGAGCCGCGAGTGCGGAAGAGGGAGTCCATCTCATCGAAGAAGACGATGACGGGCGTGCCCTCGCTCGCCTTCTCCCGGGCCCGCTGGAAGACCAGCCGGATGTGCCGTTCGGTCTCGCCGACGTACTTGTTGAGGAGCTCGGGGCCCTTGATGTTGAGGAAGTAGCTCTTCCCCTGGGGCTTGCCGGTGACCTCGGCGACCTTCTTGGCGAGGGAGTTGGCGACGGCCTTGGCGATGAGGGTCTTGCCGCATCCGGGCGGGCCGTAGAGCAGGACGCCCTTGGGCGGGCGGAGCTCGTGCTCCTTGAAGACGTCCGGGTAGAGGTAGGGCAGCTCGACCGCGTCGCGGATGGACTCGATCTGCCCGCCGAGTCCGCCGATGCGGTTGTAGTCGATGTCCGGGACCTCTTCGAGGACGAGTTCCTCGACCTCGCTCTTGGGGACGATCTCGTAGACGTAGCCGGAACGGGGCTCCAGGAGCAGAGCGTCTCCGGCGCGCAGGGTGGCCTGGAGCAGGGGCTCGGCGAGCCGCACGACGCGTTCCTCGTCGGTGTGGCCGACGACCAGCGCGCGCTCGCCGTCCTCCAGCACCTCCTTGAGGGTCACGATGTCGCCGGCGCGCTCGAACTCCATGGCCTCGACCACGTTGAGCGCTTCGTTGAGCATGACCTCCTGGCCGCGGCGGAGCTCCTCGAGCTCCACGCTGGGGCTGACGTTCACCCGGAGCTTGCGGCCCCCGGTGAAGATGTCGGCCGTGCCGTCCTCGTTGGCCTGAAGGAAGGCTCCGAAGCCGGCCGGCGGCTGGGCGAGCCGGTCGACCTCCTCCTTGAGGGCCACGATCTGGTCTCGCGCTTCGCGGAGCGTCCCCGCGAGGCGTTCGTTCTGGGCGGACACGCCGGCCAGGTTCGTCTGCAGCTCGACGATCCGCTCCTCGAGAATCCGAGTGTGTCGCGGAGAGTCGGCGAGCTTCCGACGCAGGACGGCGATCTCCTGCTCGAGACGGGCGACCTCGCCGGACGGGTCATCGATGTCCCGACCCGACCGGATGCCGCGGTTCGTGTCGTCGTCGTGGGCTGCCACGGTCCTCACCTCCTCCAGGGGGAGCTGGACGTTTCTGACCCTACCTGCACGGGTGGGGGTTGAAACCCCTAGATCACAAAGACGCCGGGGTGTGGCCGATCTTCACCCTTGCGCGCCTTCTCACGTCTGTGGAATACCCACCCGCAAACGTGGCGGAACGGCCCGGTTGTATCGTCGGAACTGTCAACACCCGTCCGGGGTGGCGCTATTTCGCCACTTCGTCGCGAGCGAGGGAGCGGCAGGCGGCAGCATGAGTACCGGAAACGAAGCGCTCGAGGTCTGGATCGACCAGGATCTGTGCACGGGCGACGGGATCTGCGCGCAGTACGCGCCGGAGGTCTTCGAGCTGGACATCGACGGTCTGGCGTATGTGAAGGACTCCGGGGACGAGCTGCTCCAGGACAAGGGGGCGACGACGCCCGTGCCGCTGCCGTTGCTGAAGGACGTGCAGGCGTCGGCGGTGGAGTGCCCGGGCGAGTGCATCCATGTGCGCCGGGTTTCGGACAAGACGGAGGTCTTCGGTCCGGACGCGGAGTGACGGTTCCTCGTCACTCCGCGTGCGCGCGGTGCGCGGGCGGGCACCTCGCCGGGAGTGGGTCTCAGACGCTCTGGGCGACGGGTTCGGGGACGAGCACGAATCGGCCGTCGCGCCATTCCCAGGAGACCTTGCGCTGCTGGTCGGGGCAGCAGCGGGGGACGTCGGGCGAAGAGTAGCCCAGGAGGGTGGCCGCGATCTTCCGGTCGCCGTGTTCGCCGACGGTGAACTCCTGGGCGCTCATGCCCTGCTCGGGTGACAGCAGGGTCTCGACCACGGGCGGGGGCACGCCCGGTTCGGCCGGGTGGGTGAGGACGAAGATGCCGCTGGGCGGGGTGCCGGTGGGGGTGTCGCAGCGGACGAGGGCCACGGTCTCGGCGCGTCCGTCGGCGTCGAAGTCGGCGGAGGCGGAGTCGAGCACGGCGACGGCGGGCTGCTTCCGCGGACCGCAGTCGACGGGGTAGCGGGCCTGGGCGGCGTCGGGGCCTTCCCCGGGGGTGGTGCCGGCGGGTCCGGCAAGTGCGTCGGGGGGCTGGACCAGGGCGGACACCCCGAGCACGGCGGCCAGGGCGGCCGAGGTCGCCACCCAGTGGACGAGCCGGGTGCGGGTGTGCGGAAGGGCGTCCGGGCGGGCCGAGGGCTGCACGGGGGTGGTCTCCTGGGGGAGCTGTGACTGGGGAGGTGCCCAGCATGGTGCCACAGGTCACATCGGCGGGGAACGGCGGGGGCGTGCCGGTTCACGTGCCGGCCTGGAGAAGCGACACGCCGCAACCCGGCGGGCGGGTCGCGGCGTTGGCGCGGGCGTACGAGGGTGGTGACTGCCGGGGGCTCAGCGGCTGCCGGAGCCGGGTCCGGAGTAGTCGGCGCCGTAGGCGCCCTTGGCGGGACGACGGCGGCGCAGCGGAGGTTCGACGCCGTCGGCGAGGCGGCGGGCGGTGAGCAGGAAGCCGGTGTGGCCGATCATGCGGTGGTCGGGGCGTACGGCGAGGCCTTCGACGTGCCAGTTGCGGACCATGGTCTCCCATGCCTGCGGTTCGTTGAAGGTGCCGTGTTCCCGGATGGTTTCGACGGTGCGGGCGAGCTGCGTGGTGGTGGCCACGTAGGCGCAGAGGATGCCGCCGGGGACCAGGGCCTTGGAGACGGCGTCCAGGCATTCCCAGGGGGCGAGCATGTCGAGGATGACGCGGTCGACGTCGGCGTCGGCGAGGTTGTCCTGGAGGTCGCCGACGGTAAGTGTCCAGGCGGGGTGGGGGGCGCCGAAGTAGCGTTCGACGTTCTGTTCGGCGATCTCGGCGAAGTCGGCGCGGCGTTCGTAGGAGTGAAGCATGCCGTGGTCGCCGACGGCGCGCAGCAGGAAGGTGCTGAGGGAGCCCGAGCCGACGCCGGCCTCGACGACGCGCGCGCCGGGGAAGATGTCGGCCATCGCGAGCACCTGGCCGGCGTCCTTGGGGTAGACGACGGCGGCGCCGCGCGGCATGGACAGGACGTAGTCGGGGAGCAGGGGGCGCAGCGCGAGGTACGCGACGTTTCCGGTGGTACGGACGACACTGCCCTCGGGAGCGCCGATCAGCTCGTCGTGGGGGAAGGCACCCTTGTGGGTGTGGAAGCTCTTCCCAGCCTCGAGCGTGATCGTGTAGTGGCGTCCCTTGGGGTCGGTGAGCTGGACCTGGTCCCCGACCTTGAAGGGCCCGCGACGGCGGGCGGCACCGGTCGGTTCGGACATGGCCCCAGCCTATCGGGCGCCGGTGGGCGGGTGCGCACGGGGCGGTGGGCGGGCTGGGCGAGGGCGGTGGTCCTGCCCCCGGGGTCAGGCAGAGGGCTTGGCCATGGCGGCGACGAAGGCTTTCTCGACGTCGGTGGTGGACAGCACTCCGTAGATCTCGCCCGTCTCCTCGACGACGAGGTACTCGGTGGCGGGGGTGGCCCGCAGGTGGTCGAGGAGCTCTTCGCCCGCGAGTTCGGCGGAGACCCGCATGCCGTCCTTGAGGTCCTGGGCGAGGGTGCTGACGGCGACCCAGGGCCGGCGGTGTTCGGGGACGCCGACGATGGCGGATTCGCGTACCACGGAGACGGGGTCGCCGTGCCCGTCGACGACGACGAGGGCGCGGGCTCCGGCCTCGTTGGCGCGGCGCAGGGCTTCGGAGAGCGGGGTGTCGTTCTCCACCGGTACGGCGCGGCGGGTCAGGCGGCGGGCGCGGAGGTCGGGGAGGCGTTCGCGCAGCCGGGCCATGCGGAGGCTGTTGCCCGCCCCGGTCCAGATGATGGCGGCGAGGATGGCGGCGAGCAGCGCGTCGGTGACGGTGTCGAAGCCGCCGGCGCCGCCGTCGGTGAAGCCTCCGGCGTGGGTGGCGAGGGGGAAGCCGATGAGGACGGCGACGGCGAGGCCGCGCCCGGTCCAGGCAGCGGCGACGGTGCCGGTCATGGCTTTGCCGCTGAGTTTCCAGATGACGGCGCGGAGCATGCGGCCGCCGTCCAGCGGCAGGCCGGGGAGCAGGTTGAACGCGGCGACGATGAGGTTGGAGATCATCAGCCCGGCGAGCAGGACGCCGGGTACGGTGCCGGGTTCCACGGCCTGCATGCCGGCGTAGAAGACGCCGGCGAGGACGAGGGAGAGCAGGGGGCCGACGAAGGCGAGGACGAACTCGCGGCCGGGGGTCTCGGACTCCTTCTCGATCTCGGAGACGCCGCCGAAGAACTGGAGCTGGATGCGTCGCACGGGGAGTTTGAAACGGAGGGCGGCGACGGTGTGGGCGAGTTCGTGGACGAGGACGGAGGCGTAGAAGGCGACGGCGAAGAACAGGGCGATCAGGTAGCGGGCGCCGCCGAGTTCCGGGAGCACGCGGTCGAGCTGGCCGCCGAAGACCCAGGTGATGAGGGCGGCGACGAGGAACCAGCTGGGGGCGACGTAGACGGGCACGCCGAAGGGGCGGCCCATGAGGATGCCGCCGCCGGTGCCCCGGTTCCGCCGGGGGTCGCCGCTTCCGGGGCCGCCAGGGCCCCCTGGGGTGAGCGGCGCGTTCGTCCGCTTCGGCGCGGACGGATCCCCGGGCCGGGTGGGTCGGCCGGTGCCGTCGTCGCGCGGTTCGCCGTTGTCCGTGTCCGCCACGGGTTCCCCTCTGCCGCTGCTCTCGCACCCCGCGTCACTGACGCGGTCACTCGATCATGCAGTGCGGGAGCTTCCGGAGTCGATGGTAAGCGCCGTGTTGTCGGTGGCGGGTCGTAGGGTCGGTAGCCATGAGAGACGCAGCCGTCACCGCTCCCGACTCGTTGTCGCCGTCGCGGGCGAGCGACTTCATGCAGTGCCCGTTGCTGTACCGCTTCCGGGTGATCGACCGGCTGCCGGAGAAGCCGTCGGCCGCGGCCACCAGGGGGACGGTGGTGCACGCGGTGCTGGAGCGGCTGTTCGACGTGCCGGCGGCGGAGCGCAGTGCGCCGCGGGCACGGGCGATGGTGGCGCGGGAGTGGGAGCGGCTGCTGGTGCGGCGGCCGGAGCTGGCGCAGTTGTTCTCCGAGCCGGCCGAGGACGGGGCGCCGGGCCCGGCGGACGGGGCGGAGCTCGCGCGGTGGCTGGCGGAGGCCGAGGGGCTGGTGGAGCGCTGGTTCTCGCTGGAGGACCCGACCCGGCTGGAGCCGGCGGAGCGGGAGCTGCGGGTGGAGGCCCGGCTGGAGTCGGGGCTGCGGCTGCGCGGCATCATCGACCGGGTGGACATCGCGCCGACCGGCGAGGTGCGCATCGTGGACTACAAGACGGGTAAGGCGCCGCGTCCGGAGTACGCGTCCGAGGCGCTGTTCCAGATGAAGTTCTACGCGCTGGTGCTGTGGCGGCTGCGCGGGGCCGTGCCGCGCCGGCTGCAGCTGGTGTATCTGGGCAGTGGTGACGTGCTGACCTACGATCCGGCCGAGTCGGACCTGCGGGCTGTGGAGCGGAAGCTGCTGGCGCTGTGGGAGGCGATCCGGAAGGCGACGGAGACCGGGGACTGGCGGCCCCGGCCGAGCCGGCTGTGCGACTGGTGCGACCACCAGGCGCGCTGTCCGGAGTTCGGCGGCACGCCGCCGCCGTATCCGGTCTCGGTGCAGCCGCGGCTGCCGGAGCCGCGCGCGGAGGACGTCGAGGGCGTCGAGGAGCGGGAGGACGTCGAGGAGCCCGGCGCAGTGCAGGAGCCGGGCGCGGCGGAGGGGGTCGCGGAGCCGCGGTTCTGACGACTGGGCGAGAATGGGGGCCTCAACCTGCCCGTCCGCCGAAGGGGACTCCACGTGGCCATCCGCGTACTGCTGGTCGACGACCAGCCACTGCTGCGCACCGGATTCCGCATGATCCTGGAGGCGGAGGGCGATCTCGCCGTCGTCGGGGAGGCGGGAGACGGCCTGCAGGCGCTGGACCAGGTGCGGGCGCTGCAGCCGGACGTGGTGCTGATGGACATCCGGATGCCGCGGATGGACGGTGTGGAGGCCACCCGCCAGATCACCGGCCCGGACAAGGACGGCCCGGCGAAGGTGCTGGTGCTCACGACCTTCGACCTCGACGAGTACGTGGTGGAGGCACTGCGGGCGGGGGCGAGCGGCTTCCTGCTGAAGGACGCGCCGGCCGGCGAGCTGGTACAGGCGATCCGGGTGGTCGCGGCGGGCGAGGCGATGCTTGCTCCGTCGGTGACCCGGCGGCTGCTGGACAAGTACGCCGGGCGGCTGCCGTCGGGGGAGGAACCGCTTCCGGACACGCTGCACACGCTGACCGAGCGCGAGGTGGAGGTGCTGAAGCTGGTGGCCCGGGGGCTGTCGAACGCCGAGATCGCGGCGGACCTGTTCGTGAGCGAGACGACGGTCAAGACCCATGTGGGGCACGTGCTGACGAAGCTGAGCCTGCGGGACCGGGTGCAGGCGGCGGTGTACGCGTACGAGAGCGGCCTGGTGCGGCCCGGCGCCCACTGAGAGACGGCCGCGGGAGTGCGGAGGGGCCGGCTGTCCCCGGCAGGCGGGTCATCGGCCTCTCCGGCTTCGTTCGTGCGGTCAGCTGACGCCGCGTCCGAGCTCCCACAGCTGAAGGACGGACGCGGAATTGAGCGCCCATTCGGTGCCGGTGATGTCGTCGCGGGCGGCGATGTACTGCTTCCCCTGCCAGAGCGGCAGCACGGGGATCTCTTCGGCGATGACGTCCTGCACCCGGCCGAACTCGTCGGCCGCGTCGACGCGGTTGGTCTCCCGGCGGGTCTGCGGGATGAGTTCGCCGCGGATCTCCTCGTTGGCGTAGGGCGTCTGGAGGAAGTTGTCCTCGGTGAAGAACGGCGCGACGAAGTTGTCCGGGTCTGCGAAGTCGGGGAACCAGCCGAAGCCGTACACGCCGTAGGACCCCTGGGTGGCCTCCTTGCGGTAGGCGTTCCACGGCGTGCCCTGGAGCTCGGTGCGGAAGAGGCCGGTGGCGTCAAGCTGTTCCTTGAGCTGCTGGAACTCCTGCCGGGTGACCGCGCCGTAGTGGTCGGTGGTGTAGTGCAGGGCGAGCGGGACCGGGGTGTCGACGCCCGCTGCGCGCAGGGTGCGGCGGGCGGCGGCGGGGTCGGGCTCGCCGTACTCGTTGAAGAAGGAGTTGCGGTGGCCGATCAGACCGCTGGGCACCAGGGAGTACAGCGGTTCGGCGGTACGCTCGTACACGTCGCGCACGAGTGCCTTGCGGTCGACGATCTGGGCGATCGCCCGGCGCACGGCGGGCTGCCCGGCGGTGGGGTGGTCGGTGTGGAAGACGAGGTAGCGGATCTCCTGGCCCGGTGACTCCACGAGGTCGATGCGGTCGTCGTCCGCGATCTTCAGGCGGTTGACCTGGGCGGGCGTCAGCGTCCGGTTCATGACGTCGATCTCGCCGTTCTTCAGCGCCTTCTCCATCGCCTCGGCGCTGTCGAAGCTGCGGAGTTCGATGCGGTCGTTGCGGACCTCGAGCGTGCCGGTGTAGTCGGGGTTCCTGACGAAGACGCCGACGCCGCCGGAGGCGTCGTAGGACTCCAGCAGGTAGGGGCCGGAGCCCACGACCTCGGTGCCTTCCAGGTAGCCGCTGCGCGGGTAGGTCTGGCTGTCCAGGATCGCCGCGGCGGGGGTGGCGAGCTTGTAGGGGAAGGTCGCGTCGGGCTTCTTGAGGTGGAAGACGACCTCGGTGTCGCCGACCGCCTGCACCGTGTCGACGTTGCCGAGCAGCGAGGCGGGGCCGAGGTCGGCGCCGACGTCGAGCATCCGCTCCACAGAGAACTCGACGTCCTGGGCGGTGAGTTCGCTGCCGTTGGAGAACTTCATGCCCTCCCGCAGGGTGCAGCGGTACTGCGTGCCCTGCTTGTCCGTGAACGCGCACTCGCGGGCGGCTTCCGGCTCCGGCTCGGTGCCCGAGCGCGGTGGGCGGAGCAGCGTCTGGAAGGTGCTGCGCATGACGTTCCACGACGCGATGTCGTAGCCGGCGGCGGGGTCGAACGGGGCGGGAGTGGCCTCGCTGACCGCGAACCGGTCGGTGGTTCCGACGACGATGGCGTGGCCGCCAGAGTCACCTGCGGTTGCTCCGCCGCAGGCCGCCAGGGTGGGCGCGAGCAAGCCCAGCAGGGCAGGCAGCACCAGGGTCTTGCGGTTCATCGTCGACGGTCTCCCTCGTCCGGCCGGGTTGTCGCATCAGATAGATGGCCGGGACACAGAGGCTAGTAGTTCTGCGGGGACATGCCGGACAAGACCGGGTGATCACCCGGTCACGCACCGATAATCTGGATCTCCGTTCCGGATACCGGACACCGTGGGACGCGAAGAAAACCGGGGGATACCGGGCTTCACGGACGGCGACCGGGGCCGCGGCTGCCGTCGCGGGCCCCACCGGGACCGACCCGGGAGGGGCGTGGCGTGAGGAACGTCACGCCGTCAACTCCGTCGTCCGTCAGGTCGTTTCGTCCCGGGTGAGAGGGCGGCCGGGCCGCGTGCGTCCGCGACGAGCGCGGAGAGGAACGCCAGGTCGACCTCCTCCAGCGACTTCACGACGGTACGGCGGCCTTCCGGGGCGATGGGGGCGACCGAGGGGACGGCCACCACGTGGCACCCCGCGGCCTCGGCCGAGGCGACTCCGGTGCTGGTGTCCTCGAGCACCGCACAGCGTCCGGGGTCGGCGCCGAGACGGGCAGCGGCGAGCAGGTAGGGATCGGGGTGCGGCTTGGTGTGCCGCAGTTCGTCCCCGGCAACGGTGAAGGCGAAGTTCTCGGGGCCGAGCCAGTGCAGCATCCGGTCCATCACGACGCGGTGAGTGGCCGACACCAGGGCGGTCGGCACCTGGTGGGCCCGTAGTTCAGTGAGCAGGCGGCGGGCACCGGGCATCAGCGGTACGCCGTGGGCGAGGCGCTCGGTGAACTTGTGGTTGAGCAGCACGGTCAGTTCGCCGAGCGTGATCTCCGCACCCGTGGCCTCGATGAGGAAGCCCGCGCTGCGCGCCATGGGCCCGCCGACGACGATGTGCCGCCAGGTGTCCTCGAGCTCGTGTCCGAGGTCCGCGAAGACCTCCACCTCCGCGTCCCACCAGGATCCCTCGGTGTCGACGAGGGTGCCGTCCATGTCCAGCAGTACCGCCTGCAGTCCGGCGCCGTCGGCCGTACGGGTGATGGGAGCGGGGAGGGAGCTTGTCATCCGCGTCACGCCTCCTGGAGGGACGAGAAGGCCGGCCGCACGCTCCACGGAACGGGCGACCGGCCTGTACCGGACCGTCCAGTGTACGACGGGCATGGATCATGCGCCCGGCGGCACGCCGAACGACGTTCGCGCGGCTACCGTGCGTGCCCTCTGCCGCCGTGCGGCACGGCTACCGTGCGTTGAAGTACTTGGCCTCCGGGTGGTGCAGCACGATGGCGTCCGTCGACTGCTCCGGGTGGAGCTGGAACTCGGCCGACAGTTCCACGCCGATCCGTTCGGGGCGCAGCAGCTCGGCGATCTTCGCCCGGTCCTCCAGGTCGGGGCACGCTCCGTAGCCGAGCGAGAAGCGGGCGCCGCGGTACTTGAGGTCGAACATGTCGGTGATGGCGCCGGGGTCCTCGCCGGCAAAGCCGAGTTCCGCGCGCTGGCGGGCGTGCCAGTACTCGGCCAGGGCTTCCGCGAGCTGCACCGACAGGCCGTGCAGCTCCAGGTAGTCGCGGTAGGCGTCGGCGGCGAACAGCTCGCCGGTCGCCTCGCCGATCTTCGAACCGACCGTGACGATTTGGAGGCCGACGACGTCAATCTCGCCGCTGTCCTCGGAGCGGAAGAAGTCGGCGAGGCACAGGCGGCGGCCCCGTCGCTGGCGGGGGAAGGTGAAGCGGGTGCGCTCCCCGCCGTCGTCGTCCAGCAGGATCAGGTCGTCGCCCTTGGAGACGCAGGGGAAGTAGCCGTAGACGACGGCCGCCTCCAGGAGGTTGTCGCGCTGGAGGGTGTCCAGCCAGCCGCGCAGGCGGGGGCGGCCCTCGGTCTCGACCAGTTCGTCGTACGACGGTCCGTCGCCGGTGCGGGACTCCTTCAGGCCCCACTGGCCCTTGAAGAGCGCTCCCTCGTCCAGCCAGGAGGCGTAGTCCTTCAGGGCGATGCCCTTGACGACGCGTGTGCCGTGGAAGGGCATGCCGGGCACGGGGTTGTCGCGTGCCACGTCGGAGCGCACGGAGCCGTCGTTGGCGGCCTGTTCGGGCAGGGCCACGTCCCGCTTGGGTACCAGGCGCTTCTTCAGTTCGGGCAGCTCCGCGCCGGGCACTCCGCGCTTGACGGCGATGAGGGCGTCCATGAGGCGCAGCCCCTCGAAGGCGTCGCGGGCGTAGCGGACCTCGCCCTCGTAGATCTCGTGCAGGTCCTGTTCGACGTAGGCACGGGTGAGGGCGGCGCCGCCGAGGATGACGGGGTAGTCGGCGGACATCCGGCGCTGGTTCAGTTCCTCCAGGTTCTCCTTCATGATCACCGTGGACTTGACCAGCAGGCCGGACATGCCGATGACGTCGGCCCGGTGTTCCTGGGCGGCGTCCAGGATGGCGGAGACGGGCTGTTTGATGCCCAGGTTGACGACGTTGTAGCCGTTGTTGGACAGGATGATGTCGACGAGGTTCTTGCCGATGTCGTGGACGTCGCCGCGGACGGTGGCGAGGACGATGGTGCCCTTGCCCTCGTCGTCCGACTTCTCCATGTGCGGTTCCAGGTGGGCCACCGCGGATTTCATCACTTCGGCGGACTGGAGCACGAACGGCAGCTGCATCTGGCCGGAGCCGAACAGCTCGCCGACGACCTTCATGCCGGCCAGCAGGGTCTCGTTGACGATGTCCAGGGCCGGCCGCTCGGTCAGCGCGGCCTCCAGGTCGTCCTCCAGGCCGTTGCGCTCGCCGTCGATGATCCGGCGCTGGAGGCGTTCCTCCAGGGGCAGTGCGGCGAGTTCCTCGGCCTTGCCGGCCCTGAGGGACTTGCTGTCCACGCCCTCGAAGAGCTCCAGCAGCCGGGACAGGGGGTCGTAGCCCTCGCGGCGGCGGTCGTGGATCAGGTCGAGCGCCACCTCGACCTGCTCCTCCTCGAGCCGGGCGATGGGGAGGATCTTGGAGGCGTGGACGATCGCGGAGTCCAGGCCGGCCTTCACGCACTCGTCGAGGAAGACGGAGTTGAGCACCTGCCGGGCGGCCGGATTGAGGCCGAAGGAGATGTTGGACAGGCCGAGAGTGGTCTGCACCTCCGGGTGTCGGCGCTTGAGTTCGCGGATGGCCTCGATGGTGGCGACGCCGTCCTTGCGGGACTCCTCCTGCCCGGTGCAGATGGTGAAGGTGAGGCAGTCGACGAGGATGTCGGACTCGGCGATGCCCCAGTTGGTGGTGAGGTCCTCGATGAGCCGTTCGGCGACGGCGACCTTGTGTTCCGGGGTACGGGCCTGGCCCTCCTCGTCGATGGTCAGCGCGATCAGCGCGGCGCCGTGTTCGGCGGCGAGGCGGGTGATGCGGGCGAAGCGGGAGTCGGGCCCGTCGCCGTCCTCGTAGTTGACGGAGTTGATGACGGCGCGTCCGCCGAGCTTCTCCAGGCCCGCCTGCAGAACGGCGGGTTCGGTGGAGTCAAGCACGATCGGCAGCGTGGACGCGGTCGCGAAGCGCCCGGCGAGTTCGGTCATGTCGGCGACGCCGTCGCGGCCGACGTAGTCGACGCAGAGGTCGAGCAGGTGGGCGCCCTCGCGGATCTGGTCCCGGGCCATCTCCACGCAGTCGTCCCAGCGGCCTTCCAGCATGGCGGTGCGGAACTTCTTGGACCCGTTGGCGTTGGTGCGCTCGCCGATCGCCAGGTAGGAGGTGTCCTGGCGGAAGGGCACGGTCTGGTAGAGCGAGGAGGCGCCCGGCTCGGGCTGCGGCGCGCGGGGGGCGGGAGCGCTGCCGCGGACACGTTCGACGAGCTGCCGCAGGTGTTCGGGGGTGGTGCCGCAGCAGCCGCCCACGAGGGAGAGGCCGTAGTCGCTGATGAACGACTCCTGGGCGTCGGCCAGTTCGGGCGCCGTCAACGGGTAGTGCGCGCCGTCCTTGCCGAGTACGGGGAGGCCGGCGTTGGGCATGCAGGAGAGCGGGACCTTGGCGTGCTGGGCGAGGTACCGCAGGTGTTCGCTCATCTCGGCCGGGCCGGTGGCGCAGTTCAGGCCGATCATGTCGATGCCCAGCGGCTCCAGCGCGGTCAGCGCGGCGCCGATCTCGGAGCCGAGGAGCATGGTGCCAGTGGTCTCGACGGTGACGGAGCACAGCAGCGGCAGGGACGTGCCGGTCGCTTCCAGGGCTCGGCGCGCGCCGAGCACGGCGGCCTTGGTCTGGAGCAGGTCCTGGGTGGTCTCCACCAGCAGGGCGTCCGCACCGCCGGCGATCATGCCTTCGGCGTTCTCCTGGTACGCGTCGCGCAGGGCAGCGTAGGGGGCGTGCCCGAGGGTCGGGAGCTTGGTGCCGGGGCCCATGGAGCCGAGGACCCAGCGGACGCGTCCGTCGCCCTCCTCGAACGCGTCGGCGACGTCGCGGGCGATGCGCACTCCGGCCTCGGAGAGCTCGAAGATCCGGTGCGGGATGTCGTACTCGCCGAGTGCGGCGAGGTTGGCGCCGAAGGTGTTGGTCTCCACGCAGTCCACACCGGCTTCGAAGTACTCGCGGTGGACGGCGGAGACGATGTCCGGGCGGGTGACGTTGAGGATCTCGTTGCAGCCCTCGAGCTGCTGGAAGTCGTCCAGCGAGGGGTCCTGCGCCTGGAGCATCGTGCCCATCGCTCCGTCGGCGACCACCACCCGGGAGGCCAGTGCCTCGCGGAGGGCGTCTGCACGGGTGGTGCGGGCGGGGGACGGCGTGCTGGGCGAGGCCATGAAACTGCTCCCTGGGATGCGACGGCTGTCGGCTTTGCACCACCCGTGGGGACGGCGCACCAGACCAGGGTAGCCGTCGTCGGCAAGGCTCTCCCGGGCGTTCCGCGGAGCGGGACGGCACTCCGGGGATTGCCCTCGCCTTTCGGCGGGTCGGCATCAGGCGATAGCGTTCGGCATTGTCGAATGCACCCGATCCGGCAAGGAGTCTGCCGATGGCCCGGACCATCCAGTCGCTCGAACGGGCGGCGGCCGTGCTGCGGCTGCTGGCGGGCGGTGAACGGCGCCTGGGCCTCTCCGAGATCGCCTCCGCTCTCCAGCTCGCCAAGGGCACCGCCCACGGGCTGATTCGCACGCTCCAGCAGGAGGGTTTCGTCGAGCAGGACGAGGCCACCGGCCGGTACACCCTCGGCGCGGAGCTGCTGCGTCTGGGTAACAGCTACCTGGACGTGCACGAACTGCGGGCCCGGGCCCTGGTGTGGACGGACGACCTGGCGCGGTCCAGTGGGGAGAGCGTCTACCTGGGGGTGCTGCACCAGCAGGGGGTACTGGTGGTGCACCACGTCTTCCGCCCGGACGACAGCCGGCAGGTGCTGGAGGTGGGCGCGATGCAGCCGCTGCACAGCACCGCCCTGGGCAAGGTGCTCTCGGCGTACGACCCGGTGGCGCACAGCGAGGTGCTGGAGTCGCCCCGGGAGGCTTTCACCGGCCGGACCGTGACCGCACCGAGGGGTCTGGAGTCTGTGCTGGAGCTGACGCGTGCGCGCGGCTGGGCGGCGGACGTGGAGGAGACCTGGGAAGGGCTTGCGTCCATCGCGGCGCCGATCCACGACCGGCGCCGGATGCCGGTGGGCGCGGTGGGAATCACCGGCGCGGTGGAGCGGGTGTGCGACGGGGCCGGGGAGCTGCGGCCGGCGCTGGTGGCATCGGTGCGGGACTGCGCCCGCTCGGTCTCCCGGGACCTGGGTTCGGGGCGTTTCTGATGCCCGGCCGCCGCAGGTCGGACCCTCCGCCAGGGAGGGCTCCGGCGGTATCCCCCGGCGTCCAGCCTCTTGACGGTTGCCGCTGGGCGGAGAAAACTGCCGTCCGGCGGTCGGCATTGTCGAACACCGGACGAGAACGCGCACCGCCGTCTGCCCCTCATCGGACGAAACAAAGGAGTCGCCGGTGTCCACCTCCGACATCTTCCTCGGCGAGATCGTCGGCACCGCGGTGCTGATCCTGCTCGGCGGCGGCGTGTGCGCCGCCGTCACGTTCCGGCACTCCAAGGCGTTCAACGCCGGCTGGACGGCCATCGCGCTCGGCTGGGGCATGGCGGTGCTCACCGGCGCCTACATCGCCGCCGGCGTGTCCGGCGCCCACCTCAATCCCGCGGTGACCGTGGGCCTGGCCGTGCAGGGCGGTACCGAGTGGAGCGACGTGCCCGCCTACGTGCTGGCGCAGATGATCGGCGCGATGCTGGGCGCCTCCCTGGTGTGGGTGGCCTACTACGGCCAGTTCCTGGCCCACCTCACCGGCCGGGAGGCAACCGGCGGTCCGGGGGCGCAGGAGACGGCGGTGGCCGACCGTACGGCTCAGGGCCCGGCCACTCCGGGGCCCGGTCCCGTGCTCGGCATATTCTCCACCGCCCCCGAGATCCGGAACACCTGGCAGAACCTCGCCACGGAGGTCGTCGCCACGGTCGTGCTGGTGCTGGCCATCCTCACCCAGGGCCTGAACCAGGAGGGTGAGGGGCTGGGCCCGCTGGGCGTGCTGATCACCGCGCTCGTCGTCGTCGGCATCGGCCTGTCGCTGGGCGGCCCGACCGGCTACGCCATCAACCCGGCCCGCGACCTCGGCCCGCGCCTGGTGCACGCGCTGCTGCCGCTGCCGAACAAGGGCGGATCAGACTGGAGCTACGCCTGGGTGCCGGTGGCCGGTCCGCTGCTCGGCGGCGCACTGGCCGGCGGCCTGTACACCCTCGCCTTCGCCTGAGAACCCGACCGCAAGCCCATCCCGACGCCACCGGAGCCCACCATGAGCGAGACCCCCGCCGCAAACGCCCCGAAGCGCGAGTTCATCGCCGCCATCGACCAGGGCACGACCTCCAGCCGCTGCATCGTCTTCGACCGGGACGGCCGGATCGTGTCGGTCGACCAGAAGGAGCACGAGCAGATTCTCCCCCGCCCCGGCTGGGTCGAGCACGACGCCGCCGAGATCTGGACCAACGTCCAGGAGGTGGTCACCGGCGCACTGGAGCGGGCCGGCATCTCCCGGGAGGACGTCAAGGCGCTCGGCATCACCAACCAGCGTGAGACCACGCTGCTGTGGGACCGCGCCACCGGCGAGCCCGTGCACAACGCCCTGGTCTGGCAGGACACCCGCACCGACGCGCTGTGCAAGGAGCTGGGCCGCAACGTCGGCCAGGACCGGTTCCGCCGCGAGACGGGCCTCCCCCTCGCCTCCTACTTCGCCGGTCCCAAGATCCGCTGGCTGCTGGACAACGTGGACGGCCTGCGGGAGCGCGCCGAACGCGGCGAGTTGCTCTTCGGCACGATGGACTCCTGGGTGATCTGGAACCTCACCGGCGGCCCGGACGGCGGGGTGCACGTCACCGACGTCACCAACGCCTCGCGCACCATGCTGATGAACCTGCGCACGCTCCAGTGGGACGAGAAGATCTGCGAGTCGATGGGCGTCCCCCTCTCGCTGCTGCCGGAGATCCGCTCCTCGGCCGAGGTGTACGGACACGCCCGGGGCGCGCTGGAGGGCGTGCCGGTGGCCTCGGCACTGGGCGACCAGCAGGCCGCGCTGTTCGGTCAGACCTGCTACGCCCCCGGGGAGGCGAAGTCCACCTACGGCACCGGCACGTTCCTGCTGCTGAACACCGGCGAGGAGGCCGTCAACTCCTACAACGGCCTGCTCACCACGGTCGGTTACCGCATCGGCGAGGAAAGGCCGGTGTACGCGCTGGAGGGTTCCATCGCCATCACCGGCGCGCTGGTGCAGTGGATGCGCGACCAGATGGGCCTGATCAACAGCGCGGCCGAGATCGAGACGCTCGCCAGCTCCGTCGACGACAACGGCGGCGCCTACTTCGTGCCCGCCTTCTCCGGCCTGTTCGCGCCGTACTGGCGCTCCGACGCGCGCGGCGCCATCACGGGCCTGACCCGCTACGTCACCAAGGCGCACCTGGCGCGGGCCGTGCTGGAGGCCACCGCCTGGCAGACGCGGGAGATCGTCGACGCGATGCAGAAGGACTCCGGCGTCGAGCTGAGCTCGCTCAAGGTCGACGGCGGCATGACGTCCAACAACCTGCTGATGCAGACCATGTCGGACTTCCTCGACGCCCCCGTCGTACGGCCGATGGTCGCCGAGACCACCTGTCTCGGCGCCGCCTACGCCGCCGGCCTCGCCGTCGGCTTCTGGCCGGACACCGAGGCGCTCCGCGCCAACTGGAAGCGGGCGGCCGAGTGGACGCCCCGCATGGACAGCGAGAAGCGCGAGAGCGAGTACCGCAACTGGCTCAAGGCCGTCCAGCGGACAATGGGCTGGATCGAAGAGGAGAACTGATCAGCATGACCGCGACCACGCTCGGCACGCCCGCCCGGGGCGGGAACGCCTTCGGCCGTCAGGGCCGCGCCGAGACCAGGGAGCTGCTGGACCGGGGAACGTACGACCTGCTGGTGATCGGCGGCGGCATTCTGGGGACCTCGGTCGCCTGGCACGCCGCGCAGTCCGGGCTGCGGGTGGCGATGGTGGACGCCGGCGACTTCGCCGGCGCCACCTCCTCCGCCTCCTCCAAGCTCGTGCACGGCGGGCTGCGCTACCTCCAGACCGGCGCCGTACGGCTGGTGGCGGAGAACCACCACGAGCGGCGGGTGCTGGCGAAGGACGTCGCCCCGCACCTGGTCAACCCGCTCACCTTCCACCTGCCGGTGTACCGGGGAGGCCCGCACAGCGCGGCCAAGCTGGGCGCGGGCGTGTTCGCCTACTCGGCGTTGTCCGCCTTCGGCGACGGTGTCGGCCGGGTCATCTCCCCCGCGAAGGCGGCGGCGGCGAACCCCGGGCTGCGTACGGAGAACCTCAAGGCGGTCGCGGTCTACTCCGACCATCAGATGAACGACTCGCGAGTGGCGCTGATGACGGTGCGCGCCGCCGTCGAGTCCGGCGCGGTGACGCTCAACCACGCCGAGGTGACCGGACTGCGGTGCGCCGGCGGACGGGTGACCGGCGCGGAGCTGCGGGACCGCCTGGACGGTACCGAATTCGGGGTCGACGCACGGCTGGTGCTCAACGCCACCGGACCCTGGGTGGACCACGTGCGGCGGATGGAGGACCCCGGCGCGGCGCCCAGCATCCGGCTGTCCAAGGGCGCACACCTGGTGCTGCGCCGGCGTTCGCCGTGGCGCGCGGCGCTGGCCACGCCCATCGACCGGTACCGCATCACCTTCGCCCTGCCGTGGGAGGACCAGCTCCTGCTGGGCACCACCGACGAGGCGTACGAGGGCGACCCGGCCGACGTGCGCGCCACCGAGGCCGACATCGCGCAGATTCTCGACGAGGCGTCACTCTCTGTGCGCCGCGAGCACCTGTCCCGGGACCTGATGACGTACGCGTTCGCCGGTCTGCGGGTGCTGCCGGGCGGGCCGGGCGGAGTGGAGTCCGCGAAGCGGGAGACGGTGGTGTCGGAGGGCCGCGGCGGCATGCTGTCGGTCGCCGGCGGCAAGTGGACCACCTACCGGCACATCGGACGTGCCGTGATGAACAAGCTGGCCGCGCTCCCCTCCGTGGGCGGGACCGCCGGGGCTGCAGGCGTGCCGGTACCCGTCTCCTCGCTGGTGCGGCGCACGCCGCTGCCCGGTATCGCCAATCCGGACGCGGTGGCCCACCGGCTGCTGGCGGACGGCCGGACCGGGGCCGGCATGGACCCGGCGACGGCACGTCAGCTCGCCACCCACTACGGCTCCCTCGCGTTCGACGTCGCGCGGCTGGTGGACGAGGACGCGGCGCTGGGCGAGCGGATCCACCCGGACGGGCCGGAGATCTGGGCGCAGGTCGTCTACGCGCGGGACCGGGAGTGGGCGCAGACCGTGGACGACGTGCTGCGCCGCCGCACCACGCTGACCGTGCGCGGCCTGGACACCGAACCGGTCCGCGACCGGGTCGCGGCGCTGCTGGCGGCGCACGAGGACTGACGGCCGCTCACCCGCTCCCCCGCTCCCGTGTGGCAGGGTGATCACTCGTCCGGCGTACGGGAGCGGGGGAACGGTCATGGGCGTGGGGAAGGTGCTGCGCGGCCTGCGGCCGACGAGGCGGGGGCTGAAGCGGGCCACGGCGGTGCTGGCCGTGCTGCTGGTGCTGCCGCCTCTCACGGGCGCGGCGACGCTGCGGGCGTTCTACGCGGGCGTCCCGGCCGCGGACACTCTCACCCGCGGCCGGGACGCGGTGTGGCTGGGACACGCCTGGGTCGACGGCCGCCGGGACGAAACCGACCTGGCGCGGCTGAAGCGCCGTATCGCGGGGACCGGCATCCACGACCTGTACGTGCACACCGGCCCGATGGAGTTCGACGGCACGCTGCGCCTCGAACGGCATCCGCGGGCCGCGTGGCTGCTGGAGTCCGTGCGGCGGGAGCTCCCGGACGTACGGGTGCAGGCGTGGCTGGGTCAGCTGGTGGTGTACGAGGACGGCGACCCGGGCGGCATGCTGATGCCCGATCCGGCCGCCCGGCGGGCCGTCGTGGGCAGCGCGCGCCGGGTGCTGGACCTGGGTTTCGACGGCGTGCACCTGAACCTGGAGCCGCTGCGTTCGGGCAGCCCGCACTACCTGCGGCTGCTGGACCGGCTGCGGCGCACCGTGCACGGGCGCGGCGGCGTCCTCTCGGTCGCCTCCCACCAGATCGACCCGGTCCCCGGCGGTCACGCGCTGGCCGGGCAGCTCACTGAGGACGGGCGCACGAAATGGTGGTCGCGGGACTACTTCGGGCAGGTCGCGCGGCGTGTCGACCAGATCGCGGTGATGTCGTACGACACCTGGACGCCGCTGGAGAGTTTGTACGGCGGCTACGTCGCGCAGCAGACGGAGCTGGCGCTGGAGAACGCCCCGGAGGACGTGGACGTGCTGATGGGCCTGCCCTTTTACCACACCGACACCCCCGGCCGGGAGCCCGAGGCCGAGACGGTCCCGGCGGCCGTGCGCGGCGTGCGGCTGGGGCTGGGGCGCGAGGACCCGTCGCGCCGGAGGTTCGGGGTGGCGCTGTACGTCGACTTCGCGGCGACACCCGCCGACTGGCGGGCCTACCGTCGCGACTGGTGCGGTCCCCGGAGCGCGTCCGCGCCGCCACGAGGGATGCGGCGGGAGGGGCCGCACGCCGTAGGCTGGGCGAGGCACGGAACACGTACGGCAGCCGGTCCGGAGCGCAGTGCTCCGGACCGGGGGTAAGGAGGCGCTGGGTGATCGAGCTCGAGGGGGTTCCCGAGCTGGTCGACCCGGTCATGGTGGCCGCGTTCGAAGGCTGGAACGACGCCGGCGACGCCGCCTCCGCCGCGGTCGCGCACCTGGAGCGGGAGTGGAAGGGCGAGGTGTTCGCGGCGCTGGACGCCGAGGACTACTACGACTTCCAGGTCAATCGCCCGCAGGTGTGGCTGGACGACGGGGCCCGCAAGATCACCTGGCCCACGACACGGCTGTCGGTCGTGCGCGTCGGCGACTCCGACGGCAAGGGCAGACCCCGTGACCTGGTGCTGGTCCGGGGCATCGAGCCGAGCATGCGGTGGCGTTCCTTCTGCAACGAGGTGCTCGGCTTCGCGCACGAATTGGGTGTCGAGATGGTGGTGGTGCTGGGCGCTCTGCTCGGCGACACGCCGCACACCCGCCCCGTCCCGGTGACCGGAGTGACCTCGGACCCGGACCTGGCGCGGACCCTCCAGCTGGAGGAGTCGCGGTACGAGGGGCCCACCGGCATCGTCGGCATCCTCCAGGAGGCGTGCACGCACGCGGGAGTCCCGGCCGTCAGCCTGTGGGCATCGGTGCCGCACTACGTGTCGCAGCCGCCGAACCCCAAGGCGACACTCGCGCTGCTGAACCAACTGGAGGACCTGCTGGAGCTGCGTGTGCCGCTGGGCGAGCTGCCGGAGGACGCGCGGGCCTGGCAGCTGGGCGTGGATCAGCTCGCGGCGGAGGACAGCGAGGTGGCGGAGTACGTCCAGTCGCTGGAGGAGGCACGGGACACCGCGGAGCTGCCGGAGGCGTCCGGTGAGGCCATCGCGAAGGAGTTCGAGCGGTACCTGCGCCGCCGGGACGGCGGCCCGTCCGCCGGGCGGGCCGGGGAGGGGCCGGAGAGCGGATCGTTCCGGCGCGGCGGCGGGCGAGGAGCGGGCGGACGCGGTCGCGGTCCCGGTGGCGGGAGGCGTTCCGCGGGGCGCTCCGGGAGCACGGGTCCCGAGGCGCGGAGCGGGCCGGACGACGACCGCGGCGACGCGGAGGGGTCCGGCGACGGCACTCCGGGCACGGGCGGGTCGGCGGAGCGGGACCGCCGGGAGGAGAACGACGACTGAGTCCGGGGCGGGCCCGGCCGGTGTGCGGTAGGTGTGCGGCCCGCCGCGAAGGGTGGTCCTTCGCGGCGGGCCGCTGAGCGCTCCTGGGACGGGGGGTCAGAGTGCGACGCCCAGGAGGGCGTCGACGGCCCGTGAGACCAGGCCCGGTGCGGAGGTGTCGGTGCCGCCGGCCGCGGCTTGCGCGGCGGCCCACCGGTCGACGGCGGCGAGGGCCGCGGGGGCGTCGAGGTCGTCGGCGAGAGCCTCTCTGATCTCCGCGAGGAGGCCGTCGGCGGGCGGCCCGTCCGGCCGGGAGACGGCGCTGCGCCAGCGGGCGAGCCGCTGCTCGGCCTCCCGGAGCACGCCGTCGGTGTACTCCCAGTCGGAGCGGTAGTGGTGGGCCAGCAGGGACAGCCGGATGGCCGCGGGGTCGACGCCGTCGCGGCGCAGGGCGGAGACGAAGACCAGATTGCCCTTGGACTTCGACATCTTCTCGCCGGCCAGGGCGACCATGCCGGCGTGGACGTAGGTGCGGGCGAACGGGTGCTCGCCGGTGACAGCCTGGGCGTGCGAGGCGCCCATCTCGTGGTGCGGGAAGGCGAGGTCGGAGCCGCCGCCCTGCACGTCGAAGCCCATGCCGAGGTGGTCCAGGGCGATGGCGACGCACTCGATGTGCCAGCCGGGCCGGCCGCGACCGAGGGAGCCGCCGTCCCAGCTGGGCTCGCCGTCGCGGGCGGCCATCCACAGCATCGGGTCGAGCGGATTCTTCTTGCCCGGGCGGTCCGGGTCGCCGCCGCGTTCGGCGGACAGGGTCCGCATGGTGCCCGCGTCGAGCCCGGAGACCTCGCCGAAGTGGGGGTCCGCGGCGACGGAGAAGTAGACGTCACCGTCCAGTTCGTACGCGGCGCCCGCGTCCCGGAGACGTTCGACGAGCGGGACGATGCGGGGGATGGTCTCCACCGCGCCGACGAAGTGCTGCGGCGGGAGCATCCGCAGCGCCGTCATGTCCTCCCGGAAGAGCGCCGTCTCGCGCTCGGCGAGCGCGGCCCACTCCTCGCCGGTGGCCGCCGCGCGTTCCAGCAGCGGGTCGTCGATGTCGGTGACGTTCTGGATGTAGTGGACCTGGCGCTTGGTGTCGAGCCACACGCGCTGGACGAGGTCGAACGCGTTGTACGTCGCCGCGTGCCCCAGATGGGTGGCGTCGTACGGGGTGATGCCGCAGACGTAGAGGCGGGCGACGGGCCCCGGGGTGGAGGTCACCCGCCCCCCGGTGGCGGTGTCGTGGATCCGGAGGTCGCGGCCCTGACCAGGCAGCGCGGGGACCTCGGAAGCGGGCCAGGCATGCATGCGTCGAGCCTAACCGCACGGCTGTACCGGCCACGAACCCGGCGGTCGATACGGCCGGATGGGCACTCTTGACGCACGGCGCGGGCCGGTGGGGGCGGCTGGACCAGCCTGCTGTCCGGACAGCACACCTAAAGCGGCGGCCAGGGGATGGCGGGCCAGTCTCCGCCGGGCAGCGGGTGGCGCCCGGCGGCCAGCAGCGCGCCGACGCGTCCGCGCACGGCGTCCGCCTCGGCGGGCGTGAGCAGCTGCGGCAGGCGGCGGGCGAGCGGCGCGCCGTCCGCCAGCGCATCCCGGAGCACGCGCAGCGCGGCGACCGCCTCCCCGGTCAGCGGTTCGCCGGCCCAGCCCCAGAGCAGGGTGCGCAGCTTGTCCTCGGCGTGGAAGGTCACGCCGTGGTCGATGGCCTGGAGGCGCCCGTCACGCGAGGTGAGCAGGTGTCCGCCCTTGCGGTCGGCGTTGTTGAGCACCGCGTCCAGCACGGCGAGCCGCCGAAGGCGGGGGTCGTCGGCGTGCACGAAGAGGGCGGGCCGGCCGTCCTCGGTCTCGGCGTGGCCGACGGTCTTCCAGCCGGGGGGCGGCGTCCCTCCCTCGACCAGGGTGAACAGCTCCCCGAGGCCGCTGCCGTCGTCGTCCTCGTCGTCGGAGGAACCCGAGGGGTCCCGGTCGGGCGGCAGGCCGACCCATGCCTGGCACATGCCCTCGCCGTACGGGCCGTCGCGCAGCACGGTGGGCGGGATCAGGCTCCAGCCGGTCGCCTCGGACACCTCGAACGCGGCGACCTCGCGGGCGGCCAGGGTGCCGTCGGGGAAGTCCCACAGGGGACGTTCGCCGGCAACCGGCTTGTAGACGCAGTCGAGGGTTTCGCCGTCCGCGTCGACCGTGGCGAAGAGCACGGCGTTGGAGGCGTTGCGGATGCGTCCGCGGACGGTGAGCGTGCCGTGGGCGAGCAGGTCGCGTGCGGCCGCGGTCGGGAGGGGGGTCACTCGCTCCGTCGGTACCCGTTCTGGCGCGGACATACGTGTCCCTCCGGGTCGAGCGGCAGGCTGCACAGCGGGCACGGTGGCCGCCCGGCGTTCACGACCTCCAGGGCGCGCTTGGCGAAGGCGCGGGCCATCGCGCCGCTGATGCGGACCCGCAGCATGGGCGGGCCGTTCTCGTCGTCCTGGAGCAGGCGTTCCTCGGCCTCGGCGAGATCCTCGTCGGAGTCGGCCTCCAGCTCCACCACGGCCTGGGCCTCGACGACCATCCGCTCGCCGTCCCCGTCCCAGGCCAGCGCCATCGTGCCGACCCGGAACTCCTCGTCCACCGGGGACTGGAGCGGCTCGGTGTCATCCACCTCGGCGGGGGCGACGGCGGGTACCGGGGCGTTGCCGCCGGAGCGCCGCACCACCTCGTCCAGCAGCTCGTCGATCCGTTCCGCCAGGGCTTCCACCTGCGCCTTCTCCAGTGCCACGCTGGTGGTGCGGCCAGCCGCCGTGGCCTGCAGGAAGAAGGTTCTGCGGCCAGGCAGCCCGACCGTGCCGGCCACGAACCGGTCCGGCGGGTCGTAGAGGAACACCTGACGGGACACGTCCTGCTCCGTTGTCGTCGACTGCTTCGGTCACTGGCACCCTACTGCGCCAGGCGATCACCGCGCCTGAGGGCGTGCCTAGAGACCGCCGCCCACGGGCGCCTCGGAGGCGTCGGTTCCGGTTCCGGTACCCGTTCCGGGGGCGGCATCGGGCGCGCCGGTCGCCGATCCGTCGCCGGGCGGCGGCTCCTGATCGGGCGGTGGCGCCAGGGAGTCGAGTTCACCGGTGTCCCCCAGCCGCAGAAGGAACGGGCGCAGCGCGGTGTAGCGGACGACGGTGACGGAGCAGGGGCTGACGGAGACGCGCTGGAAGAGGTCCAGGTGCATGCCGAGGGCGTCGGCGACGACTGACTTGATGATGTCGCCGTGGGCGCACATCAGGTAGCAGGCGCCGGGGCCGTGTTCGGCCTCGACGCGTGCGTTCCAGTCGCGGACCGCCTCTACCGCGCGGTGCTGCATGGCGCGCATCGATTCGCCGCCCGGGAAGGCGGCGGCGGACGGGTGCTGCTGGACGGCGGACATCAGCGGCTCGTCCGACAGTTCCCCGAGTTTGCGGCCGGTCCAGTCGCCGTAGTCGCACTCGTTGATCCGGTCCTCGGTGTGCACGGCCAGATTCGGGCGGACCTCGGCGAGCGGGGCGAGGGTCTCCCGGCAGCGCTGGAGCGGGCTGGTGACGGCGAGCACGGGGGCGAGCGGCGCGATGCGGGCGGGCAGGCCGGCGGCCTGCTCCCGGCCGAGTTCGTCCAGGGCGATCCCCGGGGTGCGGCCGGCGAGCAGGCCGGCGGTGTTGGCGGTGGACCGGCCGTGCCGCAGGAGGATCAGCGTGGGCATGGCAGCCAGGGTAGGCGGACAGGTCCCTGAGGGCCGAACGTGGCCGGTGGAGTGCTCGTCGGCGCGGGTGCGTAACCTCCGGAGGCGCCGCGGCGTTGAGGGGGTGACGGCCGTGGCGGGGATGACCCCCGAGCCCCCACCACGGCCGTGATCTCTTCCCCCACTCCCCCAGGCCTCCCGTCCCCGTCGCCTCCCCGGAGCCCGGCGGCGGAGAGCCGCGCGTCAGGCGAGTCCGGCGCGTTCCATGGCCTCCACCCCGGCCCGCAGGGCACCGATCCGCTCGTCCAGCGTGAAGCCGGCGGGGGCGAGGGAGAGGGTGCCGACGCCCGCCTCCGCGTAGGCCCGCATCCGGTCGGCGATGCGGTCCACGGGGCCGAGCAGCGTGGTGGAGTCGATGAGCTGCTTCGGCACGGCCGCCGCGGCGCCCTCCTTGTCGCCGTCCAGGTACTTGTCCTGGATCTCGGCGGCCTCCTTCTCGTAGCCCATGCGCTGGGCGAGCTTGTTGTAGAAGTTCTGCTTGCGGCTGCCCATGCCGCCCACGTACAGCGCGGTGTAGGGCCGGAACAGGTCGGCCAGAGCGTCCACGTCGTCCCCGACGGCCATCGGCACGGTGGGGCAGATGTCGAAGCCGTCCAGGTCCTTGCCGGCCTTGGCCCGTCCGGCACGTACGGCTCCCAGCGTGGTCTCCTCGGCGTGCTCGGGCGAGAAGAACACCAGCAGTGCGCCCTCGGCGATCTCGCCGGTCTGCTCCAGGTTCTTGGGGCCGATGGCGGCGATGTAGAGCGGGATGTGCTCGCGCACCGGGTGGACGGTGAGCTTGATCGGCTTGCCCGGCCCGTCCGGCAGGGGCAGCGTCCAGTGCTCGCCCTGGTGGGACAGGCGCTCGCGCGTCATGGCCTTGCGGACGATCTCGACGTACTCGCGGGTGCGGGCGAGCGGTTTGTCGAACTTCACGCCGTACCAGCCCTCGGAGACCTGCGGGCCGGACACGCCGAGACCGAGGCGGAAGCGTCCGCCGGTGAGGGTGTCCAGGGTGGCGGCCGTCATGGCCGTCATGGCAGGAGTGCGGGCGGGGATCTGGAAGATGCCGGAGCCGATGTCGATGCGCTCGGTCTGGGCGGCGACCCAGGAGAGCACGGTCGGGGCGTCCGAGCCGTAGGCCTCGGCGGCCCAGCACACGGCGTAGCCGAGGCGGTCTGCCTCCTGGGCGACGGCGAGGTTGTCCGCGTCCATCCCGGCTCCCCAGTAGCCGAGGTTGATGCCGAGCCGCATACCGGCCCCCTTACTGATCAGTAACTACGATGTCCCGGGGACTCTAGCGTGTGCCCGTCGGTACGCTCAACGCCCATGGAGTCGAGGCAGCTGGGGCACACCGGCCTGCGCGTGTCGCGGATCGGGCTGGGCACGCTCACCTGGGGCCGCGAGCCGGGCGAGGGGTACACGGCCGAGCGCGACGCCGCCGACCAGCTCAGGGCCTTCTGGGAGGCCGGCGGCACCCTGGTGGACACCGCCGACGTGTACGCGGACGGCGGCGCCGAGTACCTGCTCGGTGGGCTGCTGCAGGACAAGGTGCCCCGCCGCGACCTGGTGATCGCCACCAAGGCGGGCAGCGTCCCCGACCCGGAGCGCCGCTTCGACGCGTCCCGCGGGCACCTCCTGGCCTCCCTCGACGGGTCGCTGGAGCGCCTGGGCACGGACCACGTCGACCTGTGGCAGTTGCACGCCTTCGACCCCCTCACACCGCTGGACGAGACGCTCCAGGCACTGGACATCGCGGTGACCAGCGGCCGCGCCCGGTACGCCGGCCTGTCGAACTTCTCCGGCTGGCAGCTCGCCAAGGCCGCGACCTGGCAGCTCGCCGCGCCCGGCACACGTACCCGGCTGGCATGCACACAGATGGAGTATTCGCTGCTGCAGCGCGGCGTGGAGCGCGAGGTGCTGCCGGCCGCGCGGGACCTGGGACTCGGCCTGCTGCCGTCCTCACCGCTGGGACGGGGCGTGCTCACCGGCAAGTACCGGGACGCCACACCACTGCCGGGGTCGCGCGGCGCGTCGGAGCGGCTGGCCTCCTTCGTGGCGCCGTACCTGGACGAGACAGCCGCGCGGATCGTGGACGCGGTGGTCACCGCCGCCGACGGACTGGCCGTCAGCCCGCTGCAGGTGGCGCTGGCGTGGGTGCGGGACAGGCCGGGCGTGACGGCGCCGGTGGTGGGAGCGCGGACGGCGGAGCAGCTCGGTGAGGCGTTGTCAGTGGAGGGGCTTAGTCTTCCCCACGAGATCCGGCGGGCGCTGGACGACGTGTCCGCTCCGGTGCACCGCTATCCCGACCAGGACTGGAGCGAGCTGTGAGCAGCCAGGACGCCACCGGCGGCGGCGCGGCCGACGCGCCCGCGGGCGGCAACGCGAGGGCCGCCGAACTCCTCGCCGCGGTGCGGGCGGTGGAGAGCGGCGAGCGGTCCGCGGACTCCTTCTTCACCGAACGGCTGCGCCCGCCCGCCCGCCGGGCGCCCCGTGCCCCGGGCGGCCCGGGGCCCGTCGCCGCAGCGGGGGCGGGTGACGGCGAGCCCGTCCCCGTGACCGTGCCCGACGCCGTCCGCGCGGTGCTGGCCCGGGGCGGCGCGCCGGAGGCGCTGGGCGAGCAGGTCGTCGCGGCGCTGGGCGAGCGAGCGGACGAGGTGCTGACCGCGGACCCGTGGCAACTGCTCGCCGTCCCCTCCGTCCGGACCGAGCAGGCCGACTCCTTCGCCCGCGCACTGCTCGGGGACGCGTGCGGGCCGGGCGACGAACGGCGCGCCCGCGCATTGGTGGTGCGGATGCTGGAGCGAGCCGCCGCACGGGGTCACACCGTACTCGAACCGGCCGCACTCAGCCGGGCACTGACGCAGCACGCGGTCCCGGAGCCGGACGAGGCGGTGCGTGCCGCCCTCGACGACGGCGCCGTGCTGGTGTTCGAAGAGACGCTGGACTCCCTGGACGTCACCGACCGTGCGGCCGCCGATGCTTCCGAGGCGGACGCGCCGGAAGGCGAGGACGGCGAGGAGGAACGTCCGGTCCGGCTGCTGGTCGGGCTGGAGCGCCACGCGCTGGCCGAGGAGAGCCTCGCGGACGCCCTGGCCCGCCTGGCGGGCACGGTCCTGGCCGGAGACGCCGACGCGTGGGAGGCGGTCGCCTCGGCGGCGCCGACTCCGTCGGCCGCGGAACTGGCGCGGGCCACGGCCGGCCACGGCGTGGTCACGCACAGCGGCGGCGAGGCGGCCCGGGCCGAGCCCGCCTTCCTGGCCGCGTCCGCCGGCACCCTCGGCCTGCGGGCCTTCGCCGTGGCGCACGGGGAGAACGGCCGGGAGCGCCTGGCCCGGCTGCTGCCCGACGACGGCGGCGACGCCGCGGGCACGGTGGCCGGGCTGCTGGCCGGCCGCGAGGGCCCGCCCCGGGACACCGACGGCCTCTGGGAACTGGACCTGCTGGTCGTGTGCGACGCGGCGCAGCTCGGCACCGAGGAGGCGGCGGCGCTGGCCGAGTCGCTGCCGGACGGGGCCCGGCTGGTTCTCAGCGGCGACCCGCACGAGCTGGGCCCGGCCGGCCCGGGACAGGTCTTCCACGATGTGACCGCCGCCCGCTGCTGCCCGCAGGTGATCTCCCGCACGCCCGACCCGGGTCCGCTGGGCGAGCTGGTCTCGGGCGTGGGCGCCGGAGAGCTGCTCCAGGTCCAGGCGCCGGACCGGGAGGTGGTCATCGTCCCGGTGCGCGACGCAGGTGAGGCGGTGCACCGCACCGTGCAGCTGGTCGCGGACTCGGTGCCGCGGGCGATCGGCGTGCCCGCAGACGAGACGCAGGTGATCGTGCCGGGCCACGACGGGGCGGCGGGCACCCGCGCGCTGAACGCCGCGCTCAAGGAACGGCTCAACCCCGGTCCGGGACGGTTCGGCGGCTTCGACCCCGGCGACCGGGTGCTGTACTCCCCCGCCCCCGGCCGCGGCGCGACGGGCACGGTGGTGGCGGGCGACGACGACGGCCTGCGCATCGAACTGCCCGGGTGCACGGTCGCCGTGCGCCCGGACCGGGTGGCCGCGACGGTCCGGCACGGCTGGGCGGTCACGGCCCACCAGGCCGCGGGGGCGCGCTGGCCGGCCGTGGTCGCCGTGCTGCCGGGAGACGCGAGCGACGCCCTGACGCGTGAGTGGGTGTACACGGCGTTCGGGCGTGCGGCACGGCACTTGTCGGTGGTGCACGGCGCGGAGCACGCCCTGGCCGAGGCGGTCGCGGGCCGTACGGCGCCGCCGCGCACCACCCGCCTGCGGAGACTGCTCGCGCAGGCTGTCGCGGCGGTGCGCGGCGGCACCGGTTAGCCGTGCTGTCCCGGCGCCGCCGCGTCGGCCCCGTCGTGGGCCCCGGATCGCGGCGGGCGCAGGTCAGCGGACGGGCGCGCCCCGACGGCCGCCGGTCGTGCCCGGGTCGCCGTCGACCTCCTCGTCGTCGAAGACGGTGCTGACGTCGAAGCGGCAGACCACCCGCTCGGGGTCGGCCTCGTCGAACGGCGCCGCGAGCCACTCCCCCGGCTCGCCCGGCTCGTCGGCGGCGGCGATCCACAGCGTGGCGTCGCCCTCCTCGAGGCCGAACTCCTTGTGCCGGGTCGCGATCTCGTCGGGCTCGTACTCGCCGAAGAGCACACCGAGCGCGGCGTGCACGCTGTGTCCGGCGCCCCACTCGGACTCGTCCGCGGACTCGGGGTCGAGGTCGGTGACGCGCTGGGCCTGCGACAGCAGCCGGGACGGCTCGGTGACCGTGTAGTCGCGGCGGATGAGGACGCTGAGCGCCCGCGGCTCGTCCGGCCCGGTGTAGTCGGGCATGGTGTCGCCGCCGGGGATTTCGAACGGGGTGACCTCGTCGTAAGCGTCGTAGAGCAGCTCGTCGTACGCCTCCCCCGCCGCGGCCAGCTCGTCGAAGGCGGCATGGACGGCGGTGTCGGCGGCGGGGTCGGCCACGCCTCCGGAGGAAGCCTCCGCGCGGCGCTCGACCGCCTCCAGGTGCCGGTCCAGCGCGGCCTTGACCGCGTCCGCGGCGGCGCGTACCTCGGCAGCGGTCGGCTGCTCAGCATCAGACATAGTGCAGACGCTATCCGCAATCGGCCCCTGCCCGCACAATGGATGAGATGCCGGAATACGAATTTCGCGATGTGTACGTTCCGCGTGGGGTCTCCCGCAAGGCCGCCACGCAGCTCCTCACCGACCACGCCGAGTACGGACACTGGGAACTGGACAGGCTGCGGCTGTTTCCGGACGGCAGCCGGCGCGTCAGGCTGCGCCGCCGCATCATCCGCCAGCTGCGCGCCACCTGGTGACCTTCCTGACGCGGCCCGGACGCACGAGCGGGCCCCGCTGCGCGGAGCCCGCTCTTCGGCCTGGGCGGCCGAGGGGTGTGACGGTTCGCGTCAGCGCTGGACGGCGCGGGCGCGGCGGTACAGCACGGCCCCGCCGAGCAGCAGGCTCGCGCCCATACCCAGGGCCGTCTCCAGCTGGTAGCCGGCGCCGGTCTGGGCGAGTTCCGGCGTGGCGACCGTCTGGGTCTCCGGGGCGCTCGGCTGCTCCTTCGGGGCTTCCGGCTTCTCGCCCTCGGGCTTGGGCTCGGGCTTCTCCGGGGTGTTCGGCTCCTCCGGAGTGTTCGGCTCCTCCGGGGTGTCCGGCTGGTCGGGGCTGTGCCCCGACTCGTTCGCGCAGCCGTTGCCGAAGGTCGGGTTGAGCAGTCCGACCACGTCGACGCTGTTCCCGCAGGCGTTGACCGGCACCTCGACGGGCACCTGCACGTTGTTGCCCGAGCCGACACCCGGCGAGTTGGCGGTGGTGCTCTCGGCGGTGCTGCCGCCTTCGTGACCGCCGCCCTGGTGAGCGTCCGGCGCGTCCTGGCCACCGTTCTGGTGGCCGCCGTCCGTCTGCGAGGAGGCGTCACCACCGTCGTTGACGCAGGTGTTGCCGAATGCCGGGTTCAGCAGCGCGATGACGTTCACGGTGTTGCCGCACGCGTTGACCGGCACATGCACCGGCGCCTGCACCGAGTTGCCGGACAGCACGCCGGGCGAGTTCACGGCACCGCCGTCGGCGGTCGCGTCGGCGAAGGCAGAGCCCCCCGAGATCGCGAGCACGCCGCCCGCCGCGGCCACGGTGATCAGGCCTTTTCTGGTGACCTGTCGCATGGTTCTTCCCCTGACTTCATTTCTCACGAAATCACGAGTCGGTACGGCTGTCGTACCGTCACATCGACTCGTCCAGAAGGCCGACGGCCCTGGAGCACGTGGCTCGCACTCCAGGGCCGCGCGGCGGTGTTCGCCCCGGTGGGGCGGATTCCCCTAGCGGGGAGAACGACCTCAGTCGTTGATGCAGGTGTTGCCGAACGCCGGGTTCAGCAGACCGATGACGTTCACGGTGTTGCCGCACACGTTGACGGGCACGTGCACGGGGACCTGAACGACGTTGCCGGACAGCACGCCCGGGGAGTTCACGGCGGCACCCTTGGCGCCGGCGTCGGCAACGGCCATGCCCGCACCAGCGAGCACCAGGGAGCCGGTGGCAGCCGCGGTGGCGACGACCTTCTTGAGCATTGTTCCTCCTAGTTGGCAATGCGATCCCATACCGCGGACCGCACACCGTGTAACGAGGAGGGGGGAACCGGGCTACGACTCCCAGCACTCATTCACTCTTCAGGAGTAATCCCGCACAGGTGTATGGGCGTTCTCGCTCTGGGCGCGGAGGCGTCAGCACTGGTCGAGGAAGCGGTCCAGCACCCGTACGCCGAACTTCAGGCCCTCCACGGGTACGCGCTCGTCGACGCCGTGGAACATGCCCGCGAAGTCGAGCTCCGGAGGCAGCTTGAGCGGTGCGAACCCGAAGCAGCGGATGCCCAGGTCGTCGAACGACTTGGCGTCCGTGCCGCCCGACAGCATGTAGGGCACCGCGCGCGCCACCGGGTCCTCCGCGCGCAGCGAGGACTGCATGGCGTCCACCAGGGCACCGTCGAAGCTCGTCTCCAGCGCCTTGTCCGCGTGCACGTCCTCCCGGCGCACCCGTGGCCCGAGGAGGCGGTCCAGGTCGGCCAGGAACTCCTCCTCGTGGCCGGGAAGGAACCTGCCGTCGACGTGCGCGGTGGCCTGACCGGGGATGACGTTGACCTTGTAGCCCGCGCCGAGCTGGGTGGGAGCGGCGGTGTTCTGGAGGGTGGCGCCGATGATCTTGGCGATGCCGCCGAGCTTGGCGAGCGTCTCGTCCATGTCCTCCGGGTCGAGCTCGGTGCCCAGCGCGTCCGACAGCTCGTCCAGGAACGAGCGGACGGTCTTGGTCACCCGCACGGGGAAGCGGTGGCGGCCCAGCCGTCCGACCGCCTCGCACAGCTCGGTGATCGCGTTGTCGTCGTTGGTCATCGAGCCGTGGCCGGCGGTCCCGTCCACGGTGAGCCGCATCCAGTGCATGCCCTTCTGGGCCGTCTCGATCAGGTAGAGCCGCAGGTCCTCGTTGACGGTGAAGGAGAAGCCGCCGACCTCGCCGATCGCCTCGGTGACCCCCTCGAAGAGGTGCGGGTGGTTGTCGACCAGGTACCGGGCGCCGTAGATGCCGCCCGCCTCCTCGTCCGCCAGGAAGGCGAGCACCACGTCCCGGGGAGGCCGGCGGCCGCTGCGCAGCCGGTCGCGCATGACGGCCAGAGTCATGGCGTCCATGTCCTTCATGTCCACCGCGCCACGGCCCCACACGCAGCCGTCGGCGACCTCCCCGGAGAACGGGTGGTGCGTCCAGTCCTCGGCGTTCGCGGGAACGACGTCGGTGTGGCCGTGGATGAGCAGTCCGGGCCGGGAGGAGTCCTCGCCCTCGATCCGGGCGACCACCGAGGCGCGGCCGCGCTCGGACTCGATGATCTGCGGCTCCACGCCGACCTCGGCCAGCATGGACGCCACGTACTCCGCGGCGGCCCGCTCCCCGCGGGAGTCGTTGCCGCCGAAGTTGCTGGTGTCGATGCGGATCAGATCGCGGCAGAGGTCGACGACCTCGTCCTCGCCCCTGCGTTCCGGTGCCGGGTTCGACTGGCTCACGCTGCCTCCTGATGTAGCGGGGTTCCATCCTCTCGCCTCGACCGCCCCGCCCCCAAGAGGCCGCGTGATCGACCACCCGCGCGCCGATGTTAGAGTTGGTCACGTCGAGGCGGCCCCGGCCGCCGGACGCTCACCTGTCGGGGTGGCGGAATGGCAGACGCGCTAGCTTGAGGTGCTAGTGCCCTTTACAGGGCGTGGGGGTTCAAGTCCCCCTCCCGACACCAGCAAAGACCCCTGCCTAGCGGGGGTCTTCCCATGCCCGGATTCGCTGGTTGACCGATCACGTGACCAACGGCCGCTCGCTCTTCTCAGAGCACCTTCGGTGGGCCGAGCCGGCCCGCGGTGCTCACGGCCAGTCCTTCGCAGCGTCGCTCCGGCGCCGACCGTCTTGTATGCGCTGTTCAACGACGTCAGCTGGCAGCACCTGATCTGCGACGGAACACCCCTGCGGGTGATCACCACGGCCTCGAACGTCAACGACGTCACCCAGACGCTCGCTCTGGCCGACGGCGTCCCGCCTGTGGCCGGCAAGCCCGGCCGCCCACGCGAACACCCCGCAGCCCTCCTCGGCGACAAGGGCGACGACTCCAACCCGAACCGCCGTGACCTGCGCGAACGACGGATCCAGCCCGTGATCTCCCGCAAGGGCTCGCCCAACATCTAGGTGTGTTGTCCCGGCACGTTGGTGACAGGCGACACGCTGCTTGTGGTCCTTGCATGAGGTGAGGGCCTTCTGGTTCCGGTGTGGATTGCGACATCTACGCCGAACGCCAGGAGGCCCTCGTGTCCCACCGTAACGCCCCGTTGACTCCGACCGGTCGCCTGCGTCTGGCCCGTTGTGTCGTGGACGACGGGTGGCCGCTGCGGCGGGCAGCCGAGCGGTTCCAGGTCGCTCACACCACCGCCGCCCGCTGGGCAGGCCGCTACCGCCGGCACGGCGAAGCCGGAATGTGTGACCGCTCCAGCCGCCCCCACCACTGCCCACGGCAGACCGTTCCCGAGCTGGAGAACCGCGTGCTGCAACTGCGGCGCGAGCACCGCATCGGCCCTCTGCGACTGGCCGTCCGCACGGGCCTGGCGCCTTCCACCTGCCACCGCATCCTGCACCGCCACCACATGCCCGCACTCGCGACGCTGGACCGCGCCACCGGCGAGCCGATACGCCGCTACGAACACGAGCGACCCGGTGAACTGATCCACATCGATGTCAAGAAACTCGGCCGTATCCCCGACGGCGGCGGCCACAAGGTCCTGGGCCGGGCAGCCGGACGCAAGAACCGCACCCAGACCGGCTACGCCTTCCTGCACACGGCGCTGGACGACCACACACGACTCGCCTACACCGAGGACCTGCCCGATGAGAGGGCCAACACCTGCGCCGGCTTCCTCACCCGCGCTACGGCCTGGTTCGCAGCGCGGGGCATCACCGTTGAGCGGGTGCTGACCGACAACGCCTGGTCCTACACCAAGAACACCTGGCGCGACACCTGCCGTGACCTGGGCATCAGCCCCCGCTGGACGCGGCCCTGGCGACCCCAGACCAACGGAAAGGTCGAACGCTTCCACCGCACCCTGCTGGAAGAATGGGCCTACCACCAGCCCTACACCTCAGAAGCCGAACGCCAAGCCGCCTTCCCCCACTGGCTCGACTGGTACAACTACCACCGACCCCACACCGGCATCAGCGGCAACGTGCCAGCCAGCCGCGTCACCAACCTCACCGAACAACACATCTAGGGCCTCGGCAAGCTCCGCTACGTGGTGGAGCAGACCTTCGTCCTGCTTCACCAGCTCAAGCGCCTGGCCGTTCGATGGGAACGACGCCTCGAACTCCACGACGCCCTCGTCTCCCTCGCCTGCGGCCCCATCTGCTGGAGGCGCCTCAAGTAGTCACGCTCATGATCCTGTTACGAGCTCTCAATCCATGGACGATTCGACACGAACCGAGAACGCGCCAATCCAACGTCTGGAGAATGGGGATCTGTGTCATCACGCTTGAGCGTCGAGCCAATCCTCCAGATCGCCCGGACGGGGACGTAGCTGGTTACCCACCAGCTGGCATGGAATTCCGACGTCGACCCAGTTTTCAAGCGGGAGCCCGGTCCAGTGTCGGGTCCTTCCCCGACACGGCGGGTCTCGGTGACCCGCTGACGGGACTGGTGTAGCCAGGAGGGAAGGCCGTGGCGGCTCCAACGGGTTCCTCCTCGTGGCAACGCCGGTGGAGCACGTCCGTCGGCTCGGCGACGGGTGAGGATACGGGCTGATGAATGTGGACGACCCGACGGTGACAGGGCGTGGCCGGGTTGTTGGGATCGCCGCCGGTGCCGCAGTCGGGATCATGCGCCGTCCTGGAGGTGCAGGGCGGTGATTCTCCGGCTGGTTCTGGGCGTACTTCTGGTGGCGATGGCTCTCGGCCAGCTGTTCTCCTTCGGTGCGATGCCGGACATCCTCAGCAGCTACGGCGTGACAGGTGGGGCAGCGTCGACCGTGTTGGCGGTGGCTCTCGTCGCGGCCGAGTCAGCGGGCGGTGTCTGGTTCCTGGTCCGGCCGCGGTCCAGGGCTCTCACGCCGGTGTGGATCTACACCGGCGTGTCCGTGTTGTGGGCGGCGCTGGCGGTGCAGGCGTTCGCACGCGGACTGGAACTCGACAACTGTGGCTGCTTCGGCGTGTACCTGTCCCAGCCGCTGCGGTGGTTTGTACTGGTGGAGGACGCGCTGATGCTGCTGTACGCAGCGATGCTGCTACGCGGAGCTCGTCGGCACCAGGCGAACGTCCAGAAATCGGCATCGGAGGGACGGCGCCAACGACCGTCCCTGCGTACAGGAAGGAGAGAGAGCATCTGATGGGGATACTGACCACGTTGCGGGCCCTGGAACGTGCCACGCGCCCGACCGATCCCGAGCTTGCCGACGTCCTCGAGCGCCGGTGGGCGGAGCTCCCCGAGGTGGCGAAAACGCCGGGGCAGGTGCTGGGGCGGAAGGCGGTCGGCTGTGAGGGGACCCATGGGGTCTTCCCGAAGTGCAACCTGAAGTGCACCCCGTGCTACCACTCGCGGGACGCCAACAGGGTGCGGGTGGACGGCCCGCACACCCTGGAGCAGGTGAGAGCGCAGATGGCGCTGCTGCGCAGGTTGCGCGGGCCCCGGGCGCACGCCCAGCTCATCGGCGGCGAGGTCAGCCTGTTGCCGCCCGACGACCATGCCGCGGCCCTGGAGGTGATGCGCGAGCACGGCCGGGAGCCGATGAGTTTCACCCACGGCGACTTCGACGAGGAGTACCTCACAGCCCTGGCACTCGGTCCGGACGGCAGGCGGCGCGTCCACCGGCTGTCTTTCGCCGCGCACTTCGACCAATTCATGTACGGACGGCGGGGCATCGAACGGCCGGAGAGCGAGCAGGCGCTGAACCTCTACCGCAGGCGGTTCACCGACATGTTCGTCCGGCTGCGAAGGGAGCACGGGGTGCGGTTTTTCCTGGCGCACAACATGACGGTCACCCCGGGGAACCTGGAGGAGGTCGCCGACGTGATCCGGGACTGCCACGCCATGGGCTACGGCATGTTCTCCTTCCAGCCCGCCGCCTTCCTCGGCGACGAACGGCGCTGGAAGGAGTCCTACCGTGAGGCCACGCCGGACGCGGTGTGGGCCGAGATCGAACGCGGCGCCGGCACCCCATTGGACTACCGTGTGTTCGAGAACGGAGACGTGCGCTGCAACCGTACCGCCTACGGCTTCTACGTGGGCAGGCGCTGGTATCCCGTCCTCGACGGCGGCGACCGGCGGGACCTCGTGGTGCGCGACGCCTTTTTCCGCTACTTCGGCAACACGGTCTTCACCGGCACCCCGCCCGCTGTCCTCGCTGTCCGTCTGGCCAGGGCCGTGGCCCGGCACCCGGCCGCGGTGCCCCTCGCGGTGCGCTGGCTCGGCCGTACTGTGCGCCGCGTGGGCGTGGGGCGACTGCTGCGGAACCGCCTCCGCGTCCGGCCGGTCACCTTCGTCATGCACCAGTTCATGGACGCCGAAGACGTCGCGCCGGCATGGGAGATGATGCGGCGAGGCGAGCAGGCGGACGACCCCAGGCTGCGCGAGACACAGGAACGGCTGACCGCCTGCCATTACGCCATGGCTCACCCGGAAGACGGCACGCTGGTGCCCGCCTGCGTGCAACACGCCGTGCTGGACCTGGCCGAGAACGCGGAACTGCGCACGCTCCTCCCGCTCGTCGAGGTCCGCACGCCGAACCGCGCACCAGTCGATCCACCCCACCCGCAGTGACCACTCGAACAACGGCAGGAGAGCACATGCGCATAGGAGTCATCACCGGTTCCGGAAGCTACACCTGGCCACACGAGTCCGACCGGACCGAGCGGACGGTGACCACGAACCACGGCACCGTCACCGTGGCCGAAGGCCACCTCAAGGACACCGAAGTGGTGTACCTGTCCCGCCACGGCACCGGGCACCACCAGCTGTCCCACCAGGTGCGGCACAAGGCGAACCTCGCCGCTCTGCTCGCCTGCAAGGTGGACGCCCTGGTGTCCTTCACCGTCTGCGGAGGCACGGACCCGGCCGCTCAGCCCGGATCACTGATCGTCTTCGATGACCTGCACTTCCCCGCCAACCGGCTGCCCGACGGCAGCACGTGTACCTGGTACGACGCACCCGGCGCAGCGGGCCGGGGCCACTGGATCTTCGACCGGCCGTTCAGCGAGCCGCTGCGCCAGGAGCTGACCGCGGCAGCGACGCACACCAGCGCCCCGGTCCTGGACGGGGGCACGTACGGGCATGTGGACGGGCCCCGGTTCAACAGCCGCAGCGAGATCCGTGCCCTGGCCCAGGCGGGCGTGACGGCGGTGAGCCAGACCGCGGGCCCGGAGGTCGTACTGGCCGGTGAGGCGGAACTGCCGATGGCACTCGTCGGCTATGTCACCGACTACGCGAACGGTGTGGCGCCGGAACCCGAACCCGTGGAGACGCTGCTGGCGCGCATGGCTGCGAGCACCGAGATCTTCGCGACGCTCGCCGAGCAGGCCCTCCCTGCGCTGGAGACGGTCACGCCCGCCGGATTCGTCTACCGCTTCGGCTCATGACGGCGACCGGTGTTCCGTCGGCTCTGGTGATGGCGAAGGCGCCGCAGCCGGGTACAGTCAAGACCAGGCTCCATCCGCTGCTTGGCCCGGAGGGGTGTGCCGCTCTCCAGGCCGAGCTAATTCGCCACACGCTCGCGTTGACCACCGGACACGGGCTCCGCAGCCACCTGGCCCACGCCCCGGCCGACGCGCGCAACGCGCTGGCCGCGCTGGTGCCTGCGAACGTCGAACTACGGCCGCAGCGCACAGGAGCCCTGGGACTGCGACTCGCAGCCGCAGTCGAGGACGTGTTCGCTTCCGGCGCCGGGCCCCTGCTGGTCATGGGCACAGACGCACCCACCCTGACCGCCGGTCATCTCACCACCGCACTGCAGGCCCTGGAAAGCCGCGACGTCGTCCTGGGCCCGGCACGCGACGGCGGCTACTACCTCATCGGCATGAACCGTCCACAGACGGGGCTCTTCGCTCTGGAACCGGACCTGTGGGGCGGGGACCGGGTCTTCGCCGCCACTCGCGCCCTCGCCGAGGACGAGGGGCTGACCATCGCTGCGCTACCCGAACTACGGGACCTCGACACACCCGAGGACGCCGCCGCACACCTCGACGCCTTCTCCACCGGGGCCGACGGTGAGTTCCCCACCCGTGTTGCCGCCATGCTCCGGCCCGCGGAGCGACCGTGAACCGGTCCTCCGCCGGGAAGCTGAGCGTGTCCCTCGTGGTCCCGGTACTCAACGAGGCGGCGACCATCGAGCCCACGCTGCGGCGGCTGCGCCGGCACTTCCCTGACTGCGAACTGATCGTCGTGGACGGCGGCAGCGAGGACGGCACGACAGAACTGGCCCGCCCCTGGGCGAGCGTGGTGCAGGCCCCGCGCGGACGAGCCGCCCAGATGAATGCCGGCGCCAAGGTAAGCAGTGGAGATGTGCTGTGGTTCGTACACGCCGACACCGTGGTGGACCCGGACGCACTGCGGCAGATCCGCGTCTGCCTCACCGATCCCCGGGTCGTGGGCGGCGGTCTCACGCTCCGCTTCGACCACCGCACGACGGCACTGAACTATCTGGCCCGGACCTCCAACGCTCGGGCCCGCCGCCTGCACCACATCTTCGGCGACCAGGCGATGTTCGTCCGCCGCACCGTCTTCGAGGAACTGGGCGGCTTCCCTCCCCTACCGCTCATGGAAGACCTGGAGATCTCCCGACGGCTGCACCGGCGCGGGCGTCTGTGCGTGTTGCCTGCCACCTCGACCGCCTCCGCTCGCCGCCTCCTGCATCATGGCACCTGGCGCATGATCGCCTTCATGCAGTACCTGAAACTGCTCTACTTCGCCGGAGTCGACCCCGAACGCATCTGCAACCGGTACGCGGCCGGCCCACCCCGGCTCCCGCGGCGCAATCGGAAGTCGACCGGCCCTCGGGGGTTTCTCAACCATGACCGTCGACGAAGCTTCCGCACACTCCCCCGCGCCAACGGAACTCGCTGCACGCCTGGACCGCCTGCCGTGGAACGGCCTGCATACCACCATCCTCACGGCACTTGGCGCCGGCTGGCTCTTCGACTCCTTCGAAGTCCAGCTGTTCGGGAGCGCGGTGGGCCCGCTCGGCGAACACTTCAACGCCTCCGTCTTCCAGCAGAACGCAGTCCTGGCGGTCTGGCTCACCGGCATTCTGCTCGGAGCCCTGGCCGGAGGTCACCTCGCCGACCGGTTCGGGCGGCGCAGGATGTTCGTCCTCACGCTCCTCTGGTACGCGGGATTCACCGCGCTGACCGGGTTCAGCCCCACACTGGACTTCGTCTACGGCTTCCGGTTCCTGGCCGCGCTCGGTGTAGGCGCCGAGTACGCCGTCGTCAACACGGCGATCGCGGAGCTGATGCCTTGCCGCGTACGCGGCAAGGCGGGGGCCGTGGTGATGAACTTCTGGTCTGCCGGCGCGATCCTCGCCGGGTTGCTCGCCTACCTCCTGCTCGACGCGCTCGCGCTGAACGACGCGGTCGCCTGGCGCTATTTGTTCGTGATCGGCGGGCTGACAGCACTGGTCGTCCTCGTCTTCCGTCGCCGTATCCCCGAGTCACCCCGCTGGCTGGCCTCACAGGGCAGGTACGAGGAGGCAGAGACGATCGTCGCCCGCATGGAGGCGCGTTCCGGACTGGCCCCGGGAGGACCGAACCCCGGCAGAAGGGGAGATGCGGAGCACGCCCCCGCTGCCCGCGTCTCCCGGCGCTCGGCGGGCACTTGCGGAGCTGCTGCGCCACCACCGTGGCCGGCTTGCCCTCGGTTCGGTGCTCGACCTGGCTGAAGCCTTCGGCTACTACGGCATCTTCGCGCTGCTGTCTGTGGTCGTCCTCGAGGAAGTGCATATCGGCCACGCCCAAGTGCCGTTCTTCTTCATCGTCGGCAACGTCGGCGCGCTCGTCGGCGGCCTGGCGATGTCCCTGGTCTTCGACCGGCTCGGCCGCCACCGGACGGTGGCGGTCTCCTACACACTCGCCGCAGCCGGTGTCGGCCTTCTCGCCTGGGCCACCGCGAGCGGGAGTGCACTGTGGGTGACGCTCGCCTTCGTCGCCGCCAACGGCTTCGCCACCGCCGCTTGGACCACCGCCTACCCGACCTTCACGGAACTCTTCCCCACCCATCTGCGCGGCGCCGGTGTCGGCTTCTCCGTAGCCGTCGGCCGCGTGGGCGCCATCGTCGGCACCCTCCTGCTGCCGGACCTGGCTACCCGGATCGGCGCCACCGCCTCCTACCTGCTGGTGGTCGCCTGCTGGTTGGCCGGAGTCGCTGCGATCGGCGTCTTCGCGCTGCGCGGCGGTGTCGAAGCCGCCACTCGTCCTCTGGAATCGCTGACCGCCACCCCTACATGAGCCAGTGAACCGAACTCCCGCACCCTCTTGGAGAACCATTCATGCGGATCGCAGTATGCGGCGGCCCCTACGGCAACCCGTACGCCCTGCAGGCATTCGTCGACGACGCCCGTACCCGTGGCGCCGAACGGCTGTACTGCCTGGGCGACCTCGGAGGATTCGGCGCCGAGGTCGACGCCCTGTGGCCGATCCTCACCGACCACGGCGTGGAGTGCATCGCCGGGAACTACGACCGGGCCCTCGCCCGTGGCGACACCGACTGCGGCTGCGGCTACCGCGACCCGAAGGACAACGAGTACGCCCAGCTCGTCTACGACCACACCCTCGCCACCACCGGCCGTGACTTCGCGGCCTGGATGGGCACGCTGCCCACCGAGCACCGGGAGACCCTCGACGGCACCGACGTGCACATGGTGCACGGCTCCACCCTGGCGCTCAACGACTTCTGGTGGGAGTCCCTGCCCGAGGACCAGCACCGGCAGCGCACCGAGGCCAGTGGCGCGGACGTGGTGCTGTGCACGCACAGCGGGATGCCGTGGCAGCGCCGCATCGGCGACGCCCTCGTGGTCAACGTCGGCGTCGTCGGCAAGCCTGCGAACGACGGTCGCCGCGAGGTCTGGTACGCGATCCTCGACCTCGGCGCCGGGCAGGCCCGGGCCGAACTCGTCCCGCTCGCCTACGACTGGCGCGCCCAGGCCCGCTCGATGCGCGAAGCGGGGCTGCCCGGCATCTTCGCCGAGACCATCGAGACCGGATGGTGGACCACGTGTCTGGAGATCCTTCCGCCCGCCGAACGCTCGCGGGGCCGTTTCCACCTCTACCGCAGCACGCTCCCGAACGGATTCCAGCCCACGGACGACGGCTGGGGCCCCACGAGCTCTGCCCCGCAGGACAGGGCAGACGAGCGACCCGTCATCCCCCTGTTCGGCAGCCCGTACTTTCCGACCCGGCTGTGGCTCTACACCAACTTCCACTGCAACCTCGCCTGCGACTACTGCGCCGTCGCCTCCTCACCCCGAGCAGTACCGCGCAGCCTACCCACTGACACCTTCCACGCCCTGGTCGACGAGGCAGTCGCCGCAGGATTCACCGAGCTCTACCTCACCGGCGGCGAGCCCTTCCTCCACCCCGACATCCTCGAACTCCTCGACCACGCCGCTGCCCAGGTGCCCACCGTCGTCATGACCAACGCCATGCTGCTGCGCGGGCGCCGGGCCGAGGGTCTCACCCACCTCGCCGGACGCAAGCTCACCCTCCAGACCTCCCTGGACGGCGCCACGGCGGCCACCCACGACCTCCACCGAGGAGCCGGGTCCTGGCAGCGCACCATGGAAGGCATTCGCCACCTCATCGACCTCGGACTGCCGCCACGTGTCGCCCTCACCGAAACACCGGAGAACACGGCCGAGATCCCCGCTGTCGCCGAGCTCCTGAACGGACTCGGGCTACCGGCCGACCGATTCGCCGTACGCCCGCTGCTACGCCGCGGCTTCTCCGACCACGGTGAGGAAATCAGCGAGGACACCAGCATCCCCGAACTCACCGTCACCGCCGACGGACTGCACTGGCACCCCGCCGGCGCCGACCTGGACACCAGCCCCGACCTGCACCTGGCCGCCGCCGGAACCCCACTGGAACGCGGCAAACAACTGGTGACCGAACGCTTCTTCGCCGCCCGCCTCACCGACGGCAGTCTCCCCCGCCCCGTGCACTGCGCCGTATGACCCTTCCGCACCACCCGCCCCTCACGCCCACCTCCTCTGCAGAAGGGCACACCGTGAGCGATACACCGCACGTCGCGGTCCTCGGCGCCGGTCCGGTCGGCCTCGACGCCGCACTCGCCTGTGCCAGCACCCGGCCTGCCGTTCACCATCTACGAAGCCGGGTCCTCCGTGGCGCGCGGCACGTACGGTCCTGGGGCCACGTGCGCCTGTTCAGCCCGTGGGACCTCAACGTCTCCCGCCGGACGGCGCACCACCTCAAGGCCGCAGGCCCACCCGTCCCCTCCGGCGCAGAGCCACCGACAGGCCCGGACACCGAGGTACTCGCGTGAACCGCACAGCACCGTCTCCTGTGCCGCCGAGCAGGGCACCCAGGCCGTAGACCGCGCCTCCCCCTGCCAGCACCGCCAGGCCCCCGATCACTCCGGCGCCCTGAGCACCTGCCGCCGGTCCGGCCCCTGCTCGCGCGAGACTGCTGTTCCACGACGCACCGTCCCGGTCCTTCTCGGAGTCCTGCACGGGAAACCCGGGCGACGGCAGCGGTTCCTCCACTCCGACCGTCCAGGACCTACTGCGTAGACAGCCGGACAACGCGTGTGCCAGCCGGGGGTCAGCGCCGGAGCTTCCTCCGCAGGGCCAGTAGGGCGCCGATGGTTCCCTGCCGGCGCGCAAGCCGCGCGTAGACGTCGGTCAGCGCGGCGTGCCAGGGGCCATCGGCGTACGTGGGGTACGGGTGGACAGTCCTGGCGTACTGCGAGGGCGTCCAGCCGAGCCGTACCGCCGTCGCCAGGTGCGCGATGGTCTCCCCGGCCCGTGGCGCCACGACCGTCGCGCCGACGATCTTCCCACGCGGGCTGAGCACCAGGGTGGTGAAGCCCTCCGTACGGCCGTCGACGACTGCGCGGTCGACCCTGTCGTGTTCCAAGGAGACGACTCGCACCTTCTCGCCCCGCCGGGCGCGTGCCTCGTCGGCGGTCGGCCCGACCCGGGCGATCTCAGGGTCCGTATAGGTGACCGCGGGCACCGCGTCGTCATCGATCCGGCGCCGCACGCCGAGCAGCGCATCCGTGGCGGCGGCCCCGCCTTGCACCCCGCCCAAGTGGGTGAAGGCGGACCGGCCGGTGACGTCCCCGGCCGCATAGATGTGCGAGTTGCTCGTACGCAGTCGGGTATCGACCTGGACGTCGCCGCGGTCGGTCAGTGCCACGCCGGCCGCCTCTACGCCGAGTCCCGCGGTGTCGGCGCGGCGCCCGGTGACGGCGAGCAGGGCGTCGAAGGGAACCGGGCCACCCGGCCCGTACAGGGCGCCATCGTCCACCTTTTCGGCCCGGTAACCCGTCAGCACGGTGGCGCCCTCTTCCTCCAGTCGCTCGCGTACGGCCCGTGAAGCGCCGGGCTCCTCTCGTGGCAGCAGCCGGTCCATCGCTTCGACCAGGGTCACCTTCGCACCAAGCCGGGCGAACGCCTGGCCCAGTTCGCACCCGATGGGTCCACCGCCCAGCACCGCCAACCGTCCGGGCAGTTCGGACTGCTGCCATACAGTGTCGCTGGTCAGCGGATTGGCCTCGGCCAGGCCGGGGATCGGCACCAGGGCCGGGGACGAGCCGGTGGCGATCACCGCGTATCGGAAGGAGACCCGCCGGTCACCCACAGCGAGGGTACGCGGCCCCGTGAACTCGGCCGGACCATGGGCGACTTCCACACCGAACGGGCGGAGTGCCTCGGGCGAATCGTGCGGTTCGATCGCCGCGATCGCCTGCCTCACGTGGATCATGGTCGCCCGGAGGTCGGCGGCCCCGGAGACGGCCGGGAACCCATAAGCGCCGACGCGGCGGCCGGCCTGCACCTCCGCCGCCGCATGCAGCAGCGCCTTACTGGGCACACACCCCGTCCACAGGCAGTCACCGCCCAGCCGGTCCCGCTCCACCAGGAGGGTGCGCGCACCGAATCGTCCGGCGGTACGTGCCGCCGTCAGTCCGGCGCTGCCGGCGCCGATAACCACCAGGTCGTATGCGCTCATGATGCGGGCAATCCTCCGGTCCAGGGTTCGGGACGCCGACACGTGCGACCCGATCGGTACGCACGGGGAACCCCCGTTCACGGCCTCCGCCTTCCATCCAACAGGCTTCGGGCGAAGAGCGCCCGTCACTGAACCTGCCGGGCTCCACACCCTCAGCGCGTCACGGGGAATGCCGCATCCGTCGATGCGGGTTTCGGCCCTGGCGACTCGGTGGGAGACGACCGTCGGGGCTTCGCCCGCACGGAGAGCCCTCCCCTCGGGTTGCCCCCTGTTCACACCCCCGCGGTCGCCCGCCGGAACCGTGCAGACACCGAAGGTCAGCAGAGAAAGGGGAAGACCGCGATGGACGAGCAGCAATGGCGGCGCTACATCGCCGCCTACCACGGCGCCCGGCCGGGCATCACCGAACGGTTGTTCCAGCAGGCCGACTCCGACCCGCACGCGTGGCTGGCCGAATCTCTTCTGCCGGCGCAGGGAACGGTACTCGACCTCGCCTGCGGTACGGCGCCCACCCGCCCACTGCTGCCGGACACCGACTGGATCGGCGTCGACTCGTCCGAGGAAGAACTCGCCGAAGCCGCCATGCGGCAGCGCGGGCCGCTGCTGCGCGCCTCCGCCGACGCCCTGCCCATCGCCTCCGGAAGCATCGGAGTCGTCAGTGCGGCGATGTGTCTGCCCGTCCTCACCCCGCTGTCGCGTGTCCTGGAAGAAATCCGACGTGTTCTACAGCCAGGCGGCACGCTGGCTGCACTGGTCCCCGCCCAGTCGGGCCTGTCCCTCACCGGGTTGCTCGGCTGGGGCCGGGTGATGCTCCCCCTGCGGACGCCGCACCAGCCGTGGCCCAATCCGCAGGCCCGCGACGGACTCTCCGCACTGCTGAGTGAGTCGGGCTTCCGCGTCCGCTCCGACGAACGTCGGATCTTCGCCCTCCGCATCGAATCACATCACGCCGCGGCCCTCCTGATCGACGCCCTCTACCTGCCGCACGTCACGCCCGATCGGACGGAGGCCGCCCAGCGTTCTCTCGCTGGCTGGGCGCGCCCGGGACGACGACTGCAACTGCCCCTGCGCCGAGTCGTCGCCGAGCTCGCCGCCCCTCGGCCAACCTGAACACGGCGGAAGACGGGAGCAGGTGAGCCACCGAGCTGTAACCCTCCCCTGCCACCGGGACGTCCGAAGGCGACCGCTGCCCGCGTCACAGTGCACGCGGGCAGCAACTCGGTGGACTGGTCTGGGCCTTGGACCGGCAGCACACTGTGTGCGATCGAGCCGGCGGCGTCCGGGAGGACGCCTGGGCGTCAGCTTTCGAGCGGCGGCGCGGCGGGGACGTCGAGGTCGGTGCGGACGTAGTGGTTGAAGTAGTTGGTGTAGAGGTTCACGGCGACGTGTGCGAAAGCCTCTGTGGCGCGGGGGCGGTGTCGACGGTGTGCACGGGAATCCGGGGCATGCGACTCTCCTTCTGGAGCGTGGTCGTGCGGTTGTCGCCGGGGAACCCAGTGGGCGGACGGATGTATTCCGCTTCGGTGCCGTCGTTCCGAGCAGTGTTGTCGACGTGCCCGCCGGGACTCGCCGTGTGGTGCGGGCCACCTACCGGCGGGCAGGCTGCCGCTGCTTGGCGACCCTGCCCAGCGGCGACGGGAGTGGAGCGGCCGGTCCGGGGCAGTGGCCTTGGCACGTCGGCAAAGGAGTTCAAGGAGTCCGGAGATGGAGTCCGGGTCATCTCCGACGCCGCTGGAACCAGGTGGCCGGGGACGCTCGCCAGGCCCGAGCATCTCGCACACAACGTGTACTAAAGCGGTGCCGGACGTGGTCGCGGGCGCCTGCGGCTACTGCGCCAGGGTGTTCGAGGCCGAGTGCGGTGTGACGAGCGCGCAGGTCCACCTGCTCGACGGGTGCGAGGGGCACCCGAGCATGCGCGGCCTGGTGTCCGGGGGCTACCAGGTCATCTCCTCACCTTCTGAGCGGGCCGGAGGGCTTGCCGGTCGGCGTCACCACTTCTTGGCCGGCTTCTTCTCCCGTGTACCTTCGACGGTCACTCCGTTCCAGAACGCCACATGGTTCTTGATCCGGCGGGCGAAGGGTGACGGGTGCGGGTAGTACCAGGCCGCGTCGGGGTTCGGTTGGCCGCCGGTGCTGACGGTGTAGTAGCGGGCGACGCCCTTCCATGGGCACAGGGACCGGGTGGGGCTGTCACTGAAGTACTCGCGGTGCAGTGATTCCGGGGGGAAGTAGTGGCTTCCTTCGATCACTTTGGTGCGGGGTGTCTCGGCGATCACTGCGCCGTTCCAGATCGCGCGCATCATGGCACGAAGCTCCTCGTCCATCGGGGGTTGGGCGGTCCGCGAAGCGCGGACCTTCGGGCACGGTCAGGGGCGGGGGCGATCGCTCCTGGCCGTGGTCGGTGTGGCGGTGAGGCGGTCGGCGAAGCGGCGCAGCCGGACTTCGGCCAGGTGGACGGGGCCGCGCTGGGGGCCGTTCCGCAGGGAGTGCTTGATCAGGCGCAGCGTTTCGGCCTGCTCACTGCATGTCCAGCACCGTGCCAGGTGCGCGACGAATCGGGCGCCGCGTGTGCCGGCCAGCTGATCGTCGACGTAGGGTTCAACGAGGCCACGCAGCCGCAGATGGCGCAGCACCTCCTGGCACTCGGCCCAGTTCTGCCGCGATCGCCGCAAGCTCGTTGCCTTCATACATCCGGAACCCGTCATGAGCGCGGCACATTCCACGGGACTGCGGCGCTTGCCCGTCCTCAGGTCTGGCGGGACCGTGGCCATGACGGGGGTGATGGTGATGGGCATGGTCGTCCACCTCGTGGTCATGGGCACCGTCGTGTTCGGGCTGCTTCACGCGGCACGCTTCCACCGGACCGACCCGGCCACCTGGCTTGCGGGACAGGTGATCGGGCTCGTCCACGGTCTCGCGGTGGGCGTGATGGCGATGCCCGTAGTGGACGCGGTCCCCCGGGAACGAGCGGGACCGGCGGGGGTTTCCGGCTGGACGCACTGGGCTTCATGGGCGGCGGGTACGGGCAAAGGCACGCCGGTGGACCTGCTGGTCGGCCACCTGCTCTACGGCGTAGTGGTCGCCCTGGTCTGCGCCGCCCTGGTGTGAACCCGTTCGCCGCGGGGGCGAAACCAGGGTCCGGGGTACGCGTGCGGAATACCCATGATGAGCGAGAAGGAGTGGCGCGATGGCACAGGACACCGATGTGGTGGTGATCGGCATGGGAGTGGGCGGCGAACACGTCGCCGGGCGGCTGACCGACGCGGGGCTGGACGTCGTCGCCGTGGAGGCGGAGCTCCTCGGCGGTGAGTGCCCGTACTGGGCGTGCATCCCCAGCAAGATGATGATCCGAGGCGGAAACCTGCTCGCCGAGACCCGCCGCGTTCCCGGCATGGCCGGACAGGCCACCGTCGCGCCGGACTTCGGCCCGGTCGCGGCACGCATCCGCGACGAAGCGACCACCGACTGGGACGACCAGATCGCCGTCGATCGGTTCACCGACAAGGGCGGAACCTTCGTGCGGGGGCACGGACGGCTGACCGGCCCCGGCCGGGTAGAGGTCGACGGACAGGAGTTCGCAGCCCGGCGCGGGGTGGTGCTCGCCACCGGTAGCGCCCCGCAGGTCCCGCCGGTTCCCGGCCTGGCGGACGTGCCCTTCTGGACCAACCGCGACGCGGTATCGGTCAAAGAACCGCCCGCGTCGCTGCTCGTCCTGGGCGGCGGCGCCGTCGGTCTCGAGCTCGCCCAGATCTTCGCTCGCTTCGGCACCAGGGTCACCCTCCTCGAAGCCGTGCAGCGACTGGCTCCCACGGAGGAACCCGAGGTCGGTGACCTGCTCGCCGACGTGCTGCGTGCGGAGGGAGTCACGGTTCGGACCGGGGCGACGGCCACCGGGGCACGCCATTCCGGCGCCGCCTTCCACCTCTCCCTCGAGGACGGTGAGGAGGTGAGCGGTCAGCGCCTGCTGGTGGCCACCGGCCGGCGCCCGCGGCTGACGGGCCTCGGCCTGGAGACCGTGGGCCTCGACCCCGATGCCCGCGCCCTTGACGTCGACGGTCGGCTGCGGGCCGCACCCGGGGTGTGGGGCGTGGGCGACCTCACCGGACGCGGACTGTTCACCCACGTGGCGATGTATCAAGGAGAGATCGCAGCGCGCGACATCCTCGGCGAAGGGGGCCCGGACGCCGACTACCGCGCCCTGCCCCGGGCCACCTTCACCGACCCCGAAGTCGGCTCCGTGGGCCTGACCGAACATCAGGCCCGGGAACAGGGCCTGCGCGTGCGGGTCGGCGTCGCGCAGCTGCCGTCCTCCGCGCGGGGCTGGATCCACAAGGCGGGCAACGAGGGCTTGATCAAACTCGTTGAGGACGCCGACCGTGGCGTCCTGGTCGGCGCCACCTCCGTGGGGCCCGCCGGAGGCGAGGTCCTCTACGGCCTCGCCGTCGCCGTACAGGCCGAGGTCCCGGTCGACGGCCTGCGGCACATGATGTACGCCTACCCCACCTTCCACCGCGCGGTGGAAGACGCCCTCAACGCCATGCCCAACGGCTGAGCCGAAGGCCCCATTCGTGGGACGCCTCAGCCGGCACGCGGTGTCGCTCCCGGTCACTGAGCCGCCGCAGCACCATCCTCCTACTCCTCCTCCGTCAGCGCCGGCGTCCGGGTCCGTCTTGAGCGGGCGGACGTCGTCCCCGCTGCGTGGATCGCAGCGGCGTGCCGTGGCCCACACACGGCCACGCCGAGCAGGATGAGCGCACCCACGGCCGCCGGGATCGCCGTAGGAGGCAGGCCGTCGAGCCAACTCGTCACGGCGCTCCCTCCGCCCGACCGGTTGCGGGCACCAGTTCAGCGGGCGGAGGGGGAGGGGCGTCAGCCTTCGGCTGCTCGGGGTGCCCCCCCTCCCTCACCCGGCTTCTGCCCATCGCGCAGCAGCGAGGCACCGAATCCGCGCAGGCGTTCGAGCGCCTCTTCGTCCGGGGTTCCCCGGCGGGCCAGCGCCCTCTTGATCTCGTGGTAGGTGGCCGCCTCCAGTCCGCACCGGCGGCAGTCCTCCAGATGGCGTGCCACCCGGCGGGCGGTGACCTCGTCGGCTTCGCCGTCCAGGTAAGCCTGGAGGACCCGGGTGACCTGCAGGCAGTTCATCCGGCTCTGCGCGGGATCACGCCATTGCCACAACCGGGGGTTCATCGCATACCTCGCTTCGGAGCCAGACCGGCGCCCGCCAGGCGCACCCTTATCCGCTTGCGTGCCCGGTGCAGCCGGCTCATCACGGTGCCTTCCGGCACGTCCAGCAACTGCGCGGCCTCCTCATAGCTCAGGCCGTCGATGTCCACCAGACGTACGACCTGCTGGTGTTTGAGCGGCAGAGCGGCAAACGCGGCCTCAACGACCTCGTCGAAGACCTCGCCGACCACCACCTGCTCGGGCGTCTCCTCCGGCCCCGACGGGGCCTCGGCCAGGCGGTCCAGATCGGCGTCCGGATCATCCAGCAGATGAGGCCGTCGTCTGCGGTGCCGGTTGATCTCGGCCCGCCGCATGATCGTGAGTAGCCACGCCCGCGGGTGCCGGCCGTCGAAACGCTCGACCGACTTGTAGGCCCGCAGCAGTGTTTCCTGCACCAGATCCTCGGCATCGGCCTGTTGTGCCGTCAAGGTCATCGCCACCCGCAGCAGGACCTCCACCTCCGGCAGGACATACCGGGCGAAGGCCCGCTGGCGCTCCTGGTCCGCGTACGGGTCCGGACGTGCGGCTCTCTGTTCCACAGCACGGAAACCCCCGCGGCCCCGGCCCACATTCCCTTTCCGTCCTTGCCGGTGACGTGGGTGAAAGCACACCGCGGTGATAGGCGCCCCGTGGTCAGGCACTACGGCCATGCGCGTGCCGACAGGCAGACCCTCGAGCTGGCCACCCGGCGGTTCCGGCGCGCCGCGATCCTCGGCGGCGGGCGCACCTCAGCCGAATGTGTCCACGCAGCGATCTCTCAGTCGATGGGATCGGTCCACCTGTCCGGCCTGGTCGACTGCGGGTACGTGTCCGCCGCCGCGACGGTCGCGAAGCGGTGTGGTTCCTTCCGCGACAGTGGGCCGGTTCGAACTTTTCTCCGATGAGATGTCTCTTGGATTCAGCGCATCCCAGAGCTCTTCCGCTTCCGCCTTCTTGAGATCCCCATCCGAAAGCGGGCTTCCGGGACCCCGCGGCCCGCACGGGGGTTCCCGCACGGGCCGTTGACGCGTGGTGTGGACTGCCGTCAGTCCTGGAAGACCAACGGCTCGTCGTACGGCTCCGGGGACAGGAAGCCACCGAAGTTCGCCTCGACCTGGGCGGCCTCCGCGGCGTTCGGGTGGGCGTTGGTGCAGCCCGCACCGCCGGTGGAACCAGACATCAGGCTGGAGCACGGGCCGGGCTTGATGTCCGGGAGGCCAAGGATGTGGCCGAACTCGTGCGCGGCGATGCGGACGGGAAGGTGTCCCTCGGCCGTTGCCTGGCGGCCCATGTAGACGATGCCGTTGCCGAGGCTGGTGGTGATGGCGCGCGGCCAGCCGTTGTCGGCGATGACCTCGATGTTGGCCGGACCGCCGGGCTGAGCGGCCACGAGCTCGACGTTGTCGACGCTCTCGTTCCAGTTGGCGGCGCCCTGGTGGACGGCGTCGACGAATTCGGCGGCGGCGCTGACATCGTAGGTGACGGTGGTGGCGGCGAACTCGTTCTGCGCGGGAGCGGCGACGGCCTGGCCACCCAGCAGGGTGCCCACCATCAGGACCGCGGCGGAACATGCGCGCACTGCTGTGCCGAACGACATGTACGGCCTCCTCGTGGGGGTAGGGGCCCAGAGCCGAAGGCCGACGACCCTAGGCATGTACATGCCTTTATAGCGCGGGCCGGCTACGCACCGCGAGAGCGCGAACCGGCCGGAGGGCCGTCAGCACGGGCGACCCGTCGGCCCCATACGGCTTGCGGGGCAGAGGAGTTGATCAGCCGTCAGACTCGGGTCTGGTGTCCCTGCGGGTACGGCGGGCAGGGTCGGCCCCGACGTCACGCGAACCAGCGGGCGGCGGCCTCGTAGAGGGTGGACGGGCTGCTGTTGAAGGCGATGGCGGCGTCGGATGCGCGCCGCCGGATCAGGTGGATCACCAGCTCGAGAAGTTCGACGCGCTCGTCCGAGTGCCGCAGGCCACCGCCGGCCGTGACGCACTCCCACCTACGGGCTCGCAGCGCGTCCCCGACGACCGCTTCCACGTCGTCGCTCCCGTCGAGGCCGATGAGGCAGGTCTCCGCGCCCACGCCGTGTGTGGCGAACTCGGGCAGTCCCGCCTCGATCGCCCTGACCACCGACTCGGGGTCCCACGGCCCGGGGACCCGGCGCGGATCGAGTCCGATGGCCAGGACGCGAGGTGATGCCGCGCTCATGGACGGACGATACGCGCAGCGCCGTACGCGCCGCGGTCGCCGCTACCGAGCGGTGGTCCCGGGTGTGCGGAACTGGCGGCGCAGGTAGGCGTCCCACGCCCGGCTGCCCAGCAGGCGGCGGGTGTGGATCAGGACCCGGGCGGCGGGCGTGACGACGTAGCGGTGGCGGGGGCGCCGGGCGGTCAGCGCGCGGTGCACCGCGCGGGCGACCGGTTCGGGGCCCGCGGCCAGCGTGGAGCCGTAGGTGCGGGTCATCCGGTGCTCGACGGCGTCGGCGAGCGGCCGGTACGGGCTGCGCGGGGAGGTGGCGGCGGCCAGGGTGTCGCCCGCGGTCGCACCGAAGCCGGTGCGGATCAGGCCCGGTTCGACGAGGGAGACGGATATGCCGAAGGGCGTCACCTCGTGCCGGAGCGCGTCGGAGAAGGCCTCCACCGCGTACTTGCTGGCGTGGTAGGCGCCGCCGAGCGGGAAGACCAGGCGGCCGCCCATGGAGGAGATGTTCACGATCCGCCCCCGCCCCGCCTCGCGCATGTGGGGCAGGACGAGCTGGGTCAGGCGGACCAGCCCGAAGACGTTGGTCTCAAACTGTGCCCGCAGCTGATCCGGCGACACCTCCTCGACCGCGCCGTACGCGCCGTAGCCCGCGTTGTTCACCAGGGCACCCAGGCCGCCGTGCTCGGCGGTGATCTCCCGCACCGCCGTCCGCAACGACTCTTCGTCGGTCACGTCGAGTCGCAGCGTGCGGCAGCCCGCGTCCTCGAGTGCACCCAGGGCCTCGGGGCGGCGTGCCGTGGCGTAGACGGTCATGCCGCCGGCGGCCAGACGTGCTGCGGTGGAGGCGCCGATGCCGCCGGCCGCGCCGGTGATCAGCACGGGTCCGTGGGGGTCGCTCATGCGGTCTCCTCAAGCGGGGCGAGCAGGAGGCGGACGGTCTCGTTGAGGAGCCGCTCCGCCCGGTCCGGGTGGTCGAGGTCGTGTTCCAGGCCGCGGGTCAGCGCCAGCAGCACCTCGGCGAGCTCCTGCGCACTCAGGGGCGAGGCCGAGGCCAGCGGCGCGAGCACGCCGGTGAGGATTCCGGCGAGTCCCGCAAGCAGAGCGTCCTGCCCGGGGGCGGTGGAACGGTCGTGCTCGGCGAGGATCTCCCGCGCGTGCGGCGAGTCCCGGTGGACGGAGGCGACGAGACGCAGCTTGACGGCGAGCACGGCGACGGTCTGCTCCACCGGCCCGTCGTGCGCGCCGGAGGCGGCCGCCGCCTGGTCGACGGCGCGCGCGAACATGCGCTCCCGTACACGGGCGAACGCGTCCTCCTTGCTTCGGACGTACTGGTACAGCGAGGAACGGGACATGCCCGCCTCACGGGCGATGTCCTCCATCGCCGTGCGCTTCACTCCGTAGCGGAGGAACGCGGCGAGCGCCGCGTCCAGTACGAGGTCGAGTCGGGGTGACATACTGACACTCTACGCAGAGAGTGTCAGTATGTCTAGGTGCGGTCTTCGAGAAGCACGGCGACGTCGCCCGCCGCGAGGCACAGCGGATCGTGGTACTCGCCGGTGAGGAGGTCCCTGCCGCGCACGGCGATGCTCGCCTCCGACGGTGTGTGGTTGAGGAGGAAGAGGTAGGAGCGGTCGCCGGAGACACGGCGCACGGCCTCGACTCCCGGCGGCACAGGGGCCGCCGGACGGACCCCGGCGTGACGCAGCAGGTGGCCGAGGGTCTGACGCAGCGGCTCAGGGGTCAGGCGGGTGGCCACGTACCACGCGGTCCCGGAGCCGCGGGTGTGGCGGGTGACGGCAGGCTGTCCGGGTGCAGGGCCGCCCTCGGGCGTGTGCGCGAAGCTGCGGTGGACCTCCGCGCCCCGGGGCTCGATGCGCTCGGCCCAGGTGGTGGCGCGGGAGCCGTCGTCCAGGCTCAGGAACCGGCCGGGGTGCAGTGGAAGGTACTCGTCCACGGCCAGCCCGAGCAGGTCGCGCAGCGCCCCTGGGTGGCTGCCGGGGTGAATGCGGTCGTCGGCGTCGACGGCTCCGCTGAAAAAGCCGAACGCGGCGTGTCCGCCGCCCTGGACGTAGGCGTGCAGCCGCTTCGCGTCGTCGTCGGCGAGCAGGTAGAGGCCCGGTGCCAGGACGGCCCGGTAGCCCTCCAGCGGAGCGGACGGCGGGACCAGGTCGCAGGTGATGCCCAGGGACCACACGGCGGCGTACCAGTCGTGCACGAGATCGGGGTAGCGCAGGTGCGACGAGGGCCGGGCCGGCAGTTCCAGGGCCCACCAGGCGTGCCAGTCGAAGAGCACCGCGACGTCGGCCACCGTCCGCGAGCCGCGCACCTCGGCGAGCTTCCGCAGGTCGCGGCCGAGCGCGGCGACCTCGCGCCAGACACGGGTGCCGGTGCCGCCGTGCGGGAGCATCGCGGAGTGCCACTTCTCCGCCCCGGTCCGTGACTGGCGCCACTGGAAGAAGAGGGCGCCGTCCGCTCCCCGGGCGAGGTGGGCCAGGGTGTTGCGCCGCATCTCCCCCGGCTGCTTGGCGATGTTGACGGGCTGCCAGTTGACGGCGGATGTGGAGTGCTCCATCAGCAGCCAGGGGTGGCCGTCCGCCATGCCGCGGGCCAGGTCGGCGTTGAGAGCGAGTCCGACATGGGCGTCCGGGTCGGCGGCGGTGAGGTAGTGGTCGACTGCGACGAGGTCGCAGGCCTCGGCGAAGGCGAAGCCGTCGACCTTCTTCTCCAGGGTGCCCATGAGGTTGGTGGTGACCGGCGTGCCGGGGCTGTGCGCGCGCAGCAGGGCGGTCTCCGCACGGTGCCGGTGGAGCAGGGCGTCCGAGGAGAAGCGCCGGAAGTCGAGTTCCTGGGTGGGGTTGCCGAACGCGGTGGTGCCGCGGGGCGGGACGATCTCCTCCCAGTCGCCGTAGCGCTGGCTCCAGAAGTCGGTGCCCCAGGCGTGGTTGAGGCCGTCGAGGGTGCCGTAGCGCCGGCGGAGCCAGTCCCGGAAGGCGGCGGCGCTGGTGTCGCAGTAGCACAGGGCGTTGTGGTTGCCCCATTCGTTGTGGACGTGCCAGAGGGCGAGCGCGGGGTGGTCGGCGTAGCGCTCGGCGAGCGCGGTGACGACGCGGTCGGCCGCCGCGGCGTACGCCGGGTGGCTGGGGCAGAAGGCCTGGCGGGAGCCGTGCCAGAGGCGGCGGCCGTCCGCGGTGACGGGGAGCGCGCCGGGGTGGGCGCGGGCGAACCACGGCGGCGGGGCCGCCGTCGGAGTGGCGAGGTCGACGGCGACACCGTGTCCGTGGAGGAGGTCCAGGACGCGGTCGAGCCGGTCCCAGTCCCACACGCCGGGGCGCGGTTCGATGTGCGACCAGGCGAAGACACCGACGGTGACCAGGTTGACGCCCGCCTCCCGCATGAGGCGGGCGTCCTCGGGCCAGACCTCCTCGGGCCACTGCTCGGGGTTGTAGTCGCCGCCGTAGGCGAGGCCGCCGAGCCGCTCGCCGACGGCGTGGAGGGGGTGGGCGCCGGGCACGGAAGCGGTCACGACTTCACCGCCCCGGCGGCGAGTCCGGCCCGCCAGTAGCGCTGCAACAGCAGGAACGTCACCACGATGGGGAGGACGGAGACCAGCGATCCGGCGATGGTCAGCGTCTGGAGCTCGGGGAGGCGGCTGATCTGGGACTGCCAGGTGAACAGGCCGAGGGTGACCGGGTAGAGCCGTTCATCCTGCAGCATGATCAACGGCAGCAGGAAGTTGTTCCAGATGACCACGAACTGGAAGAGGAAGACCGTCACCAGGGCGGGCGCCATCATGCGGAGCGCCACGGCGAAGAAGATGCGTCCCTCCCCCGCGCCGTCGATGCGTGCGGCCTCGATCACCTCGTCGGGAACGGACGCGGCGGCGAAGATGCGCGACAGGTAGACGCCGAATGGGCTGACGATGCTGGGGAGGAAGACCGACCAGTACGTGTCGGTGGCGCCGGCCTCGGAGAAGAGCAGGAACAGCGGGAGCGCCAGGGCGGTGGCGGGCACCAGGACGCCGCCGAGGACGACGGAGAAGACGGCCTCGCGGCCGCGGAAGCGGTACTTGGCGAGCGCGTAGCCCGCCATCGCGGCGAGAAGGGTGCCGAGGGCTGCGCCCGCTCCGGCGTACAGGAGGCTGTTGAGCAGCCAGCGGCCGTACACGCCGCCGTCCTGGTTGAACAGCGCGGTCAGGTTCGCCGTGAGGTGCCAGTCCGCGGGCAGCAGGCCCGGGGTGCCGATCAGGTCCGGCTGGCTCTTGGTGGCGGAGACCAGCAGCCAGTAGACGGGCAGCAGCATGTAGCAGGCGACGACGACCATGAAGGCGACGGCGAGGACCGTCGACCGGCGGTCCCGGGCGCGCTGTACGCGCGGCGAGGTGCCGGGCGGGTGGGCGCCGGCGGTGCGTGTCAGGAAACTCATGCGCCCCTCCTGCCGGTGAACTTGAGGAAGCCGAAGGACAGCACGAACGTGGCCAGTGCCAGGACGACCGACATGGCGGCCGCCTCGCTGTAGTTGTCGGCGGCGGCCAGCGAATAGGCGGCGAGGTTCGGGGTGTAGGTGCTGGTGACGCTGGTGGATATGGCACGGAAGACCTGCGGCTCGGTGAAGAGCTGGAGCGTGCCGATGATGGAGAACACCGCGGTGAGGATCAGCGCCGGTCGGACGATGGGCACCTTGATGCGCAGGGCGACGGTCCAGCCGCCGGCGCCGTCCGCCCGTGCGGCCTCCAGGACGTCCTGCGGCACGGCCTGCAGGGCGGAGTAGATGATCAGCATGTTGTAGCCGGTGTAGGTCCAGGTGACGACGTTGCCGATGGACCACAGCACGGCGCCGGGGGCGAGGAGGTCGGGGCTGGTACCGAGGTCGCGGAGCACGTCGACGACGGGCGAGAGCCGCGGGTCGTAGAGGAAGGCCCACATCAGGGCGGCGACGACGCCAGGGATGCCGTAGGGCACGAAGTAGACGACACGGAAGAACTTCTTCAGCCGCGCCACACCGGAATCGAGCAGCAGGGCCAGCGAGAGGGCGAGGAGGAGCATCAGGGGGATCTGCACGATGCCGAACAGCAGTACGCGGCCCACCGAGGCCAGGAAGGCGTCGTTGCCGAGGACCTCCGCGTACTGCTCGAAACCGGCGAAGACGGTGGTCGTACGGCCGAACGTGCCGCCGACGCGCTCGGTCCTGTGGAGCGACTGCCAGAAGGCGTAGCCGACGGGCAGCAGCGTGAAGAGGACGAAGGGAACGAGGAAGGGGGCGAGGAAGAGCAGCGGGGCGAGGGAGCGGCGCCGGCGTCCGGTGGGCGCGGGCGCCGCTCGTCGCGGGGCGGCGGATGTCACGGAGGGCCCTTTCACCCGTCAGTCGGCGACATTCAGGGACTGTTCGCGCAGCGACTCGGCGGTCCGGCGGTCGGTCTCCGCGAGGACGTCGCCCAGGGTCTTCTCGCCGCCCGTCACCGCCGCGGTGCCGTCGCTCAGGTGGCGGTAGGTGTCGGTCATGGTGGGACCCCAGGTGAACTCGGTGTCGACGTTGCGGGAGGCCTGCGCGAAGACGTCGAAGATCTTCTGGCCGTCGTAGAACTCGACGGGCTTCTGCAGGGCTGGCAGGTCGAGGCCGGCGGTGGCGGCGGGGTACAGGCCGCCCTCGCGGTTGAGAATCCGCAGGGCCTGCGGGTCGGTGTTGAGCCAGGTCGCGAACTGCGCCGCCTCGTGCGGGTGTTCGGTCCCGGCGAGTACGGCGGTGGTCGAGCCTCCCCAGTTGCCGGCGCGCTGCTGCCCTTCGGACCACTGGGGCATCGGTGCCACCGCCCATGCGCCCGCGGTCCTGCCGGCGTTGTCGCGGATGGTGCTGTAGCCCCAGGCGGCACCGATCCAGGTGACCACCTCACCGGAGTTCCATGCCTTGTACAGGGCGGGCGAGAAACCCTGGAGGTCGGTGGCGACGAGTTCGTCGTCGATCAGGCCCTGCCAGAACTCGGCGACCCGGCGGCTCTCCGGCCGGTTCACCGTGACCCTCCAGGTGTCGTCCTGCCGCTGGAACATCTCGGCGCCGTTCTGCCAGAACAGGCCGGCGAGCCAGTTGGGGTCGGTCTGGGAGAAGTGGGTGATGTACCGGTCGCCGTCCGCCTTCTGCACGGTGCGGGCCGCCGCCTCGTACTCCTGCCAGGTGGCGGGGGGTTCCAGGCCGAGGCGGTCGAAGACGTCCTTGCGATAGAACAGCGCCATCGGCCCGGTGTCCTGCGGGATCGCCCACACGCCGTCCTGGCCGCCCTCGCCGAAGGTGACCTGCGACCACGTCCAGTCGACGAACTCGGCCTCGGCCCGCTGCACCGGCTCGCAGGCGGCGATGTCCCGGAGTCCCTGCTTGAGCCGGAAGTTGGCGAGCGAGTCGTACTCGACCTGTCCCAGGTCCGGCGCCTCGTCCGCCTTCAGGGCGTTGGACAGCTTCTGGTAGGCGCCCGCGTTGCCTGCGGGGGTGGTGCGCAGTTTCACGCGGATGTCGGGGTGCTGCCGGTTCCACAGGTCGACGGCCTGCTGCATGCCGGGGACCCAGGACCAGTACTCCAGGGTCACCTCGCCCTCGGCCGGGGTGCACGAGGTGTCCGCGTTCGTCTCGCCCGCGTCGTCCGTCCCGGCGCAGCCCGACAGGCCGGCCAGCAGCAGGGCGAGTGCCGGGGCGAGCAGACGGCGTGAGCGCGGAAGTCGCCTTCGGTGGGTCATCGGTTCTCCTCATCCCTGGGTCACTCGGCTCTTCGGCGGACCGGCGCTCCGGCCTGGACCGATGCCGGACCGGTCGAGGCGGGCACCGTGCGGTGACTGGCGTACGCAATCGATTGCGTGCCGGGTAGCCAAACACAAAGACGGCAGCGGGGCTAGGGTCTGTCCGGCGGATCATGGTCGGAGCCACAATCGGATAGCTGCGGCTGTGACGGTGCCGTGGAAGACGTAGGCCCTCTTGTCGTAGCGGGTGGCCACGGCTCGGGAGTTCTTGAGCCTGTTGATGGTGCGTTCGACTTCGTTGCGGCGCTTGTAGTTCTCGCGGTCGAAGCCGGTGGGCCTGCCGCCTCGGCTGCCGCGCCGTTTTCGGTGGCCGCGCTGGTCCTTCGGTTCCGCAATCGTGTGCTTGATGTGGCGTCTTCGCAGGTAACGGCGGTTGCGGCGGGAGCTGTACGCCTTGTCCCCACCGAGGTGGTCCGGCCGGGTTCGTGGGCGGCCACCGTGAGGGCGGGGAATGCTGATGCGCTCCAGGACCTCGATCATCTGGGGCGCGTCGCCGAACTGGCCCGGCGTGACCAGCATGGCCATGGGGCGGCAGCCGCCTTCTCCGACGAGATGGATTTTGCAGGTCAGGCCGCCCCGGGACCGTCCAAGTCCCTCGTCGGGGCGGTGATGCCGGGGCGTCGTTCTTTTTTCGGGATGCGTGGCTTCCTCTTGCGTGCCCCGGCCGCGTGCTGGTGAGCCCGGCAGGAGGTCGAGTCGACGCTGACCATGCTCCAGTCGATCCGGCCGGCCAGGTCGGCGTCGGCCTGGACGGCACGCAGGATTTGGTCCCACGTGCCGTTCGCGGACCAGCGCCGGTGCCGTTCGTAGACGGTCTTCCAGCTGCCGTACCGCTCCGGTAGATCACGCCACGGTATGCCCGTGCGCAGTCGGAACAGGATCCCGTTGATCACCTGCCGGTGATCGATCCACCTGCCTCCACGACGCCCCGTCGTCGGTAAGTGCGGCTCCAGCCGGGCCCACTCCGCATTACTCAGATCACCCCGCCCCATGCCGAGCACAACGAGCCATCAACCCGAAAGTCACATGATCCGCCGGACAGGCCCTAGTGCTGTGGCCGGGAAGGTTTACCGGGAAGCTCGCGGCACCTGGTGCATGGGGTCTCCCCAGGTCCGCCAGGACCTGGGGAGACATCGCAAGGCGGAGGATCGCAGCTCGTACTTGTCCGTACTCGCGCGATGCGACAACGGTGGGGGCACCCCCGTGCCCGAAGTGCCACGGGGAGAGGTGCCGTGCCAGGCGTCGCGAGCCGGTGAACCTTCCCGGCCACAGCACTGGGTGTCTACGGGAAGTCGCTACGCCGTGAGCGGGGGCCGGATGCGGCGGAGTTTCAGGCCGAGGCGCGTGGCACCCAAGTGGTCGCGACGCGCACCGTACGGGCTGCGGACCTGCCGTCGAGCCTGCTCAGCAGCAGCCGGGCACAGGACCGGCCGACCTCGATCGCGGGGTAGCGGACAGTGCTCAGGCGGGGCCGGACCAGGGAGGCGAACTCGATGTCGTCGTGACCCGTCAGGGCGACGTCGCCGGGGACGTCGACGCCCAGCTCCTCGGCTTTCTCCAGGGCGCCGACCGCCGTGACGTCGTTGACGCAGAACACCGCGTCCGGGGGCTTCGGAAGGCCCATCAGGGCCTCGAAGGCGGCGGCGCCGGCCTCGCGGGTGTGCTCGCCGGGGACGACGTACGGATCGGCCAGCGTCAGCCCGAAACGCCCGGCCTCGGCGCGCAGCACGTCGAGGCGGGGGTCGCCGCCGGTGACGTCGCGGGGACCGGCGATCATGCCGACCCGGCGGCGGCCCGCCGCGGTGATGTGCGCGAGCGCGTCGCGGAAGGCTGCGGCCGAGTCGGGGGCCACGTGGTCCACGTCGCCGAACCGGACGTCCGCGCTGACGACGACGGGGATGCCCGCGTCGGCCAGCGGGCCCAGGTCGTCCGGCCCGATGCGGAAGGGGGTGATCACCACTCCGGCCATCCGCTGCTCCACTGCCTCCTCGAGGAAGGCACGCTCCTCGTCGCGCTGGGCGAGGGAGGAGCCGACGACGAGATGGTAGCCCGGGCCGCGCAGCGACTCCTGCAGGCCACGGGCGAGTTGGGCGTAGAAGGGGTTGGCGAGGTCGGGCACGACCAGCGCGACGATCGTGGACCGCCCGGTGCGCAGGTTGCGGGCGACGGTGTTGAGGGTGAAGCCCAGATCGGCGACGGCCTTCTCCACCGCGCGGCGCGTGTGCGGGGCGACCGGCCGTTTGCCGCTGAGCACGTAGGAGACGGTGGTCACCGAGACTCCCGCAGCGCGCGCGACGTCGCTCATGGTGACCGGTTGCGGCACCCGTCTTCCTCCCTCGGGACAGGCGACCACCTTACGTCACCTGCTTTCTCGGCACGGTCGCCACCGGCCTTCGGGTCAGGGGGCGCGCCACCGTCCGGGGCCGGCGGCAGCGCGACCTGGTCTGGGTGGTCTGCGCGAGGAGAGGTTCCCGGTCGTCGGTGAGGTCGTTCTGCACCACGATCAGCGTCCGGCCGACGTGCAGCGGGCGGGCGGTGGCGCGGACGGTGCCGGAACGGACGGCGCGGAAGAGGTCGGTCCTGGTCTCGATCGTGGCGGTGCCGGCAACGGTCGCCGAGGACCGCCGGAATCCTGAAGTGGTAGGAGACCCGGGGTGATCAGAAGAGGGGACCGAGCCAGTCGCGCTCCACCGCGAGGGACACCGCGAAGACGAGGACGTCCGCGGTTCCCAGGGCGAGTCCCAGCCGCGCGCGGCCGCCGAGCGTGGTGTCGCGCCGCAGTGCGAGGACGCCCAGCACGATCGCGACCGGGCCGAGGCAGATGGGCAGAACCACGAGGCCGACCAGGCCGAGGACGAACGCCGCGTTCGCCATGCCGTCGGGTCGGCGCAGGCCGGTGTCGCGCCGCGCGGTGTCGTCCATGGCGTACTCCAGGATCGGGCTCCCTGCGCCGGCCGCCGGCCGACATGACTGAGAAGCGTAACGCCGGAATCCGCGTGCGTAACGCGGACCGCCTTCTCGTAGGGATATCACCAGAGGCGGCATGCGCCGCTCCCGTTGCACGCGGCCCTCCGGGGGCGGCCCCGCTGGGAGGGCCCGCCCCTGGATGTGGTGGATGGTCAGGCGAGGGCGGTCGCGCGGGTGGGTTCCGGCCCGCGGGCGGCGGCGCGGTCGTCGTGGTTGGGGCGGCGGAGGAGCAGGAGGACGCAGCCGAGGGTCAGCAGCACCTGGAAGACGGCGTAGGCGATCACAGCGGTGATCGAACCGGTCCGGTTGAGCAGGAACTGGCCCATGATCGGGGTGGTGCCGCCGAGCAGCGTGCCGCAGAGCTGGTAGCACAGGGAGATGCCGGTGTAGCGCAGGTGGGCGGGGAAACGGCTGGCGAGCATGCCGGCGAGTGCGGCGTAGTAGAGGCAGTGCGGCACGGTCGCCACGACGACGCCGAACATCGCCAGCCCGTAGTTCTCGCTGCGGATGAGCAGGAACATCAGGGGCATCAGCACGATCTCGGGCAGCAGGATGAGCGTGACCGCCTTCGACCAGCTCCTCATCCTGGTGACGATGAGGGCACCGAAGGGCTGCACGACGATCTGCACCAGGGTGGCGACCAGAATGATCGTCAGGAAGTCGCTGCGTTCGAAGTTCAGGGCGGAGGTGGCCCAGGACAGGGCGAACGTCGTCTTGAAGTAGGTGGCGGACAGCCCGATGGTGCAGGCTCCGATCCCGAGGACGATGAGCGTGGGGTGCTTCCGCAGAATCTCGGACAGCGGCACCCGGGCGGCCTGCTTCTTCTCGATGACCTGGGCCATGGCCGGGGATTCGGCGACCTTGAGCCGGACGACGAGGCCGACGACGACGAGCACGGCCGACGCGAGGAAGGGGATGCGCCAGCCCCACGCGAGGAAGTCGTCGTCGGGGAGTTGGCTGATGAGCAGGAAGCTCAGGGTGCTGAGGCTGTTGCCGACGGGCGAGCCCTGCTGGGCGAACGCCCCGTAGAGGATGGATTTGCCCCGGGGCGCGTGTTCGGAGGCGATGAGGACGGAGCCGCCCCACTCCCCGCCGAGGCCGATGCCCTGGATCATGCGGATGGTGACCAGCAGGATCGGCGCCGCGACGCCGATGGAGGCGTAGCCAGGGAGCAGCCCGATCAGCGTGGTCGATATGCCCATCATGAGGAGCGTGATGACCAGGGTCTTCTTGCGGCCGAGCCGGTCGCCGAAGTGACCGAAGACGATCCCCCCGAGGGGGCGGGCGAGGAAGCCGACCCAGAAGGTGGCGAAGGCGACGAGCGTGCCGACCGGGCCCTCGAGTTCGGGGAAGAAGACCTGGTCGAAGACCAGGGCGGCCGCGGTGCCGTAGATGTAGAAGTCGAACCATTCGATCGTCGAGCCGACGAAGGCTCCGATGCCCGCACGCCCGGCCGTCCTGCGCCGTTCGCGGGCGGCTTGTGCCGCACTCATGCTCGCTCCCATCGGCGTCGTGGGGAGGGGCGGTGCGGGGCCGGGTGGAGCCGGCGGGCGCCCGCCTCGGAAGGTGATGGCGGTAACCGTGCCAGTCGGCACCGAGACGGGTCCAATACTGAATCGCTGATGCAGTGAGACGCTCTCCGTCTCACTGCCGACGGGATTCGGCCACGGACAGGGCGCCCTGGACGCGGCCGGCACGACACGCGGCCGCCCGCCGGCGAGGGTGCCGCGTTTTGGCGCGGGGACAGTCAGTCCCGCCGGGCGGCGGGCGCGGGGACGGGCAGCGCGTCCTGGGCGACGGCGAGGACCGTGCGCAGGGCGGCCGACGGATTGTCCCGCCGCCACGCGAGGGCGGCCTGAAGTCGCACCGGGGAGCCGGCCAGCGGCCGGTAGACCAGCCCGGTCTGCTGGATGTGCTGGCAGGAGGTGAGGGTGAGCGTCACGCCGACGCCGGCGGCCACGAGGGCGAGGATGGTGTGCGAGTCGGGCGCCTCCTGCACGATGCGCGGCCGGAAGCCCGCCTCCTCGCAGGTGCGTACGGCCGCGTCGCGCAGCGAGGACCCGGCGTTGGCGGGGAAGCTGACGAAAGGGTCGTCCGCGAGGTCCGCCGGGGCGATGGCGCTCAGGCCCGCCAGCCGGTGGTCCGAGGGGAGGGCGCAGACGAGTTCCTCCTCGGAGATCACCCGGGTCCGCACGCCGGGACGGTCGGCGGGCAGGCGGACGAAGCCGAGGTCGAGGGAGCCGTCGGCGACGCGTTCCAGCGCGACGTGGGCGTAGGTCTGGCCCTGCATGGCCAGTTCGATGCCGGGGTGGGCCAGGCGCACGGCGCGGGTGAGGAGCGGCAGCGTCTCGTGGCTGGAGGCGCCGGCGAACCCGACGGTGACCCGCCCGTACTCGCCGCGTCCGGCGGCCTTCGCGGCCCGGGTGGCGAGGTCGAGATCGCGGAGCACGGTGTGCACCGGCTCGAGGAAGGATCGGCCGGCGCTGGTCAGCCGCACCGAGCGGGTGTTGCGTTCGAAGAGCTGGACGCCGAGTTCCCGCTCGAGCTGGCGGATCTGCTGGCTCAGCGGAGGCTGTGCCATCTGGAGCCGCTTGGCCGCGCGCCCGAAGTGCAGTTCCTCGGCCACGGCGACGAAAGCCGTGAGGTAGCGCAGTTCCATCGTCGTTCCGGTCCGTTTCCATCGCCCGGGGCGACCTGCGGCGCACCCGGCGGCGCCGGGTCCACCCCTACATTCATCTCTCTGGCATCTTGATTCGACCTTAATTCGGTATTGGACACTAATCAATGGCGGCTGGCAGCGTGGAACGCCCGACCGCGACGCCGAGGAGCCCTTCGTGGACAAGACCATGACGATGCGGGAGGCCGTCGCGGCCTTCGTGCACGACGGCGCCACGGTCTGCCTGGAAGGCTTCACCCACCTGATCCCGACGGCCGCCGGACACGAGATCGTCCGTCAGGGACGGCGCGACCTGACGGTGGTGCGCATGACCGCCGACATCGTGGTGGACCAGATGCTGGCCGGCGGGTGCGTGTCGAAGCTCGTCTCCTCCTTCGTGGGCAACTCCTCGGCCGGGTCGCTCGGCGAGCTGCGCCGCCGGGTCGAGTCGGGCGAGCCGGAGCCGCTCGCGTTCGAGGAGTACAGCCACTACGGGATGGTGTGCCGCTACCTGGCCGGAGCGTCCGGCCTTCCCTTCCATCCGCTGCGCTCGTACGCCGGCAGCGACCTCCCGTCCGTCAACCCGGGCCTGCGCACGGTCGCCTCGCCCTACCCCGGGCCCGACGGCGAGCGGGAGCAGGTCTACGTGGTGCCTCCGGTGCACCCGGACGTGACCTTCGTGCACGCGCAGCGCGCCGACCGCAGCGGCAACACCCAGATCTGGGGGCTCACCGGCGTCCAGGCGGAGGCGGTGTACGCCGCGGCCCGGGCGGTGGTGGTGGTCGAGGAGGTCGTCGACGACGAGGTGGTGCGCTCCGATCCCAACCGGACCGTGATCCCGGCACACGCGGTGGACGCCGTCGTCGCGTGCCCCCGCGGCGCGCACCCGTCGTTCGCACAGGGCTACTACGACCGCGACAACGCCTTCTACCGGTCGTGGTCGCGGATCAGCCGCGATCCGGCGCGTCTGAAGGACTGGATGGCCGAGTGGGTGCACGGCACGACGGACCACGCCGCATACGTGGCCCTGCTCGGCGAGGAGCACTGGTCGGCGCTGGCCGTCGGAGAGGCATTCAGCCTCCCCGTGAACTACGGGCGGCGCCTGTGACCGCCCGCCACCGCGAAGGAGAACCGCCCATGCCATCCGCTCCCACGAGGGCAGCCGTGACGTCCTCGGAGCTGATCGCGGTCGCGGCGTCCCGCGAACTCGCCGCCCGGCGTACGGTGTTCGCCGGGATCGGGCTGCCGACGCTGGCCGCCTCGCTGGCCCATCTGACCGTCGCCCCGCGGCTGGAGATCGTCTACGAGTCCGGGGTGTGCGGCGCGCACCCCTCGCACCTTCCGGAGACCATCGCCGACGCCGTCCTGGTCACCGGCGCCGAGGCCGTCCTCCCCATGCCCGCGCTGTTCGGCTACGTGCTGCAAGGCGGCCACATCGACGTCGGGTTCCTCGGCGCGGCCCAGATCGACAGGTGGGGCAACCTGAACTCCTCGGTGATCGGCGACTGGCACCGGCCCGGAGTGCGGCTGCCCGGACCGGGCGGGGCGATGGAGGTGATGGCCGGTGCCCACGAGGTCTTCGTCGTGATGCGCCGCCACGATCCCCGGTCGCTCACCGACAGCCTCGACTTCTGCACCTCACCGGGGCCGGACCGGGCACTGCGGGAGGGCGTCACCCCACGCGGCGCCGGGGTCACGCGGGTCGTCACCGACCTCGGCGTCCTCGCCCGGAACGGGGCGGGCGACGAACTGACGCTGGTCGCCGTGCATCCCGGTGTGACCGTCGCCCAGGTGCGCCGCGCGACCGGCTGGGACCTGCGGGTGGCCGACTCGGTGACCACCGTCGAGCCCCCGACCGCCGACGAACTGCACCTGCTGCGGGACACCGTCGACCCCGACCGCGTGTACCTGCGCTGAACCGGCGGGGCCCGGCCGCACCGCGCGGGCCCTGCGCGCACCGACCGGTCCGGCCCGAGGGCCGGGCGCGACCACCGACCAGGAGGCAGGCACCGTGCTCGCACGCGACTTCGGACTCACCGGCACGCAGCGCGAATTCCGGGCCATGGCGGCCCGCTTCGTCGACGCCGAGATCGTGCCGCACGCCCGCGAATGGGACCGCGCCGAGCGGGTCGATCCCGGCATCGTGCACGCGCTCGGCGCGCTGGGCTTCCTGGGCCTGACGCTCCCCGAGGAACACGGCGGCGTGGACGCGGACATGCTGTCCTACACGCTGGTCACCGAGGAACTCGGCCGAGGTGACTCCGCAGTGCGCGGCATCGTGTCCGTCTCCCTCGGGCTGGTCGCCAAGACCGTCGCCGCGCACGGCAGCGCGGCGCAGCGGGCGGAGTGGCTGCCGCGGCTGGCCGCTGGGGAGACGCTCGGCTGCTTCGCTCTCACTGAGCCGGGAACGGGGTCGGACGCCGCGTCGCTGACCACCCGGGCCACCCGGGACGGCGACGACTGGGTGCTCGACGGGACCAAGACCTTCATCACCAACGGCTCGGTGGCCGGGGTGGCGCTCACCTTCGCCCGGACGAGCGACAGAGGCGTCACCGCGTTCCTGGTGCCGACCGATCGGCCGGGCTTCACCGCCCGCGAGATCCACGGCAAGCTGGGCCTGCGCGGCCAGGCCACCGCGGAACTCGCCTACGAGGGCGTCCGCGTCCCGGACGCGGCCCGCCTCGGGCCGGTGGACAAAGGGCTGGGCATCGCCCTCGGAGCGCTGTCCCGCGGCCGCGTCTCGGTGGCCGCAGGCGCGGTGGGGGTCGCCCAGGCCGCGCTGGACGCCGCCGTCGGTTACGCCACCGAGCGGACCCAGTTCGGGCGGCCCATCGCCTCGTTCCAGCTCGTGCAGGAACTCCTCGCGGACTCGGCCGTCGACGTTCAGGCGTCCCGGCTGCTCACCCACCACGTGGCGCGCATGGCCGACGCGGGGCTCGGGCCCCGGGACTACGGCACCGACGCCTCGACCGCCAAGTACCACGCCGCGGAGACGGCCGTGCGGGTGAGCAACAACTGCCTCCAGGTCTTCGGCGGCTACGGCTACATCGACGAGTACCCGGTCGGCAAGTACCTGCGCGACGCCCGGGTGCTGACGCTCTACGAGGGCACCTCGCAGGTGCAGAAGCTCCTCATCGGCCGCGCCCTGACGGGCGTCGACGCCATGACCTGACCGGTTCGGGACCACCAGGAGGGCCGGCCCAGGCGTCTCAGCGGCTGGCGGTCCGCCCGCCGCCGCGGCGCGAGCGGTGGGAGCGGCGGTAGCCGAACGGCCCGGGCAGGTCGTAGCTGGTCGTGCGGCGACCGGTGGAGGACCAGGTGTGCTTCGGACCACGCCGCGAGCCGACGGTCAGCGACCAGGACCGGCGGTTCAGGTTGAACCGCACTCCCGGCAGGATGCGGATGCTGCGGCGGAAGGTGATCGCCATGGCGTCTCTCTCCTCTCCGTGGGTCCGCATGTCGTCGCGGAACCCGCGTACACCGTGTCGCGTACCCGGTGTTCGGCGGAGTGCACCCGGAGGGCGACGGGTGTTCCGTGCCCGGTGCGGGTACGCACGAGCGCATGCGAGTGGGTGTGCTGGATGCGGGATCGAACACGGTGCGGCTGGAGGTCGCGGACCTCGACGGGGCGGTGCCGACAGGGGTGCACACGGCCAAGCAGCGGCTTCGGCTGGCGGAGTTGGTCGAGCGGGACGGGCGGTTGCCCTCGTGCGCGATCACCCTGCTGGCCGACGCGGTGGCCGACGCCCGCAAGGAGGCGGAGAGCTGGGGCGTCGCGGACCTGGACGCCTTCGCGACGGCGATCATCCGGGACGCGCCGAACCGGGACGAGGTGCTGAACGCGGTCCTGGCCGAGACGGGGCTGGAGTTGCGGGTGATGTCGGGGGAACGTGAGGCGGAGTTGACGTTCTTGGCCGCACGGGCCTGGATGGGCTGGCGGGCCGGGCCGATGGTCGTCCTGGACATCGGAGGCGGGTCGCTCGAGATCGCCTTCGGCGGGACCGGGGTGCCGGACTTCGCGGCCTCGATGCCGTTGGGCGCGGGTCGGCTGACCCGGCGGTACTTCGGCCGCGCCGACCCGCCTCCGAAGCGTGCGGTGAAGGCCGTCCGCTGCCGGGCAGAAGAGCAGCTGCGGGAGGTCTCCGCCCGCGTGCGCGCCGCGGAGCCGCTGACAGCCGTGGCGACGTCGCGTACGTTCCAGCAGCTGGCCCGGCTGTGCGGGGCGCCGCCCGCCAAGAAGGGCGTCCACGTGCCGCGTGAGTTGTCCCGCGCCGACCTGCGGAAGGCGGTGACGATACTGGCCGGCCTGCCGGCCGCCGAGCGCGCGAAGCTGCCCGGCATCAGCCGGCCGCGCAGTCGGCAGGCGCTGGCCGGTGCCGTGGTGGCGCACACCGCGATGCGGCAGCTGGATCTGGCTTCGGTCACCGTCTGCCCGTGGGCGGTGCGGGAGGGCCTGCTGCTGCAGCGCCTGGCGGAACTGGAGCGGTGAGCGTCGGAGTCGGCGGGCGGCCCCGGGACGGCCCGTCCCGGGGCCGCACAGGCCCACTGCGGAGGGAGCCGGCACCGGGGTGTGGCAGAGTTCGGGCATGAGTGTCACGGAGTCTGCTGTTCGGGATCGCCTGAGCGAGGTGCTGTCGCAGCGCGGCACCGAGATCGCCGACCGCTGGGTGCAGCTGCAGGTGGAGCGGTCCGGGCTGCACGACGGCCTGGTCGAGTCGGAGCTGCACGAGGATGCGGACGCCCTGGTGACGGCGCTGGGTTCGGCGCTCTCCGCCGGGCTGCCGGCGGAGCGCATCATCCTCGAGCACGCCGGGTTGCGCGACGTGGTGGTCGACCTGTCGCTGCGCCGGGCGCGGGCAGGCGCCTCACCGACGGTGACGTCGCTGGCGGTGATGCAGCTCAAGGAAGCCCTGCTGGAGGCCGTGCAGGAGGAGTTGGTCGAAGGCCGGCAGATGCTCGCCGCGGCACTGCTGGTCAGCCGCATCCTCGACGCCTCGGGCGCGCTGTGCTTCGAGACGTTCGTGGACGGGCGCGAGGAGATCATCCGGCGGCAGAGCCGTCAGCTGCTCGAACTCTCGACGCCGGTGGTCCGCCTGTGGCGCCAGGTGCTGGCGGTGCCGCTGATCGGCAACCTGGACACCGCGCGCAGCCAGGTGGTGATGGAGAACCTGCTGGAGGCCATCCAGCAGCACGAGGCGTCCGTGGCCATCATCGACATCACCGGTGTGCCGACGGTCGACACCTCCGTCGCGCAGCACCTGATGCAGACGGTGAAGGCGGTCCGCATGATGGGCGCGGACTGCGTCATCAGCGGCATCCAGCCGGGCATCGCGCAGACCATCGTGCAGCTGGGCATCGACCTGTCGGACATCCTGACCCGGGCCACCCTCGCCGACGCGCTGGAGACCGCGATGGAGCTCACCTCGCGGCAGGCGGATCCGCGGAGCGGCGCCCGTGGCTGACTCCCTCCCGGCGCGGCCCCCGGTGCCCTTCCCGGAGAACGCCGCGAGCGCCGGCACGCTGCCGATCCTCCGGCTCGGCGACACACTCGTCACCGGACTGCTCAGCGAACTCGACGACACCACCGCCATGGCACTGGCGGACGAGCTGACCACCCGGATCGTCTCCGACCGTGCCCGCGGGGTGCTGCTGGACATCTCCCGTGTGGAGATCATCGACTCGTTCGTGGCGCGCGCGCTGATGGAGCTGAGCACCATGGCCCAACTGCTCGGTGCGCGGGTGATCGTGGCCGGGATGCGGCCGCCGGTGGCCATCACCCTGGTGGAGCTCGGCATCGAACTCACCGGAGTGGAGACCGCGCTGAACGCCGAGACGGGTATGGCCGCGCTCGGCTGGCGGCAGACCTGGGAGGGCGCCCGGCCCGACCCGCAAAGCGACGGTGACGGCGAGAGGGTGACCGAGGAGTGACCCTCCCCGACGATCCGCGTGACGCGCCGCATTCCCGGTCGGGAGGCGCCCCCGGCCACCGGATCGGGCACCAGCGGACCGGGGCGGGAGCCTCGCCCGACTCCTCGTCGGAGTCGTACCCGGTGCGCACCGAGGAGGACCTGCTGGCGGTCCGGCACGCCGTGCGCTCCGCCACACAGGCGCTGGGATTCCGCCTGGTCGACCAGACGCGCGTGGTGACGGCGGCCAGTGAACTCGCCCGCAACGCCTACATCCACGGCGGCGGCGGCACGCTGACCCTGGAGTCGCTGCGCCAGGCCCGCGGCGCCGGGCTGCGGCTGACCGTGCGCGACGACGGGCCGGGCATCCCCGACCTGGAGGGTGCGCTGACCGACGGGTTCACCACCGGTGCCGGGCTCGGGCACGGCCTGGGCGGTGCGCGGCGCCTCATGCACGACTTCGAGGTGCGCTCGGCGCCCGGAAAGGGAACCGTGGTGACCGCCGTGCGATGGGCGGACCGGTGAACGGCCGCCGCGGGGAGCCGTCGCCGACGGTCGAGGTGCGCATCGACCACTACAGCGCCGTGCATCTGGCCGCGTCCCGGGCGCGGGAGATCGCGGTCCGTTGCGGACTGACCGGCCCGCTGCCCGACCAGGCCGGGGCAGTGGCCAGCGAGCTGGCCAGCAATCTGGACAAGCACGCCGTGGACGGTGTGGTGTACCTTCAGCCGGTCCCCGGGGTTCCGGGCCTGGAGATCCTGGCCGCCGACCGCGGCCCCGGCATGGCCGAACTCGCCCGGTGCCTCTCCGACGGGTACACCACCACCGGCACCCTCGGCACCGGGCTGGGCGCCGTGCAGCGGATCTCCGGCCGGTTCCTGGTGCGCACCGAGCCCGGCGAGGGCACGGTCGCGGCCGCGCGGATCACCGCTCCCGACACGCCGCCGGCAGTGAGGCGGACGGGCCTTGTCCGGCTGCCCGCCGAGGGCGAGGAGTTCTGCGGGGACGGCTGCGCCGTCGGCGGGGAGGCCGGGGCGCCGACGGCACTCGTCGTCGACGGGCTGGGCCACGGGGAGCCAGCGGCACTCGCCGCGCACACGGCGCTGCGCGCGTTCGAGGGACTGGCCGACCGCACGCTGCCGGAGATCGTGCAGGGGCTGCACCGGAGTCTGCGGCACACCCGCGGCGCCGCGGTGGGCCTGCTCCGCCTGTGCGAGGGCCGCGCCCTGTACTGCGGCGTCGGCAACGTGCGGCTGTGCGTGCTGTCCCCGCGCGAGGAGCATCGCCGGATGGACGGCCGCCCCGGCGTGGTGGGCTGGAACATCCCCACACCGCAGGTCCGCAGCGTGCCGCTGCGCACCGGCCAGGTGGCGGTGCTCTACTCGGACGGCATAGCGTCCCGCTGGTCGCACGCCCCCAGCCCGTTCCTGCTGCGGCTGCCACCGGAGCTGCTGCCGGCCGCCCTGGCGCACCGTCACCGCAAGTACCGTGACGACGCCACGGCACTCAGCCTGGGAGGACTGTGATGAGCCCGTCGGCCACAGCCCTGTTGTCGACCCTGCCGGACGTACGGAGGGCGGTACGGCGCCTCGCGCGGCTGCACGGGCTGCCCGCCGAGCAGCGGGCCCGGCTCACCCTGTCGGTCGCCCTGGTCGCCCGCCGCGCAACGGAGGCGGGCCATGGCGTACGGCTCACCGCGGAGGCCGGGCCGGGCGTCCTCACCGTGACGCTGGACGCGGGGCACGCGCGCGAACGCGCCGTCCCGGCCAGGCTGCCGCTGTCCGCCGAGACGATGGCGGACGGCCGTACCGTGTGGCGTCTGCCACTGACCGCGGACCCGGTCCGGCCTGTGGTGCTCGACGGCGCGGACGGCGAGGGTGACGAGGACGCGGCGGAGGAGGAACTGCGCGCCGTCCTGGACCGGGCGGACTCCCTGGCGGCCGAACACCGCAGGCTCACCCACGAACTCGACGAGACCAACAGCGGCGTCCTCGCGCTGTACGTCGAACTGGAGGAGCGGGACGAGCAGTTGCGCAGCGCCCACGGCCGCATACTGCGGGAGCTCGAGGACGCGCTGCGTCCCCCGCCGCTGACCGTCCCGGGGCTGGAGCTCGCCGTGCACTACGCCCCGGCCGACACCCACGCCCCGACCGGCGGCGACCTCTACGACTGGTTCACCCTCCCCGACGGCACCGTGCACATCACCGTGGTCGACGCGCTGGGCCACGGGGTGCGCAGCACCCGGGACGCCCTCAACGTCACGCACGCGGTGCGCACCCTTGCGCTGGAGGGGCATCCGCCGGCGACACTCGTCGAACGCGCCGGGGAGATCGTCTCGGGGGTGGACGCCGAGACGATGGCCACCGTGCTCCTCGCCCGGCTGGACCCGGCGACCGGGCTTCTGTCGCTCGCCAACGGCAGCCATCCGCCGGCCCTGCTGGTGCGGCGCGACGGCACCACGGAGTACCTGGAGGTACGCGGCCGCGGCGTCGGCTTTCCCCTCCCCGGCAGCGAAAGAACCCTCACCGTCGGCCTCGCGCCTGGCGACCTGGTGCTGCTGTACACGGACGGCCTCACCGAGAGCCGACGCGACCCGGTCGAGGGCGAGGCACGGCTGGTCACCGCGGCCGTCGAACACCGGGAGCGGCCCATCGAGGAGGTGCCCGGCGCCGTCGCCGACGCCATGCACACCGTGGTGCTGCATCCCGACGACACCCTCGCGCTGGCCATGCGTCTCCCTCACGAGGACGCATGAACGACCTACCCGCATCCGGACGGCGGCGCCGGTGCCCCGGGTCGGCGCCCGGGGCTCCGGCGCATGCGCGGCCGACAAGCGGGCATGCGAGACGGAGACGCAGACGGAACGAGACGCCCAGATGGAACAGCTCAGAAACCAGCGGCCGCCGGCCGACGCCCGGGAACCGATACCGCCGCCGGACACGGCGGCGGAGGCCCGGGAACGCGTCATCCACCTGCTGGAGCTGCACTTCGGCACCGCCGGCGCGGAGCTCCAGGACGGCACGGTCACGGTCGCGGACGCCCTGCTGGTGACCTCCGAACTGGCCACGAACGCGATCCGGCACGGCGGCGGGATCACCGCCTTCCAGGCGCGCATCCACCGCGACTGCCTGATCCTCACCATCGCGGACGGCAGCGACGAGATGCCGCGGCGGTGCGAGCCGTCGACGAACGGCACGCCCACTCTGGGCGGGTACGGCTGGGCCCTGGCCTGTCGGCTCGCCCGCCGGGTGACGATCGCCCGGCACGGCGGCGGCGGCAAGACCGTCACCGCGCACCTCCCCCTGCTGTGAGATTCCGCCGGTCCGTCCCGTGAACGACGCGTTCGGGCCGGTCGGAGACCGGGGACGTGTACGGATCGCTTTCCGGGGCAGGTCCTTCTTGTTGCCGTCCGACGACAGTTCACGAGGAGAGGGCCCGGAATGACTCCCGCGACCGAGATGTCCACGGTGGAGCCCCACGGGGCCGAGGCGGAGACCTCCGACGGCGACGTCGCCGGGCTCCCCCAGCTCGACGTGCCGAGCGCCGTCGCTCCCAAGGACGCCCGCCGGTTGTCACGGCTGTTCTTCGAGCGGCTGCGCACGCTGGAGGAGGGCACGCACGCCTACCAGTACGCCCGCAACACGCTGATCGAGATGAACCTGTCGCTGGTCCGGTTCGCGGCCGCCCGGTTCCGGCACCGCGGCCAGCCGGAGGAGGACATCGTCCAGGTCGGCACGATCGGTCTGATCAAGGCGATCGACCGGTTCGACCTCGACCGGGGCGTGGAGTTCACCTCCTTCGCCGTGCCGTACATCCTCGGCGAGATGAAGCGCTTCTTCCGCGACACGACCTGGGCCGTGCACGTGCCGCGCGCCCTTCAGGAGCTGCGAATCCGGCTGGCCGTCGCGGGCGAGGAACTGCTCGCCTCGCTCGGCCGGTCGGCGACGCCGCAGGAGCTGGCCGACCATCTGGGCATCGGCGTCGAGGAGGTCATCGAGGGCCAGGTCGCGGCGAACGGCTACACGGCCGACTCGCTGGACGGCGCCTCCGACGACGGGGAGGACGACCGCGACGGGCCCCGGCTCGCCGACCGGCTGGGCGACTGCGACCCGACGTTCGAGACCATCGAGTCGCTCCACGCGCTCAAGCCGTACCTGGCCCGGCTGGGGACGCGGGACCGGCGCATCCTGGAGATGCGCTTCGGCGAGGAGCTGACGCAGTCGCAGATCGGCGAACGGCTCGGCATCTCCCAGATGCACGTGTCCCGCCTGCTGTCGGGCTGCCTGAAGCGGCTGCGCACCGCGCTGGTCGAGGACTGACGCCTCGGCCTGCGCCCTCACCGGGACGTCATCGCACGGCCGCGGACCTGCGGGTGCCGGAGGGTCCGCGGCCGTGCAGCGTGCGGAACCTACCGGGCCTGGTCGCTGCTCTTCGCCGCCGCGTTCTCCAGGCGGAACGCCTCGTTGCCCAGGCCGATGCGGGCGTACGACTCCGGGCTGCGGGCCCGCAGCGCCAGTGCGGCTGCCACACCGACCGCACCGGCCACGAGCAGCACGCCGGGCAGGATCCAGCGCAGTGCCGATCCGTCCCCGGTGCCGATGAGCACCTCGAAGTCCGCTACGGCGTAGCAGAAGATGACCGTGAGGCCGAGGGCGGCAAGGCCGGAGCAGAGCAGCCTGGGGCCCTGGGCCGCGCCCGCGCCGCGCCGTACGAAGAAGGCGATGACCGCGACGGAGGCCAGCGCCATCAGCACGATGACGCCGAGCGCGCCGAGGTTGCCGAGCCAGGTGAACAGCCGCAGGACCGGGGTGGTGGGGTCGCCCACCGGCGTGTCGTCGGTGATGGCGAAGCCGACGACCACCAGGAAGGCGACGACGGTCTGGAGCAGCGAGCCGAAGGCCGGGGCGCCCGTCGACGCGGAGGCGCGGCCGATCCGGGCGGGGAGCAGACCCTCGCGGCCCATGGCGAAGGCGTAGCGCGCGACGACGTTGTGGAAGGCCAGCATCGAGGCGAAGATGCCGGTGACGAAGAAGAGGTGGAGCGCGTCGGTGAAGGTGCCGCCCAGGCGTGCGTCGCTGAGCACGAAGAGCAACTGCGGGCCGTGCTCCTGGGAGGCGCTCACCACCTTGCCGGGCCCGGTGGCGACGCTCATGAGCCAGGAGGTGAGGGCGAAGAACACCGCGACGCAGCCGACGGCGAGGAACATCACGCGGGCCACCACGGTCTGCGGGCGGCTCGTCTCCTCCGCGTAGACGGGAGCCTGTTCGAAGCCGACGAAGGCGGCGACGGTGAAGCACAGGGCGGTGCCCAGTCCGGCACCGGAGAGCGTGGCGGGGTCGAAGGCGGCGAGGGAGAGCCCGGACGGGCCGGGGTCGGCGGCGAACGCCAGGTCGACCACGACGATCAGCAGCACCTCGATGATCAGCAGCACGCCCAGCACCCGCGCGTTGAGGTCGATCTTCAGGGCGCCCAGCACCCCGGTCAGGGCGACCGCGACGAGGGCGGGAACCCACCAGGCGACCTGGACGCCGAGGTAGGTGTCCAGCAGCAGGGACGCCTCGAAGCCGAAGATGCCGTAGATGCCGACCTGCATGGCGTTGTAGGCGGCGAGCGCGACGTACGAGGCGCCGGCGCCGGTGAAGCCGCCGAGGCCGCGGGCGATGTAGGCGTAGAAGGCGCCGGCGTTGTGCACGTGGCGGCTCATCTCCGCGTAGCCGACGCTGAACAGCGCCATCACAACGGCCAGGATCACGAAGAGCAGCGGCTGGCCGGTGATGCCCATCACGGCGTACGTGGTGGGCATGACGCCGGCGACGACCATCAGCGGCGCCGTGGCCGCGAGAACGGAGAGCAGCAGGCCGACGGTGCCGATCCGCCCGGCCCGCAGGGCTCTGTGCTGCCCCTTGTAGGTGCTGATCTCTTCTGTGCTGCCCGTGAGCATGGCGGGTTCGGTTCCTCTCCGGTCGCCGGGATCGGTTCTCCGTGGTGCGGGGTCAGGCGCTGCCGTACGCGGTGGCGCGGGCCGCGCGGAACGCCTTGTACGCGTCGCGGCCGGTGTACGACCAGGGGGCCGGGGTGACGAGGGAACCGACCCGCTGGAAGAGGGCGGCGGCCTCGGCGAGCCGTCCCTCGTGGAACTTGGCGTAGGCGAGGAAGTTGAGGTCCACCGCGCGGCGCGGGTGCCCCTCCTCGCCTCCCCATTCCAGCCACCAGTCGAAGGCGCTGCGCACCAGGTGGGCGGCGTGACGGCCGGTCCAGTGCTCCCCCGCGGCGCGGTCGGCCGTGCGGGCGCCGCCGCGGTGGGCGCGGAACCGCTCGGCGTGGGCGACGACCGGGAGCAGAGCCAGCGGGGAGTCGGCGGGGGCGTGGGAGGCGGAGCTGTGGGCGAACTCGTAGAGCGTGTGGGGGTCGGGGCTCTCGGCGAGCACGGCCGCCATCAGGTGGTGGGCGTGGTGGTGCTCGCGGTGCCGGACGGTGACTTCGTGGAACGCGCGGCGGGCCTCGTCCGTGGTGCCGGTGTACCGCGCGAGGAGCAGCGAGGCCAGCCACGGGCTGGGGTCGGCGGGCGTGCGGGCCGCGGCGTCCGCGACGGCCTGCCGGGCGTTCTCGGGGCGTTCGCGTCCCCGCACGGCGGCGCTGACGGCCGCGCAGGCGGCCAGCGCGGCGGCATCGCCGCTCTCCGGTTCGGTCTGCTGCCACTCGCGGGCCCACGCGAGGCTGCCCGGGCTGTCGGCGAGGACGACCAGGCGGTGGCCGCGCCGGTCCCAGTCCTCACGGGTGTGGGCGAGCAGGGTACGGCTGTCGCCCCAGCGGCCCTGTGCGAGGGCGTCGCGGGCGGCGGCGAGGTCCGTGTCGTCGAGTGCGGCGTCGGGTGCGTTGCCGCCACCGCGCCGGGACAGCCGGAAGGAGGGTGGTGGGGGTGGGGGTGTCATGGTCGACGCTCACGAAACCTGAGTGACGGGATCACGTCAAGCAAGGTTCTGTGAACTCCCTGTGAAGCCCCGGGGAGTGGAAGTGGTGCGGCTCCTTCCGCTTGGGTCGGCGGCTCAGCCGACCGCCTCGGCGGCGGCCCGGCCGGCCGTGCGGCCGGAGAAGAGGCAGCCGCCGAGGAAGGTGCCTTCCAGCGAGCGGTAGCCGTGCACACCCCCGCCGCCGAATCCCGCGACCTCACCGGCGGCGTACACGCCGGGCAGCGGCTCGCCGTCCTCGGTGAGCACGCGGGAGGACAGGTCGGTCTCCAGCCCGCCGAGCGTCTTGCGGGTAAGGATGTTCAGGCGCACCGCGATCAGCGGACCGGACTTGGGGTCGAGGATGCGGTGCGGCGTGGCGACGCGGATCAGTTTGTCGCCCAGGTATCCGCGCGCTCCGCGCAGTGCGGTGATCTGGAGGTCCTTGGTGAAGGGGTTGCCGATCTCGCGGTCCCGGGCCTCGATCTCCCGGCGCAGGGCGCTCTCGTCGATCAGCTGCTCGCCGGTGAGCGTGTTCATCCGCCGCACCAGGTCGGGCAGTTCGCGTTCGACGACGAAGTCGGCGCCGTTGTCGAGGAACGCCTGCACGGGGCCGGGGGCGCCCGGCTTCACCCGGGCGAGGACGTCGCGGACGGACTTGCCCGTCAGGTCGGGATTCTGCTCGGAGCCGGAGAGGGTGAACTCCTTCTCGACGATCTTGCGGCTGAGGACGAACCAGGTGTGGTCGTGCCCGGTGCGCATGATGTGGTCGAGTGTGCCGAGGGTGTCGAAGCCGGGGAAGAGGGGGACGGGCAGTCGTTTGCCGGTGGCGTCCAGCCACAGGGAGGACGGGCCGGGCAGGATACGGATGCCGTGCCGGGCCCAGATCGGGTTCCAGTTCTCGATGCCCTCGGTGTAGTGCCACATGCGGTCGCGGTTGATGAGGCGGCCCCCTGCCCCTTCGGTGATGCCGAGCATCTCGCCGTCGACGTGGGCGGGCACGCCGGACAGCATCCGGCGCGGCGGAGTCCCCAGCCGTTCGGGCCAGTTGGCGCGGACCAGGTCGTGGTTGCCGCCGATCCCGCCGGAGGTGACGATCACCGCCTGCGCGCGCAGTTCGAAGGCACCGGTGGTCTCGCGGCTGCTGGCGGTGCCGCGTTCGGCGTCGCTGGGTGCCAGGATCTCGCCGGTGACCGTGTCGACGGCGCCCGCGCTGCGGGCCAGGCCGGTGACCCGGTGCCGGAACCGCAGGTCCACCAGGCCGCGTGCCACTCCGGCCCGCACGCGGCGGGCGAAGGGCTCCACCAGCCCGGGGCCGGTGCCCCAGGTGATGTGGAAGCGGGGGACCGAGTTGCCGTGACCGGTCGCGTCGTAGCCGCCGCGCTCGGCCCAGCCGACGACGGGGAAGAATCGCACGCCCTGCTGCCGCAGCCAGGACCGCTTCTCCCCGGCGGCGAAGTCGACGTACGCCTCGGCCCAGCGGCGCGGCCAGTGGTCCTCGGCGCGGTCGAACCCGGCGGTGCCGAGCCAGTCCTGCCAGGCCAGTTCCCGGCTGTCGCGGATGCGCATCCGGCGCTGCTCGGGCGAGTCGACGAGGAAGAGACCGCCGAACGACCAGTGGGCCTGGCCGCCGAGCGACTGTTCAGGCTCCTGGTCGAGCAGGATCACCCGGCGTCCGGCGTCGGCCAGTTCGGCGGTGGCCGCGAGGCCCGCCAGACCCGCGCCGACCACGATCACCTCGGCGTCGTACGTCATGCCTTCACCTGCTTCTCCGCTCGCGGGACGACGGGAAACTGGAGAGTAATCTCTCGGTCGCCCCGGTGACACCCCTCACGGGACCGCCGGGGGCCGCCGCACCTTCTAGGCTCGTCCCATGATCCACCGGTTCTTCGACACCTTCCGGCTGTGGCTGGCCCCCCAGCGGCTGCGCGCGGAGGGCAGAACGCCCGACTACCGCTTCTCACTGGCCAACGAGCGGACGTTCCTCGCCTGGATCCGTACGGCCCTGGCCCTCGTCGCGGGGGGCATCGCGGTGGACCAGTTCCTCACCGGCATGAGCTGGGGCGCGCGGACGGCGATCGCGCTTGCACTGCTGGCGGGCGGTGGCCTGTGCGCCCTGCGGGCCGTGAACCACTGGGTGCGCTGCGAGCGGGCGATGCGGCGCGGCGAGGACCTGCCGGCCTCCCGGTTCCCCGTGCTGCTGAGCCTGGCCACGGCGGTGGCCGCGCTGGTCGTGGTGAGCTCCGTGGTGCTGGACCGGGTCACGTGAGCGGCCCGGAGCCGCCCGGCGCGCAGCCCGAGCGGACCCGGCTGGCCTGGCGGCGCACCACCCTGGCCTTCGCGGTGGTGGCCGCGCTGGCGGTGCGCAGTGCGCTCTACGATCCGGCCCCGGCCGCGTACGGCGCCGCCGCGCTGGGGGCGCTGGCGTGGCTGAGTTTCCTGGTGGTGGCGCACCGCCGGATCAGGACGCTGGCGGGAGCCGCGGGCGCGGCCCCGGAGGGCGGACCGGTACGGGCGACGGTGCTCTGCGCCCTGGTGATGGCGCTGCTCGGGGTGGTACTCCTCTGGTAGACGGGGCCGGCAGGGTTTTGGCGGCCCCCCTATGGACGGCATACCGACCAGTCGGCATGATCGGTACCGGTTCCGCTGAGACGTCCGAGTGCGAGGAGGCCGCATGACCGAGGAGACCGGGGGCGGCGGGGACGCCGCAGCGCACCCGCCGGGGCTGGACCTGGCGCGGCTGGGCGCCTACCTGGAACGGGAGCGGCCCGGACGGGTGGACGGCCCGCTGCACGCCGAGGTGATCGAGGGCGGCCGGTCCAACCTCACCTACCGGGTCGACGCGGGGACGTCCCGCTGGGTGCTGCGCCGGCCTCCGCTGGGCCACGTGCTCGCCACCGCGCACGACATGGCACGGGAGTACCGGGTGATCCGGGCACTGCGGGACACTCCCGTGCCGGTGCCGGGGACGCTGCTGCTGTGCGAGGACCCCGACGTGCTGGGCGCGCCGTTCTACCTCATGGAGTACGTGCCGGGGACGCCCTACCGTTCCTCCGCCGAGCTGTCGGCGCTGGGCCCGGAGCGCACCCGCGCCCTGGTTTTGTCGCTGGTCGACACCCTCGTCGCGCTCCACACCGTCGAGCCGCGGGAGGCGGGCCTGGAGTCGTTCGGGCGCCCGGAGGGCTTCCTGGAGCGGCAACTGCGCCGCTGGGGAAAGCAGTTGGAGGCGTCGCGCAACCGCGATCTGGAGGGCGTGGACGACCTGCACCGTGCGCTGGCCGAGGCGCTGCCCCGCTCCCCCGAACCGACGGTGGTGCACGGGGACTTCCGGCTGGACAACGTCCTCGCGGACGGCGAGGGCCGGATCACCGCGGTGCTGGACTGGGAAATGTCCACGCTCGGCGATCCGCTCACCGACCTCGGCCTGCTGGCGATGTACAGCAGCCATCCGGACGTGCCCGGCTCCCCCCTCACCTCGGTACGCGGCGCCCCCGGGCATCCCGAACCGGTCGAGCTGGTCGAGCGGTACGCCGCCGGGTCAGGCCGCGACGTGTCGGGGATCGGCTGGTACACCGCGTTCGCCTACTTCAAGCTCGCCGTGATCCTGGAAGGCATCCACTACCGCTGGAAGCTCGGGCATACCGTGGGCCCCGGCTTCGACCGCATCGGGGATCTCGTGCCGCTCTTCATCCACCACGGCCTCGCCACCCTTCAGGAGGGCTGACCCGCATGGACTTCGCCTACGACGCGCGCACAGAGGAACTGCGCCGGCGGCTGCTGCACTTCATGGACGAGCACGTCCACCCGGCCGAGACGGTAGCACGCGAGCAGCGCGCGGAACTGGAGTCGCCGTGGCAGACGCCGCCGGTGGTGGAGGAGCTGAAGGCGGCGGCGCGCCGGCAGGGCCTGTGGAACCTCTTCCTGCCGGACCGCACCTACGGCGCCGGGCTGACGAACCTCCAGTACGCACCGCTCGCCGAAATCACCGGCCGCAGCCCGCAGTTGGCCCCCGTCGCCCTCAACTGCTCCGCTCCGGACACCGGGAACATGGAGCTGCTCGCCGAGTTCGGCGATCCGGAGCAGCGGCGGCGGTGGCTCGAGCCACTGCTGACCGGCGAGCTCCGCTCCGCGTTCGCCATGACCGAGCCCGAAGTCGCCTCCTCGGACGCCACCAACATCGAGACGAGCATCCGGCGCGACGGCGACGCGTACGTCGTCACCGGGCGCAAGTGGTACATCTCTGGGGCGATGCACCCGGACTGCCGGATCTTCATCGTGATGGGCAAGACCGACCCGGACGCCGAGGACGTGCGCCGCCAGCAGTCCATGGTGCTGGTGCCGCGGGAGACTCCCGGGGTCGGGATACGGCGGGCGATGACCGTCTACGGGTACGAGGACCACTACCACGGCGGGCACGCCGAGGTGGTCTTCGACGAGGCACGGGTGCCGGTGGAGAACCTGATAGGCGAGGAGGGCGGCGGGTTCGCCATCGCCCAGGCACGTCTGGGCCCGGGCCGCATCCACCACTGCATGCGGCTGATCGGCATGGCGGAGCGGGCGATCGAGCTGATGTGCCGGCGCGCGGCCGGCCGGGAGGCGTTCGGCAGGCCCCTCGCCGACCAGGGCCAGGTACGGGCGTGGATCGCCGACGCGCGGGTGCAGGTGGAGCAGCTGCGACTGCTCGTCCTCAAGACGGCGTGGCTGATGGACACCGTCGGCAACCGGGGGGCGCACACCGAGATCCAGGCCATCAAGATCGCGACGCCGCGGGCGGTGGCGGACATCCTGGACCGCGCGGTGCAGCTGCACGGCGCCGCCGGGGTGAGCCAGGACCTTCCGCTCGCCGAGCTGTGGGCGGCCGCGCGGACGCTGCGGCTGGCCGACGGGCCGGACGAGGTGCACCAGCGGTCGCTGGCCCGGCGGGAGCTGAAGAGGTTCACCTGATGTGGCGGGGCGGACCGGGCGCCGGTCCGCTCGCGGACGTCAGGGCCGCAGGGCGCGCAGCAGCAGACCGGCCAGATGGTCGGCGACCTGCTGCGGGCTCAGCGGCCCCTCCGGGCGGTACCAGCTGCTGAGGTGGTGCACGGAGCCGAAGTGGTAGTCGACGACCAGGTCGGCGGGGGTGGCGTCGCTGAACACGCCGCCACGCTGACCCTCCTCGATCAGCGCGCGGAAGCGTTCGTGGTACCGGCGCCGCTCGGCCCGCACCTGCTTCTGCTTCTCGTCGGAGAGCTGGTGCATGGAGCGGAAGAAGATCCGCGCGTCGTCGAGGTTGTCGATGGTGGTCACCACCACGTCGGCGGCGGCGTCCCGCAGCCGGCTCTCGACGGAGGCCTCACGGCCCGCGACGGCGTCCAGCCGTTCCTGCTGGAGCCGGAGCAGGCGACCGTAGATCTCGTGCAGCAGGTCGTCCTTGGACCCGAAGTAGTGATAGAGCGCGCCCTTGGTGACGCCGGCCGCCTCGACGATCTCCTGTACGGAGGTGCGGTCGTAGCCCTGGTCGGCGAAGAGCCGCGTGGCCGCCGCGAGCAGGCGCTGCGGTACGGGAAGCCGGGCCTCGTCCGTCACGTCTGCGTCCCCGCCTTCCCCCGGTGCTCTCCGCGGTCCTTCTCCCGGCTCCCGCTGTCGTCCTCGGGCCGGTCCAGCGTACGCTCCAGTTTCTGCTGGAGCCGGTTCATGCCTCCCAGCCAGCGACCGGGATCGGTGGCACGCAGCGCGTACTGGCCCGCGGTCTCCGGGTGGGGCAGCACCAGAAAGCGGTCCTCGGCGACGGCCTCGAGGAGGGCGTCGGCGACGGCTTCCGGCTCGATGGCGTTCGGTGCCAGTACCAGGTCGCCCGTGCGGCCGGTGCCGCGCAGCATGTCGGTGCGCACCCCCTGCGGGCATACGGCGTGCACGTGGACCCCGCGGTGCCGGTAGGTGAGGTGGAGCCATTCGGCGAAGGCGTAGGCGGCGTGCTTGGAGACGCTGTACGGCGCGGAGCCGACCATGGTGAGCAGCCCGGCCGCGGAGACGGTGGCGACGAACCGGCCGTGGCCGCGCTCCAGCCAGCCGGGCAGCAGCTCCCGCGCGGCGCGCACATGGGCCATGACGTTGACGTCCCACGCCGACGCCCACAGCTCCTCCGGGGCATCCGGGCCTCCCCCGGGGGCGGCGCCGGCGTTGGCACAGAAGACGTCGATCTCGCCGCCCAGCGCTTCCCGGGCCGGTGCGAGAGCCTCGGAGGCGTCGCCCGGCACGGCCACCCCGCCGATGTCGCGCGCGACTCCGGCCGCCCGTTCGGCGTCGAGGTCGTTCACCGCGACCAGCGCGCCCTCGGTGGCGAAGCGGCGCGCGAGCGCCTCCCCGATACCCCGCGCGCCGCCTGTCACCACGACGCGCTGCCGGGCGGCTCCGCCTGTCCGCGCACTCACCGTCTCCGCCATGTTCCCCTCCGTCTCCGGGGCTCCTCACCGTGCCCACGGGCCGACCCCGGTCGGCAGACTAACCGGTCGGTATGTCGACGGGAAGGGCGGGGAGGGTGAAGAGACCGGCGGGAACGGGCCGCCGGTGTACTGCGTTGACGGAATACGGGGCACCCGGTCCCGTGGGACGACGACAGGACTCCCGGGAAAGCGGATCCGATGCGGCCTCCGGTACGTCACACCACCGGAAGGCATCGGGTCCACTCAGCCGGAGGTGGGATGATTGGCCGGTTTCAGAGCACTCGCCGAGCAGGTTCGCGACCCCGACAGAGCCCCCTCGCAGCGGCGGCAGGCCCTGCGCAGATGCCTTGAGCGCTTCGCCCCGTACGGCCACCGGGCCACGTGGCACCACCTGTGCAGCCGGGCGGGCATCTCCCCCGAGGACCGCGAGCCCGACCCGGAGCTGCTGGTCTCGGCGCTGGAGGAGCTGGAGGAGGCGCGGGACGTCTGGCTGGCCTACGAGGAAGAGGTCGCGCAGCGCAGACGGCGGGAGAAGCACGACGGCATCCGCCAGCCCACGGCACTGGACGACTGGCACGCGGCCACCTGGGGCGGAAGGTCGCTGCTCCCCTGCAAGGACCCGACGGCCCCGCCCGACACCCCTCTGGCCGTAGTACTGCGGCGGCTAATCCAGGCGATGGAGCGCGCGGCGGCTCCGCCGCCTTCCGTGGTGACCGGGAACATCGACGACTCTCGGTGCGCGCGGGACGGGGCCGCGCGCACCGGGGACAGCGCCCGCCTCGCGGGTACTCCCCGGTAACTCCCGTTGACAGCACGACCCGCGCGTCGCATGCTGAGCGAGCGCTTAGTGGCACTCCGGCCACCAGGTGTACCGAGCACGGCGTGCGGGAGGTTGCAGCGATGGCGGAGCCCCGGGTGTTCACCTCGGCGGAGGAACTGCGGGCGGCGGTCGGCGAGGAGCTGGGTGCCAGCGACTGGCTGGAGGTCGACCAGAAGCGTGTCGACCTCTTCGCGGACGCCACCGGCGACCACCAGTGGATCCACGTGGACCCTGAGCGCGCGGCGGACGGACCGTTCGGCGGCACCATCGCGCACGGCTACCTCACCCTCTCCCTGCTGCCCGCGTTCGTGCCGCAGGTGATCCGGGTCGACGGCGTGCGCATGGGCATCAACTACGGCGTGAACAAGGTGCGGTTCCCCGCTCCGGTACCGGTCGGCTCCCGGCTGCGAGCGCGGGCCGAACTCACCGACGTCTCCGACGTCGACGGCGGCGTCCAGCTCACCACGAAGGTGACGATCGAGCGGGACGGCGGCGCCAAGCCGGTCTGCGTCGCGGAATCGGTGAGCCGCTTCTTCTGGTGACCTTCCCGCCGCGCGTCACCGGCGGGCCGGCGAGCGTCCCGGACCGGAGCGCGCACGCCGGGCGGGCGGGGGTCCTTCCGCCGGGTCAGTCCGCGACGGGTACCGGGGCGCCGACCATGCGCAGGACCAGTCCGGCGTAGAGGGCGCCGATCTCCTCCGGCGTGCGGGGACCGCCGGGCCGGTACCAGCGGGCGACGTCGATGCACAGCGAGAGAACGGCGACGGCCGTCCCGCGCACGTCGGGGACGGTGAACTCGCCGGCCGCGACGCCGTCCTCCAGCAGCCCGCGCAGCACCTCCTCGGTGCGCCGGCGCATGGCCACGATCTCGGCGTAGTGGCCGTCCTCCAGGGCGGACAGTTCGTACTGCACCACGCGGGCGGTGGTGTGGTGCTCGGCGTGCCAGCGGACGAACGTGCGGACCGCGAAGTCGAGCCGGTCCGCGGCGCCGCCCTCTACACCGGCGGCGTCCTGGAGGATCGCCACCGACCGCTCGTGACCCACCCGGCTGATCTGGTAGAGCAGCTCTTCCTTGGTGCGGTAGTGGATGTAGAGCGCGGCGGGGCTCATGCCGGCGCGGCCCGCGATGTCCCGGGTGGTCGTGGCGTGGAAGCCGCGTTCCGCGAACGCGTCGACGGCTCCCAGCAGCAACCGCCGCGCGGCGTCCGGGGTGACGCCGCCGAAGGACTCGTCCGCCGTCTGTGCCATGCTCCCTCGCCCCGCTTCTCCGGCGCCCCTGCGGCCGGGCGAACACCATACACGGATCACTGAGCATGCGCTTAGCGATGCGGCGGGCTCCGGGGGACGGCCGGGCCCGCGCAACCGGAGCACTCCGGGGCGGCACGAGGCCCTTCGCCGGCCGCTCGGCTCCCCGCCGCGCCCCACTGCTGCGGCCGGCAAACCTTCCCGGCCACCGCACTAGCATGGCCGCATGGCCCGCCCGCGCAAGCCGCTTCTGAGTCGCGACCGGATCGCCGGATGCGCCCTCGCGCTTGTCGACGCGGAGGGCCTGGGCGCCGTCTCGACCCGGCGGCTCGCCGCGGAACTGGGCGTCAGCGGGCCGTCGCTGTACCACCACTTCGCCACCAAGGACGCGATCCTGGACGCGGCCGCCGACGCCGTCTGCGCACGGGTGGACCTGTCGATGCTCGAGGACGGCACGCCATGGCGCGAGGCGCTACTGGGCTGGGCGCGCTCCTACCGGGCGGCACTCACCGCGCACCCCAACATCGTGCCCCACCTCGCCAAGGGTCCGGGGCGGCGGCCGAGCCAGCTCCGGATGGCCGACGCCGTGTTCGGGGCGATGATGGACGCCGGCTGGTCACGTGCGCACGCGACGCACATCGGCGCCCTCATGCGCTACTTCGTGGCCGGGTCGGCGCTGGGCTCCTTCGCCTGCGGCTTCGTCGACGACGCGACGCTGTACGCCCGCGACTACCCGCGTCTGGACCAGGCCCACCTGCTCGCCGAGCAGCGGCAGCGCGTGGACGAGGGCGCCTTCGAGACCGGACTGCGCGCACTGGTGGACGGTCTGGGCGTGCGGTTCCCCGGCCAGGAACGCGAGCCGGGCTGAAGCCCCGCAGCCGTGCGCGCCCCCGCCTGCACGCGCCGCGGGGTGGCACGGCTCACGCGGACGGCTGGTCGAAGACCACCAGGGAACGACCGCCGCGGCCCGCGTTCATCTCCTCGAAGGCGGCCGGGATGTCCTCCAGGCCGATCCGGCGGGTGACCAGGGTGTTCAGGTCAAGTCGTCCGGCGCGCACGTGCTCGGCAAGTACCGGCAGGTCCCGGGCCGGTTCGCAGTCGCCGTAGACGCAGCCGGAGAGCGTGCGGGCGAAGTGGAAGACCTCCAGCGCGGACAGCGAGAAGGTGTCGTCCTTGCGTCCGATGCCGACCACGGTGACCCGGCCGCCGCGCCGGGTGCAGTCCCAGGCCGTACGGATGGCCGCGGCACGGCCCGCGCACTCCACGGCCACGTCGGCACCTCCCCCGGTGAGCCGGCGGATGTCCTTGGCGGTGGTGTCCGACGCCGCGACGAAGTCGGTGGCCCCTGCCGCCCTGGCCAGCTCCTCCTTCTCCGCAGTCACGTCCACGGCCACGATCCGCCCGGCTCCGGCGATGCGCGCGGCCTGGAGGGTGGCCAGACCGACGCCGCCGATGCCGAGGACGGCGACCGACTCGCCCTCACGCACCCGCGCGTTGTGGTGGACGGCGCCGTGGCCGGTGAGGGCCGCGCAGCCCAGCAGTGCGGCGTCGGCGAGCGGAACGCCGTCGGGCAGCGGCAGCACGGCCCCGGCCGGTACGACGGTCTCCTCGGCGAAGGCGGCGACGCTCAGGCCGGGGTAGAGGTCGTCACCGGCGGCGGTGCGGGCGTGGGGCACGGTGGTGGCGGCCTGCGCGTTGCTGCACAGCCACGGTTCGCCGAGCCGGGCGCAGTAGTCGCAGGTGCCGCAGGAGGGCGCCCAGTTGAGGACGACGTGGTCGCCGGGGGCCGTGCCGGTGACGCCGGGGCCCACGGCGACGACCGTACCGGCGCCCTCGTGGCCGAGGACGGCCGGGACGGGCTGGCGCAGCGTGCCGTTCGAGAGGGATAGGTCGGAGTGGCAGACCCCGGCCGCCGCCAGTCGGACGCGGACCTGCCCCTCCCCCGGTTCGGGCAGCTCGATGCCGGTGATCTCGAGCGGTGCTCCGACAGCTGGCAGTACGGCGGCGCGGACCTGCTTGCGAACCATGGCGGGTGGCACTCCTGTCAGAACTGGAGGGACTTGGTCTGGAGATACTCGGTCAGGCCGTGCACACCGAGTTCACGCCCGACGCCGGACCGCTTCCAGCCACCGAAGGGCGCGAGGGGGTTGAAGCGCCCGCCGTTGATGTCGATCTGGCCGGTCTCCATGCGGCGGGCGAAGGCCACCGCCTCCTCCTCGTCATCGGACCATACGGCGCCCGCGAGCCCGTAGTCGGTGTCGTTGGCGATGCGCAGGGCGTCGTCGGTGCCGTCGTAGGCCAGGATGCTCAGCACCGGGCCGAAGATCTCCTCCCTCGCGACGGTCATCCGCGGGGTGACGTCGGCGAGCGACGCCGGCCTTGACCGCGCGGGCGAGATCGGCGCCGGGGAGGACCACGCTGGCGGACTTTCTGCCGAGTTCGAGGGCGACGCGCTTGACGGCACCCCCGGCGAGCGCGCCGACGCGGCCGCCGACCACCGAGGAGCCGGTGAAGGAGACCATATCGACGCCGTCGTGCTCGACGAGTGCCTGACCGGCGACCGGTCCGTGTCCGGTGACCACTTTGACGACGCCGGCCGGCAGCCCGGCCTCGTGCACGGCCTCGGCGAAGAACCGCGCGACGAGCGGGGTGTTCTCGGCCGGTTTGAGCACCACGGTGCAGCCCGCGGCGAGCGCGGGCGCGACCTTGGCGACGATCTGGTGCAGGGGGTAGTTCCAAGGCGTGACGGCGGCAACCACGCCGACCGGCTCGTGCAGGACGCGTGAGGTGCCCACACGTTCCTCGAAGGGATGCTCAGCCGCCAGCTTCGCGTAGACGCCGGCGACGGCGACCGGCAGTCCCGCGTGCACGGCACGGGAGAAGGTCAGGGGTGCGCCGAGTTCGGCGGTGACGGTCCGCGCGATCTCCTCGCCGCGCGCCTCCAGCCGGTCGCGTAGGGCGGCCAGACGTCCCGCGCGCTCGGCGGGCGGGGTGGCGCGCCATCCCGCCAGGGCGGCCCGGGCGGCGGCGACCGCGGCGTCCACGTCGCGGGCGTCGCCGGCCGGGACGGTGCCGAGGACCGTCTCGTCGGCGGGGTTGACGACCTCGATCGTCCCGGTGCCCGCGGCCGGACGCCACGCGCCGTCGATGTACATGCCGTCGTGTTGCCGCATCCCGCCAACCTAGCAGCGCTAGTTTCCAGTGTCAGCCCTCCGCATCCGTGCCCCTGGATCACGACGCCCGCCGGTGGTACTCCTGAGCGGACACCGAACACCGGGATGCGAACCGATCACCCTCCGGTCGTTGACGCGACCCTCCCCGATTCCTATGGTCTTCCATAGGAATCCGATGCGGTGGGAGCAGGTCGATGAGCAGCAGCGAGCAGGCACGCAAGACGGCGGAGGGGCTGGCGTACCTTTCCGGGTTCGGCAACGAGCACAGCAGCGAGGCCGTACCGGGTGCCCTGCCGGTGGGCCGCAACTCACCGCAGCGCGCCCCGCTGGGCCTGTACGCGGAGCAGCTGAGCGGTTCGGCGTTCACCGAGCCCCGGACGGCGAACCGCCGGTCGTGGCTGTACCGCATCCGCCCCTCGGCGGCCCACCCGCGGTTCACCCGCATCGACAACGGCGGCCTGCGCGGCGCCCCGTTCACCGAGACGGTCCCCGACCCGAACCGGCTGCGCTGGGACCCGCGACCGGAGCCGGCCGCCGGCACCGACTTCCTCGACGGACTGTGGACGCTGGGCGGGAACGGCGACGCCACCCAGCGCACGGGCATGGCCATCCACCTGTACGCCGCCGACACCGCGATGACCGACCGCGTGTTCAGCGACGCGGACGGCGAACTGCTGATCGTGCCCGAGGACGGCGGCCTGCTGCTGCACACCGAGTTCGGGCTGCTGCGGGCCGAGCCAGGGGAGGTGGCCCTGATCCCGCGCGGCGTCCGCTTCCGCGTGGACCTGCTGGACGAGACGGCGCGCGGCTACGTCTGCGAGAACTACGGGGCGCCGTTCACCCTGCCGGACCTCGGTCCGATCGGCGCCAACGGCCTCGCCAACGCGCGGGACTTCCTCGCCCCGGTCGCCGCGTACGAGGACGTCGAGCGCCCGGTGCGCGCGGTGAACAAGTTCTGCGGCAACCTGTGGGCGGCCACGCTGGACCACTCGCCGCTGGACGTCGTCGCCTGGCACGGCAACCACGTCCCGTACGTCTACGACCTGCGGCGCTTCAACGTGCTGGGCAGCATCAGCTACGACCACCCGGACCCGTCGATCTTCACGGTGCTCACCTCGCCGTCGGACACGCCGGGCCTGGCCGGGGTGGACTTCGTGGTCTTCGCGCCGCGCTGGCTGGTCGGCGAGGACACCTTCCGCCCGCCGTACTTCCACCGCAACGTGATGAGCGAGTACATGGGCCTGATCGAGGGCGCCTACGACGCGAAGGCGGAGGGCTTCGTTCCCGGCGGCGGCTCGCTGCACAACATGATGTCGGCGCACGGCCCGGACCGGGACACCTTCGAGAAGGCCAGCGCCGCCGAGCTGACGCCGCAGAAGGTCGACGACGGCCTGGCGTTCATGTTCGAGACCCGCTGGCCGGTGACGCTCACCGCGCAGGCGGAGGCCGCGGAACACGTGCAGGACGACTACGACGACGTGTGGCGGGGTCTGGAGCGTCACTTCCGTCCGTGAGCGGGGCCGCCCCGCCCCTGCCGTCTCCTCACCGAAGGGAGCCGTCCCGGTGTCCGTCTTCGCGCCCGACTCCCTGGTGCTCAACCGCAAGCTGCCGCTGTGGTACCAGGTGTCGCAGTCGCTCCGGGCCTCGATACTGGGACGGGCGCCGGACGCGCCGCTCCGCCTGCCCACCGAGGAAGGGCTGGCGGAGCACTACGGCGTGAGCGTGCTGACCATGCGCCAGGCGCTGAGGGAACTGGAGGGCGAGGGCCTGATCAGCCGGCACCGGCGGCGCGGCACGTTCATCGAGCCCGGCGCGCGACGGGAGCGGACCGTACGGCTGCTGGGCTCGGTCGACGCCATCGTGGCGCAGCAGTCTGGCGAGGAGACCACCCTGCTCGGCCACGGCTCGCAGCCGGTGCCGGCCGAGTACGCCGGGCACTTCCCGGGGCTGGACGAGGCGACCGGCTTCCGGCGGCTGCGCCGCGACCGGGAGAGCGGCGAACCGGTGAACTGGGCGGAGAACCTGGTCCGTCCGGACGTCGCCGCTCGGATCGATCCGGGCCTGCTGGAGCGCGGCTGGCCGATGACGAAGGTGCTTCGGGACGCGGCGGGCGTACGGATCAGCCGGATCACCGACACGCTGGAGGCCCGGCTGGCCGACCCGGAGACCTCACGGCTCCTGGAGGTGCCGCTGCTCAGCCCGATCCTGCACTACACCGGGGTCACCCTCGACGACCGGGGCCGGGCGGTGGACGTCGTACGCATCCACTACCGCGGCGACCGCTTCTCGTTCTCGGTGACCGTCGAGGCCGCCCCGGAGTGAGGCGGCCCCACGGCATGCGGCGAACCGGCGTCAGCCGCGCCCGCCGAACAGCGAGCGCTTGAGCCTGCTCAGCGGCGCGAGGAGGGAGACGCGCGCCCCGCGGTTGCGCCGGCTGCGACCGGCGTCACGCGTGGTGATCTCCCGCATCAGCGTGGTCGCCTCCTCGGTCTGCCGGTACGACACGGCAGGCCCGGCGAGCACGGCGAGGTGACGGTCGAGACGCGAACTCGTCGCGCCGGTACCGCACGTGATCGCCGGCACGCGCGCCCTGTGACGCACTGTTATCTGATCCATGACACTCCCCACCCGTACGAGGGCACCCGGCCCGGGCAGGTTAACCCTACCGCCCGGCACAGACACTGCGGTATTCCGGCCACCTGAATAGCCTTCCCCGCAAGGGGGTTGGCGAACACCGCGTGTCACCCGTCCGAGGCGCCGAGGGGTGCCCGCCGCACGCAGCCGGGCGGGAAGAGCCGGTGCGCGGACCGCTGGTGTCGCGGATCATGAGGGCCATGAGTGCCGACCGCCGACCCGCCGACGGAGCGGGCCCGCCGCCCGTGCCCGTCGCTGGAGTGCTGCCGTTCCGGCTGAACGTGGACGACAACGACTCCCCCTCCGACATCATCGACGCGCTCTTCCTCGGCCGCTTCACCACCGGCGAGCAGCCGTACTCCCGCAGCCGCTCCGTGGACCGGGTGAAGAAGGGCAGCACCCTGCTGCCGCACGGCGCCACCGTGCTGCGCGAGGCACGGGACGACAACCGCAGCAGCCTGCTCGCCGAGGGCGACGGCTGGACGGCGCTGGTGTCCCGCTGGAGCCAGGGCGCGGACGTCACCGTGACCGCGGTGAGCGACGACCTGGCCGCCGAGCGGCTCCGGGAGGCCGTCGACGGCGCGGAGGACGAGCCGGAACCGCAGCCGGACACGGTCGCCATGGGCTTCTGGTACCACTCGCCACGGCGCGGCCCGTACCGCACCACGCGCACCATCGGCGCGGGCAGCTGGGAGGAGGTCCGGGGCAACTACACCGCGACCGTCGCGGACGCCTTGGGCGGCCTGATGAAGACGACCCCCGACGACGTCTCGGGGCGGCTGCTGCTCCTGCACGGACCACCGGGCACCGGCAAGACGTCCGCGCTGCGGACGCTGGCCCGCTCCTGGCGGGACTGGTGCCAGGTCGACTGCGTGCTGGACCCGGAGCGGCTGTTCAACGACATCGGCTACCTGATGGACATCGCCATCGGCGCCGACGACGGCGAGTTGGGCGAGGGCCGCTGGCGGCTGCTGCTCCTCGAGGACTGCGACGAGCTCATCCGCGGCGAGGCCAAGCACGCCGCCGGGCAGGCTCTGTCCCGGCTCCTCAACCTCACCGACGGGCTGCTCGGGCAGGGCCGCAACGTGCTGGTGGGCGTGACGACGAACGAGGACCTGGAGCGCCTGCACCCCGCGGTGGTGCGGCCCGGGCGCTGCCTCGCACGCATCGAGGTGGGGCCGCTGAGCCGCACCGAGGCGGTGGCCTGGCTGGGCACGGAGGAGGGCGTGGGCCGGGACGGCGCGACGCTCGCAGAGCTGTTCGCCCTCCGCCGCGGCACCGCCCCGGCCACGGTCACCCCGCACCCGCGTGCGGACTCGGGCCTCTACCTGTAGGCGCCGCCGCGGCGGTTGTCGGTGCCGGCTGTCACACTGGGGAAGAGGTGGAGGAGGGAGCGCGAGGGTGGACGTGGCCGAGCTGGCAGCCCGGATCGAGCGGGGCGAACGCGTGAAGTATCTGCATTTCTGGGGTCACCGCCCGCGGCCGGACGGCAGCGTGGGCGCGGGCTGCCTCAGCCAGTGGTGGCCCTCGCCGTTCCTGGTGGACGGGACGCGGTACGCGACCGCCGAGCACTGGATGATGGCGGGCAAGGCGCGGCTGTTCGGCGACCCGGAGGCGGAACGGGCGGCGCTCGCCGCGGCCCACCCCCGCGAGGCCAAGGCCGCCGGGCGCGCGGTGCACGGCTTCGACGAGGAGACGTGGCGGCGGCACCGGTTCGGCCTCGTGGTGGAGGGCAGCGTGCACAAGTTCGCCCAGCACGACGACCTGCGGACCTGGCTGCTCGGCACCGGCGACCGCGTGCTGGTCGAGGCGAGCCCGCGGGACCGCGTGTGGGGCATCGGCATGTCAGCCTCGCACGAGGCGGCCGAGGACCCGGGGCGCTGGCGCGGGCTGAATCTCCTCGGGTTCGCGCTGATGGAGGCCCGTCGCCGGCTGGCGGCCGCCGGGGAGCCGGCCTCCGGGGTCAGCCGTCGATGAAGGCCGCGCGGAGGGCGTCCTCCGCGGCGGCACGGGCCGTGGCGCGGTCGGCGCCCAGCCGGCGCGCCCGGCGGGCGAACGTCTGGGCGGCGTCGGCCAGTTCGCGGTCGGCGGCGTCTCCCGCGGCGGCGACGAAGGTGCCGTTGCGACCGCGGGTCTCGATCACTCCGTCGGTTTCCAGGGCGCGGTAGGCCTTCGCGACGGTGTTGGCGGCCAGCCCGAGTTCCCCGGCCAGTCCCCGCACCGTCGGCAGCCGGTACCCGACGGGCAGCGCTCCGGCCCTCGCCTGTTCCGCGATCTGCGCGCGCAACTGCTCGTACGGTGCCTCGGCCGCGTCCGCGTCGACGGCGATCTTCAGGGTCACGTGGTCTCCGGCTCTCGCTGGTGTCTGCCCTCCCGATTCTGCCGCACCCCGCGGTTCCCGTGTGCCGCGGAAATCGGGGTGCGCGGGACCGGGCCGGTGACTAGCCTCCGGGCGCATGCCGATCATCGTGCGCGCGTTCCGTCCGGAGGACGCCGAAGACGTGGCCGCGGTGCACAGGGCCGCCGTACCGCACCAGGTGCGCTCCCCGGAGGCGGTCGTCTGGGACGCGTTCCGCTCCCCCGCGGCCATGCGGCGGCACCGGCTCGTCGCCGTCGACGAGGACGGCCGGGTGACGGGCTGCGCCGACACCGGGATCGACGTCGAGAGCGCCGAGCCCGGACACGGCTTCCTGCTCACCGAGGTGCGGCCCGACGCGCGGGGCCGGGGTGCCGGCCAGGTGCTGACGGCCGCCGCGGAGACCCGTCTGGCGTCGCTCGGTGTGACCGCCGTGCACAGCCGGGTGGCGGACGACGGATGCTCCCCCGGGTTCGCCGAGCGCCGCGGCTACCTCCGCGGCGGCCCGGTGCGGTACCTCGCCCTGGACCTGGCGGAGGCCGTACTGCCGGAGCCGCGCGCTCCGCTGCCGCCGGGCACGGAGCTGCGCACCGCCGCCGCCTTCACCGGCGACCTGCGCCCGCTGTACGAGGCGGACGTGGAGTGCGTCGCCGACGAGCCGGGCGACATGGTCGTCGCCCCCGTGCCCTTCGAGGACTGGCTGCTGCTGAACTGGGCGCGTCCCGACTTCGACGCGGACCTGACGACGGTGGCGCTGGTCGACGGCGCGGTGGCCGCCTACAGCGTGGCCCAGGTGGACGGCCGCGACCGCTACTGGTCGGGGATGACCGGCACCCGCCGGGCGTTCCGGGGCCGGGGGCTGGCGCGGCTGGCCAAGACCGCGTCGCTGCGGCGCGCCCGGGCCGCCGGCTACCGGCACGCGTTCACCGGGAACGACGCGGACAACCGCCCGATGCTCGCCGTCAACGCCCGTCTGGGGTACCGCCCGGCCGCCATGCAGTGGCGCTGCGTCAAGCGGCTGCCGCCACGCTGACCGGGCGCCCCGCACGCGGGCGGCCGGACGGCCGACACCGTCCGGCCGCCGCGTCGCGCCGGGGCCCGCCGTTCCTTCCCGGGGTCACTCCCGCCGGGCCGGCTCCGTTGCGTCCGCGTCCGGTGCGAAGGCGCCGTCCGCAGCGACGGTGCGTCGCCGCGGCAGCAGGCGGCGGAGCCACGGCCAGGCCAGGAGGAGCGCGATCACTGTGTAGACGGTGACCGAGAACGGCGTTCCCACCAGGCCGAGGACGCTGCCGTCACTGATCTGGAGTGCCCGGCGCAACTGCTGTTCGGCGGCCGGGCCGAGGATGACGCCGATGACGGCGGGGAGCACCGGCAGTCCGTAACGCCGCATCACCAGCCCGATGAGCCCGATGACCAGCAGCACCACCAGGTCGACGGACTGGCCGCCCACCGCGTAGGCGCCGACGGCGGCGAAGAACAGGATGCCCGCGTACAGGTACTGCCGGGGGATGCGCAGCAGCTTCGCCCACACCGGCGCCAGCGGCAGGTTGAGGACGAGCAGCAGCACCATGCCGACGAAGAGGGAGGCGATGAGGCCCCACACCAGGTCGGGTTCGCGTTCGAAGAGCAGCGGACCGGGCTGGATGCCGTAGCTCTGGAACGCCGCCAGCAGGACGGCCGCGACCGCCGTGGTCGGCAGACCGAGAGTGAGCAGCGAGACCAGGGTGCCCGCGGCGGACGCGGAGGCGGTGGACTCGGGCCCGGCGACGCCCTCGATGGCGCCCTTGCCGAACTGCGCCTTGTGCTTCGAGAGCCGCTTCTCGGTGACGTAGGAGAGGAAGGTGGGGATCTCCGCCCCACCGGCCGGAATGGCGCCGAACGGGAAGCCGATGAAGGGGCCGCGCAGCCACGGCTTCCAGGTGCGCCGCAGTTCGTCCCGGCCGAGCCACGGGCGGCCGACGGGGATGGACTCGCCGGAGGTGCGGCGCAGATGGGCGGCGACCCACAGCGCCTCGCCGATGGCGAAGAGGCCGACGGCGACGATGACCACGTCGATGCCGTCCGCGAGCAGCAGACTGTCGAAGGTGAGCCGCTGCTGCCCGGTCATCTGGTCCAGGCCGACCAGGCCGATGGTGAGGCCGATCAGCAGTGACGCGAACCCGCGCACCCGGGAGCGGCCGAGCACGGAGGTGACCGCGATGAAGGCGAGCACCATGAGGGCGAAGTAGTCGGGTGCACCGATGTCCACGGCCCAGGCGGCGACGGTCGGGGCGAGGGCGACCAGGGCGATCGTGCCGAGCATGCCGCCGGCGAAGTGGCCGATGGCCGCGGCCGCAAGGGCCTGCGCGCCGCGCCCGGCGCGGGCCATGGGGTTGCCGTCGATGGCGGCGACCACCGCCGCGCTCTCCCCGGGCGTGTTCAGCAGGATGGAGGTGGTGGACCCGCCGAACATGCCGCCGTAGTAGATCCCGGCGAACATGATGAACGCTGCCGTGGGGTCGAGCCCGTAGGTGACCGGGAGCAGCAGTGCGCACGCCATGGCCGGGCCGATTCCGGGCAGCACACCGATCGCGGTGCCCAGCAGCACGCCGATCGCCGCGAACAGCAGGTTGAGCGGAGTGAGGGCGGTACCGAATCCGTCGAGGAGGGAGTTCAGGGAGTCCATCTCCTACAGCACCTCCATCAGCGGTCCGCCGGGCAGGGGAACGCCCAGCAGGGTGTCGAAGACCAGGAAGGTCACCACCGACAGCACGGCGGCGATCAGCGGGTCGCGGGTCGTGTTGCGGCTGCCCAGCGCGTAGGCGGAGCCCCAGAAGAGGAGCGCGCCGGCGGCGGGGAAGCCGAGCGGGACGAAGAGGAGCGCGCAGGCGAGGAAGACGCCGGCGAGCAGGGCCACGGTGCGCCAGTCGGCGGGTGCGTCGAGGTCGACGTCCTCACCGCTCTCCGCCTCGCCGCGGCCGCCGCGCAGGACGTCGACGGCGAGGACGACGGCGACGACGAGCAGCGCGCAGCCGACGACGATCGGCACGGTCCTGGGCCCGACGGGTCCGCGCTGGACGAAGCTGCCCTCCATGGTGAGGGCGTCGGTGAGGACGAGGACGCCGACCGCCAGCAGGAGGGCGCAAACGCCGAGTTCGGAGTGTCCGCGGAGTCTGCTCAGTGGCCCCCTCCTCCCGGGGGCGGCGGATGCGGGGGTGGTTCCGGTCTCGTCGGCTTCGCCGGGGTCGGTGCCGGTTTCGGTGTTCACAGGCCGAGCTCCTTCAGGACCGAGTCGACGCGGTTCTCCTGCGAGGTGAGGAACCGTCCGAACTTCTTTCCGGTGAGGAACGCGTCGTCCCAGCCGTTGCGGCGCATGGAGGCACGCCATTCCTCGGTGCCGTGCAGGGCGGAGAAGAAGGCGATGAGGCGTTCGCGTTCGGCGTCGCTGAGGCCGGGGGGCGCGACGATGCCGCGCCAGTTGGTGAACTCGACGTCGACGCCCGCCTCCTTCAGCGTGGGCGCGTCGAAACCCCCGACCCGCTCGGGGCCGGTGACGGCCAGGAGCCGCAGTTCGCCGGACTCGATCTGGTCGCGGTACTCGCCGACGCCGGAGACGCCGAAGGCGACCTTCCCGCCGAGGACGGAGGCGAGGAGCTCACCGCCCCCGTCGAAGGGCACGTAGTTGACTGACGTGGGTGCGATGCCGGACGCGCGGGCCATGAGCATCGGGGCCAGGTGGTCGGGGCCGCCGGGCGAGGAGCCGCCGCCGACGGGCAGTGAGCCCGGGTCGCGCTTCCAGTCGGCCATCAGCTGCTCGATGGTCCGGTACTTCGAGTCCTTGGAGACCACGACGATGTTGGGCTCCTCGATGAGCCGCGCGATCGGGGTGGCGTCGCTGAGGGTGGAGGGCGCGCGGTTGGTCTCGACGGCTCCGACGACGCCGAGGCCCATCAGCATGGTCAGCTTGCCGTTGCCCTGCTCGTTGACCGTGCGGGTGAGGCCGACGGTGCCGCCCGCGCCGGGCAGGTTGAACACCTCGGTGCCGTGGGTGAGGCCGGCGTCCTCGGCGTTCTTGGCAGCCGTGCGGGCGGTGATGTCGTAGCCGCCGCCGGGGGTGTTGGGCACCATGATGCGCAGGCCGGGGATGTTGGTGCCCGTCCGGTCGCTGCTGCCCGAGGTGAGCAGCGGCGGTCCGGCGAACACGAGCAGCGCCGCCCCGAGCAGCGCGAGGGTGGTGCGAAGGCGCACGCGTGACACCGCCTTCCGTGGGATCGGGGGTGGGTGTGAAGCGGCCCACATGCTTCCCACGGGAGGGCGGTGCTGTCTCGCTTGTGGTCTTAAGAAGAGTTGTGGTCGTTGTGGTCACGGCCGGGACGGGCCGCTTCGGCGCCTTTCGCCCGGTACGCGCCCTACCGCGGGCGCGCACTCACCGGTCAGAATCCGCCACCGAAGTCGCCGAACCCGCCGCCACCACCGAAGTCGCCGCCGCCGAAGCCGCCGAAGTCCCCGCCGGAGAAGTCGGAGCCGGAGACGTCGCCTCCCTCGAAGCCGCCGTCACCGTACCCGCCGTACGGGCCGGTCATCATCGACCCGAGCATGGTGCCCATCAGCAGGCCCGGCAGGACGCCGCCGCCGAAGTAGCCGTACGCCCACGGCCCGTACGCCGGTCCGGCCTCCCAGTAGGGGCGGCGTCCGTCGGCGGTGTCGACCTCGCGGCTCATCGGTTCCTCGCCGCCGGCGAGCCGGGTGGCGTCCGCGGCGCAGACCGGCACGGTGCGTTCGCTGCCTCCGGGCGGCGCCCAGTCGACGTCCTGGACGGACGGCCCGTGCCGCGGGTCGAAGAAGCAGGGCGGCCGGCGCTCGGGCAGCGGCTTGCCGGTCCGCCGCGCGTCGAGCACGGCCAGCGAGTAACGGCCGTCCTCGAGCGCCTCGGTGACGCCGCGCACGTCGCCGGGGCGCCGCGCGGCGGCCATCTTTTCCTTGGCGCGGTCGTAGGCGTCCAGGGCGTGCGTGTAGTCGGCCCGCTTGGCCTCGTCCGCACCGGGCTCGGAGGGGGAGAAGTCGAGCCGGTCGAGTTCCTCGCCGAACGCGGTGATGTCTTCGTCGACCACCGGCCGCAGCGTCTCCAGTCGCTCCCGCTCCGCCTGTGCGCGGCGCTTGCGGCCGCGGCTGCCCACCAGGGCGACGCCGCCCAGCACGATCCCGAAGAGGGCGGCCAGGACGGCGAGACCGGCCAGGAACGAGCCTGCGGAGGTGCCCTCGGAGCCCACGCCGTCCCAGGAGGCAGGCGCGGTTCCGTTCGCCTGCGGCACGGCCTGGTCCACGAAGTCGTCGACCATGGCGGCGACGTTCCCCTCGTTGCCGCGTTCGACGGCGCCTTCGAGATTGGTGACGGCGTTGTTCGACATCACCTGGGAGTCTGCTGCCGCGGCGAACCGGTCACCGAGTGCGACGACATACACACCGGTGACGCCGACCTCGGTGCGCAGGTCCTGCATGAGCGTCTGCGCGTCGAACTCCGGCGCGTCCGGCAGGACGGCGACGAAGACGGGCTTGTCCGCGTCGCGGATCGTGTCCGCGAGGGCGTCCGCACCGCCGTCGGGCAGGGTGCCCGAGGCGCGCGGGTCCACGTACACCGGTCCCTCCCTGAGGGCCGCGGCGGCGCTGTCGAGCCCGGTCGCGGCACGGGCTGCGGAGGCCGACCCGACCACCAGCAGCACGACCGCGGCGAGAACCGCCAGCACCAGCGCGAGCGGGTGCCTGCCCGCGCGGGACTTCGCTGCGATGTTCATATTTACGACGTTAACTCCGAAACCGGCCGATCGGGCGATTTCTTTACCCGGCCGGCCGGCTTCGGTTCTTTCCGGCGCGCCTCAGGAGAAGCAGTTCGCCGGGGTGGCGTGCGCGGGGTCGAGGGCGTTGACCGTCTCGTGGAAGGTCACACGGTCGACGAGCGCGACGGTGAGGTGCTCCGAGATGTCCACCGGGCAGCGGTCCTGCACCAGGATGTTCCGCACGTTCGGGCCCTCCAGGAACTGGGTCCGGTACGGCGTGACGACCTGGTCGTAGCGGGTGGCGATCACGGTGTACTCCACGCCGGGAACGGTGTCGCCCCCGTCGTTGAGGTGCTGCAGGAAGTCCGACCCGGCCACCTGCTGGGTCAGCGCGGGCGCGCTGCCGTCGATGGCGTCCTCCAGACCGGGGAAGAGATCGAGCAACCTGGTGAGGCCGAGCAGGGTCGTCCCGTGATTGCTGGGCGCGATGCCGACGAAGGTGTGGACGTTGTCGGCGCCGCCGAGGAACTTGAGGTAGTAGCGGGGCATCATGCCGCCCTGCGAGTGGCCGACGATGTCCACCTCGTCGGTACCGGTCGCGGTGAGCACCCGGTCGACGTACGCGGACAGTTCACCGGCGGAGTCCTCGATCGGACCCAGGCCGTGGAAGAAGGGCACACCGTCGAGCCGGCCGTAGTCGAGGGAGAACACGCAGTAGCCGCGGTTCACCAGGTAGGGCGCCAGGCCGAGCCAGTTGTCGACGGAGTTGCCACCCGTGCCGTGCACCAGGACCACGGCGCGGGGGTGGGCGGCGGAGGGCTTGCAGGAGAAGTCGTTCCAGCCGCTGCTCGACGCGGCGGCGGACCGCGGCGCGGACTGTTCGGCGGCGGCTGCGGTGGTGGCCGGCAGCAGGACCAGGGCGAGCACCCCGGCCAGGGCTGCTGCGGGTCTGAGGGCACGTTTCCAGGACAGCTTCATGCGGTCTGCCTCCTTGCGGCTCAGGGGGTACGGCGGTGGGGTGGCCGGACCAGGGGGTCTCCCCCCTGAGCGCAAGGTACGGATCAGTAACAAGTGTGGCCAGCGTCACAACGGTGAAGGTTCCGTGCCCACTTCGGCGGCTCCGGGTCGGCGGCCGACGGCGGGAGCGCGCCCCGCCGCGCACCGGAGCCCATCCGGCACAGGGGCTCCGGCCCCGGCGTGCGGTACGGGCGACGGGGTGCAGGCCGCCCCCGAGGGCCGGCCCCCGGCGTCCGTCTGATGCTCCGGCCACACGACACGCCCTCCCGCCACCCAGCAGTGACACGCCTCCGTCGCCCGCGCCCGGCGGCGGTCGGCGACCGCTCCGGCCGCCGGGGACGGGCAGGGGCCCTCGCCGTCGGCCGCCCGGGACTAGGTGTGTTGTCCCGGCACGTTGGTGACAGGCGACACGCTGCTTGTGGTCCTTGCATGAGGTGAGGGCCTTCTGGTTCCGGTGTGGATTGCGACATCTACGCCGAACGCCAGGAGGCCCTCGTGTCCCACCGTAACGCCCCGTTGACTCCGACCGGTCGCCTGCGTCTGGCCCGTTGTGTCGTGGACGACGGGTGGCCGCTGCGGCGGGCAGCCGAGCGGTTCCAGGTCGCTCACACCACCGCCGCCCGCTGGGCAGGCCGCTACCGCCGGCACGGCGAAGCCGGAATGTGTGACCGCTCCAGCCGCCCCCACCACTGCCCACGGCAGACCGTTCCCGAGCTGGAGAACCGCGTGCTGCAACTGCGGCGCGAGCACCGCATCGGCCCTCTGCGACTGGCCGTCCGCACGGGCCTGGCGCCTTCCACCTGCCACCGCATCCTGCACCGCCACCACATGCCCGCACTCGCGACGCTGGACCGCGCCACCGGCGAGCCGATACGCCGCTACGAACACGAGCGACCCGGTGAACTGATCCACATCGATGTCAAGAAACTCGGCCGTATCCCCGACGGCGGCGGCCACAAGGTCCTGGGCCGGGCAGCCGGACGCAAGAACCGCACCCAGACCGGCTACGCCTTCCTGCACACGGCGCTGGACGACCACACACGACTCGCCTACACCGAGGACCTGCCCGATGAGAGGGCCAACACCTGCGCCGGCTTCCTCACCCGCGCTACGGCCTGGTTCGCAGCGCGGGGCATCACCGTTGAGCGGGTGCTGACCGACAACGCCTGGTCCTACACCAAGAACACCTGGCGCGACACCTGCCGTGACCTGGGCATCAGCCCCCGCTGGACGCGGCCCTGGCGACCCCAGACCAACGGAAAGGTCGAACGCTTCCACCGCACCCTGCTGGAAGAATGGGCCTACCACCAGCCCTACACCTCAGAAGCCGAACGCCAAGCCGCCTTCCCCCACTGGCTCGACTGGTACAACTACCACCGACCCCACACCGGCATCAGCGGCAACGTGCCAGCCAGCCGCGTCACCAACCTCACCGAACAACACAACTAGGCCGCGTCGAGACCGCCTGCGGGATGTGCGGCGCCGGGGCCGAAGCGGAGGCGCGCCCGGTCTGCTGCCGCCTCGGCGCGGCGTGCCTTCTCCTCGCCGGGGTCGAAGGAGAGCTGGTGGGTCGCGAGTTCGGCGGCCGTCAGCTCCTCCGCGCGCAGCGCGACCGCCCGCACCCGGGCGCGCTGGAGGCCGAGCCCGTCGTGGAGGGCGTACGCGAGCGCGGTCAGCGCGGGAGTGTGCGCCGTGGGCTCGGGCAGCCTGCGCGTGCGCGTGAGCGTGGACCGGTCCGCGCACCGGACGGTGAGGGTGAGGGCGCGGGCGACCTGCCCCTCCGTCCGCATCCGGAAGCCGAGCTGGTCGGCGAGGGTCAGCAGGGCCCGGCGGCGTACGTCTGCGTCCAGCTCGTCCCGCCCGAAGCGGTGTTCGCGGCTCATCGCGCGCGCCGGAGCGCTCGGCACGACCGTCGTGGGATCGACGCCGCACGCCAGTTCCCGCACCCGGCGGCCGGCGGCGGCTCCCAGGATGCGCTGGAGCGTACCGGGGCGTGCGGCGGCGACCCGGCCGACGCTGTCCAGGCCGTACGCGGCGAGCGCCCGCGCCGTCGCGGGCCCCACGCCGTGCAGCGCGGCGACGGGCTTGCGGTCCAGGAACGCGGCCGTGCCGCGCGGGTCGGCCGGCACGCACCGTACGGCACCCGGCGGTCCGTCGTGCGCGGCCATCCTGGCGAGCAGCGGGTTGGCGGCGACGCCGACGGTGCAGTCGGCGTCGTACAGCGCCAGCGCCCGCAGCCGCATCATGGCCGCGAGGCCGGCGGCGTCCCTGCGGAAGTAGCGCAGCGCGCCGCGCACGTCGGCGAGGGCGGCGTCGGGGGGCAGCGCCTGAACCACGGGGGTGAGGTCGGCGAGCAGTTCGAGCAGTTCGGGGTAGTGGTCGCGGGCGGCCTCACCGAAGTGCACGTAGAGGACACGGGGCGTCGGCCCCGGCTCGGAGGATCGCCCGGAGGGGACCCGGCCGGAGGTGTTCTCCCCGTCGCCGCCACTTCCCGGTTCCCCCGGTTCCGGGCCCCCGCGGCGGGGCCGCCGCACCGGGTCGCGCACCGGGTCGCGGGCCTCCACGGCGGCCGCCGTTGCCGGACGCCCCGCCGTGAAGGCGGCGGAGGCGGCGCGGGCCGCCGCGACGCGGACGCGGTCCGGCAGTACTGCCGGCAGGCCGGGCGTGCGGGAACCGCTCCCCGCACGCGCGGAGGCGGGCGGCTCCTCTCCTCCGGGGCCCGGTGCCGCTGCGGCCGCGCCGCGGGAGGCGCCCGTCGCGCCGCCGCCTCCCGCGGGGTCCGGCGCCTTCGGCCGCCGCCGGGCCGGGCCGGCGGGGGACCGGGAAGCGCCGACGGAACCGCGCTCACCCCGCGCACCCGCGCGGGGTGAGCGCAGGGCGAGGGCGGTGTAAGCCGCGGCGAGACGGGCGGGGTCCGGCAGAGCGGGGGACGGTGCCGGCCGGCGGGTCATCCCGCGCTCCCGGGGCTGGAGTGCCAGAACTTCCGCGGCGTCCTGGCCGGGTCCCCGGCCGGGCGGAGGTCGGCCCAGGGGTGCATGCGGTAGCCGGTGGACATCTCGATCCGCCGTCCTCCGGTGGGGTCGCCCTCCTCGGCGGCGCCCTCGTCCGGGGCGTCACCCTCGCCGGTGCCGGCTCCCCCGCCGGAGGCGAGGCGCGCGGCGACCGCGTCGAGACCGCCGGTGCGGCGGAGTTCGGCCAGTTCGGCGAGGTTCCACGCGGCGGCGCCGACCACGCTGAGGCTGCGCGGCCCGCGCCGCTGCACGACCCCGCGCACCAGCAGCAGCCAGGAGTGGAAGACGGTGTGCGCGCAGGCGGCGTGGCTGTCGTCGAAGAAGGCGAGATCGACCAGCCCGGTGCCGTCGTCCAGGGTGGTGAAGATGACCCGGCGGCCGCTGCGGATGGGCGGCGTCTGGGTCGCCGCCTTGGCCCCGGCGACCAGCACCGTCTCACCGTGCCGGACGGTACGCAGCGACCGCGCGGAGTGGGCGCCGAGTTCGCGCAGGAACTCGGCGTGGTCGCCCATCAGGTGGCGGGAGGTGTCCATGCCGAGGACGCCGAGCTCCGCACCGAGTCGTTCGTCGCGGTTGAGATCGGGCAGGCCCGCGGCCTCCGGTGCGGCGGCCTCACCGAGGGCGAGCTGGCCCTCGCGGGCGCCGTTCCCCCGCTGGTGGCGGTGAAGTTCGGCGATGTGCAGCAGCATGTCGCGCCGGTTGCCGCCGAAGGCGTCCAGCGCGCCGACCCGGGCCAGGTTCTCGGTGACCGGGCGGGAGGGGCGGGCACGGCGCCACAGGTCGGCCAGCGAGTCGTAGGGCTGTCCGGCGGCGATCCGGCCGGCGTCCGCCTCGTTGATGCCGTGGACCTCGCGGAGCGCGAGCCGCAGCCCCCACTCCCCCGAGCCGGACTCCCGTTCGATCCGGTAGGAGGTCCCCGAACGGTTCACGTCCAGGGGGAGGACGGGAATCCCGCGCCGCCGGGCGTCCGCCAGCAGCAGCCGTTTCGGGTACATGCCGGGGTCGTGTTCGAGCAGCCCGGCGTAGAAGGCGGCCGGGTGATGGGCCTTCAGCCAGGCGGACTGGTAAGTGGGCACGGCGAAGGCGACGGCGTGCGCCTTGCAGAAGCCGTACGAGCCGAACGCCTCGATGATCTCCCAGGCGCGGGCGACCGTCGCCTCGCCGTAGCCGCGCCGGCCGGCCTCGCGGGTGAACCAGGCGCGGACCCGGCCCTGCCGTTCGGCGTCGGAGAGTGCGCGCCGAGCCTCGTCGGCCATCGGACGGCCGCAGCCGGTCATCACGTCCAGTACCCGGATGATCTGCTCGTGGAAGACCACCACGCCGTGGGTCTCGCGCAGCGCGGGCTCGAGGTCGCGGTGCGGGTACCGCGCGGGACGGCCGCCGCGCCGGGCCTCGATGAAGGGGCGCACCATGTCGGCGGCCACCGGACCGGGACGGAACAGCGAGATGTCCACGACCAGGTCGTGGAAGGTCTCCGGCTGGAGCCGTCCGATCAGGTCCCGCTGCCCGGGGGACTCGATCTGGAAGCAGCCGAGGGTCTCGGTGGAACGGATCAGGTCGTACGTGGCCGGGTCGCCCTGCGGCACGGAGTCCAGGTCGATCCGCTCGCCTGAGGCGCGGGCGACCTCGCGCACGGCGTGCGCCATCGCGGACTGCATCCGGACGCCCAGCACGTCCAGCTTGAGCAGGCCGAGTTCCTCCACGTCGTCCTTGTCGAACTGGGACATGGGCAGGTGTTCCCCGCTGGTGGGCACCACCGGGGTGCGGGCGCGCAGCGAGCGGTCGGAGAGCAGCACCCCGCAGGGGTGCATGGCGACGCCGCGCGGCAGCCCGTCCAGCGCTTCGACCAGCGACCAGAAGCGGTCGCCGTGCTGCTCGGCGGCGACGTCGCGCAGTTCGGGGAGTTCTGCGAGCGCGGCCCGCGCGTCCTTCGCCCGGATGTGCGGGAACGCCTTGGCCAGCCGGTCCACTTCGGCCGGGTCCATGCCGAGGGCGGCGCCCACGTCGCGTACGGCGTGCCGCACCCGGTAGGTCTCGGGCATGGCGACGGTGGCCACCCGCTCCTCGCCGAAGCGGTCGAAGATCGCCCGGTAGACCTCGATCCGGCGGGCGGACTCGACGTCGATGTCGATGTCCGGGAGGGCCTTCCTGCGCGAGGAGAGGAAACGTTCCATCAGAAGGTCGTGCTCGACCGGGTCGGCGTTCGTGATGCCCAGCAGGTGGGCGACGAAGGAACCGGCGCCGGAACCGCGGGCGGCGACCCGGATGCCCATGCCCTTCACGTCCTCGACCACCCGGGCGACGGTGAGGAAGTAGGAGGAGAAGCCGAGCTGCTCGATGATCCGCAGCTCGTTCTCCAGGCGGCGCCAGCGCGCGGCATCGCGGTCGTAGCGCATGCGCACCATGCCGGCCGTGCAGTGCGAGCGCAGCACCCGCTCGGCGGTGCGCCACGCGGCGCCCACCAGCTGCGGCTCGGGGAAGTGCACCCGGCCGATGCCCAGGTCGTCCTCGGGGTCGATCCGGCACTCGGCGGCGGTCTCCTCGGTGACCCGGAGCAGCCGGTGTGCGACGTCACTCCGGTAGCCCGCGGCCTCGGCGACCGCTGCGGCCATCCCGGCCATCTCCTCCGGGCCCTTCAGCCACCGCTGGCCGCCGTCCAGCCCCCGGCGCTCGTCGATCGGCACCAGGCGGCGCGCCGCGTCGAGGACGTCGGCGACCGGCCCCTGCCCGGGGTCGGCGTACCGCACGGCGTTGGTCAGCACCGGCCGTACGCCCTCCTGCACCGCCAGGCCGAGCGTCCGTGCGGCCTCGCGCAGCGGTCCCGAGGCGGTGGCGGCGAGCCGCAGCCCGTCGCCGAAGAGGTCCCGCCACGCGCCGAGCAGGCGGGCCGCCCGGTCGGGGCGGCCGGCGGCCAGCGCGCGACCCACGTCGGACTCCGCCCCCAGCAGGACGACCGGACCGGCGGTCCCGTCACCGTTCCCGGCGAGGTCCTGCCAGTCCAGCTGGGGGCGGTCGCTGCCGGAGGCGTGGGCGGCGGTGACGGCCCGGCACAGCCAGGCCCAGCCGGGTGCGCCGCCGCGCGCCAGGAAGACGGCACGCTGGGCCGACTCGTCGACGAAGGCGCCGCCGCGGACGGGGGTGCGGCGGCGGCGCACGGCGGTCGCGGCCTCCGCCTGCTCCGCCACGGCCAGCTCCACCCCGTACACCGGCCGGACCCCCTCCCGCGCGGTCGCCCGGGCGAACCGGACCGCGCCGGCGAGGGTGTCCCGGTCGGTCAGGGCGACCGCCTCCATCCCGCGTTCGGCCGCCCGGTGCGCCAGCGCCTCGGGGGACGAGGCGCCGTACCGCATCGAGAAACCGCTGGTCACGTGCAGATGCACGAATCCCGTCATCCGCACGCACCTCCCACCGTGTCCGCACCCCCCGGCTCACTCGCCTCTCACCTCCCACCATAGCGCCTTGCTCGAATACATGTTCGATCCCCTTGGGGGACGACGCGCACTCCTTGCGACGACCGCTTGCCACGGAGAAAAGTTAGTCTCTAACATGAGCCTGTGGCAGCACCCGACTCGGCGACCAGCAAGCGGCAGCGAACCTCCGCGCGCATCCTGCGCTGCGCGCTGGACCTGTTCGAGCGCCAGGGGTTCGAGCGCACGACGGTGGCGCAGATCGCGGCCTCGGCCGGGGTGACGGAGATGACCTTCTTCCGCCACTTCCGGGCCAAGGAGAACGTCGTTCTCGACGACCCGTACGACCCGCTCATCGCCGCCGCCGTCGCCAGTCGGCCGCACTCCCTGGGGGCGCTGCCACGCACTGTCCGGGGCATCCGTCACGCCTGGCGGGAACTCGGTGAGCCGGAGAGCGATCTCGTCCGCCGCCGGGTCCGGATCGTGGCGCTCACCCCCACCCTGCGTGCCGCCGCGTGGCGCAACAACGCCGCGACCGAACAGCTCATCGTCGACCAGCTCGTCCGCGACGGCACTCCCGTACTGCGCGCCCACGCGGCGGCGGGGGCGGCGCTGGCGGCGCTATTGGCGGCCCTCTTCGAGTGGGCGCGCCGCGACGACGTCGCCCTGGCAGAGGCGGTTGCCGTGGCACTGGACACCCTGGACCCGCCGGACACGCCGGACACCGCGGAGCACTCTCATGACTGACCTCCGGCTGACCGCGCGGGGACTCACCCGAGGATTCTCTCCGCACACCGGCGTACGCGGCATCGACCTCGAGGTCGCCGCGGGGGAGATCCACGCGCTGGTGGGGCTCAACGGAGCCGGCAAGACCACCCTGATGCGCCTGCTGCTCGGCATGCTGCGCCCGGACTCCGGCACGGCACGCATCGACGGGCACGACGTCCGCACGGCGGGGGCGGAGGCGTGGGCACGAGTGGGGCACCTCGTCGACGGCCCACTCTGCTACGCGGACCTCGACACCCGCACCAACCTGCGGATCGCCGCGGCGCTGCGCGGAGTCCCCCGCGGTCGTCTCGAGGAGGCGGTGCGCGCGGGCATCACCGCGTTCGGCCTCGAACGCTACGCGGGAGTGCGTGCGCGCGTGCTGTCGCAGGGCAACCGGCGACGGCTCGGCCTCGCCGCCGCGCTCCTGCACGATCCGTCCGTCGTCGTCCTCGACGAGCCGACCGACGCCCTGGACCCGAGGGGCGTGATCCGGCTGCGGGAGATCCTGCTGCGGCGGGCGGGCGCGGGGGCCGGCGTCCTCGTCTCCAGCCACCACCTCGACGAGGTGGCGCGCATCGCCGACCGCGTCACCGTCCTCCACCGCGGCGGGGTGATCGGCTCCCTCGACCCCGAAGGCGCGGACATCGAGCGGGCGTTCTTCCGCCTCGTGCACGCCGACGAGGAACGGCACGGCGACCGGGAGGCCGCATGAACGGCACCGTCGGCCTCGCGGCCCTCACCGTGGAGGGGCGCAAGACCTCGGCCTCCCGGGCGGTCCTCGTCACCACGGTCCTCCTGGTCGTCGGCATCGCCCTGCTCGCCGGTTCTCTCACGTGGGCGGCCGCCCGGGGCAACGAACGGGTACTCGCCCAGCTCGGGCCCCTCGCCGGGGAGGCCGGCTGGGACCGTCTGATGGGTGTGGTCGCCCAGGTCACCGCTGCCGCCTCCCTCCTCGGCTTCGGCACCGTGCTGAGCTGGATGTTCGGCCGCGAGTTCACCGAGGGCACCATCAGCGGGCTGTTCGCTCTGCCCGTAAGCCGTCCGGCCGTCGCCGCGGCGAAACTGGCCGTCTACCTGCTCTGGGCACTGGGCGTCGCCGCGCTGCTGACGGCGCTGCTCGGCGCGGTGGGCACCGCTCTTCGCCTCGGGGCGGTGGACGCCGGCGTGACCGGCGCGCTGGCCCGGCAGTTCACGCTCACCGCGCTGTCCGCCCTCCTCGCCCTCCCCGCCGCGTGGGCCGCCACGCTCGGCCGGGGCCTGCTGCCCGGCATCGCCACCACCGTGGGCATCCTCGTCGTCGCGCAGGTCGTGGCCGTGGCCGGAACGGGTGCCTGGTTCCCCTTCACCGCGCCGGCGCTCTGGGCCCTGCACCCGGCCGGCGTCTCCCCCGCCCAGCTCGCGCTCGTCGGCCTGGTCCCCGTCGTCTTCGTGCCGGCGGTCCTCCTGACCTGGCACCGCCTCCAACTCGACCGCTGACGGGGCGGGTTGGTCTGCGCCCTCCGCGCCCGGCGCACGGCGTCCTTCCCCCGGGTTGGGGAGAACCCCGTGGCTACGCACCCCCTTGACAACCCCATTGGTCTGGACCAGATTGCGTCGACACTCGCCCTCGTCCACCCGGAGGTTGTCGTGGACCGCCCCAGACGTTCCGGACGCCCTGCACCGCCCCGTCCGCCCCGCCGTCGCGCGCGCCACTGGCTGCGCGCCCTGCTCCTCACCGCGACCCTGGCGGCTGGCGGGCTGGCTGCCGTGGGGCCGGCCTCCCACGCGGCGGGCGCCGAACTCGCCCGGAACGGCGGCTTCGAGTCCGGCCTGGACGGCTGGAGCTGCGCGGAGGGCAGCGGCACGGCCGTGGACAGCCCGGTGCGCAGCGGCACTTCGGCGCTGAAGGCGGTGCCCGGCGGCGGACACAACGCCGAGTGCAGGCAGACGGTGACCGTGCGGCCGGACTCCACCTACACCCTGAGCGCCTGGGTCCGGGGCAGCTACGTCCACCTGGGCGCGAAGGGCACCGGCACCACCGACGTCTCGGCGTGGACCCCCTCCGCGGCGAACTGGACCCGGCTGTCCACGATTTTCACGACCGGCCCGGACACGACCTCGGTGACCGTCCACCTGCACGGCTGGTACGGCACGCCCGCCTACCACGCCGACGACCTGTCCCTCACCGGCCCCGGCGGCGATCCGGACGACCCGCAGCCGCCCGCCGCACCCACCGGACTGACCGCCGGCGCCACCACCTCCACCAGCGTGTCGCTGAGCTGGGACGCGGTCGACGGCGCCACCGGCTACCGCGTCCACCGCGACGGCGCCGGGGCGAGCGAGGTCACGGGCACCTCGACCACGGTCACCGGCCTGTCCCCCGCCACCTCGTACACCTTCCAGGTCACCGCCGTGAACTCCGCGGGCGAGTCCGCAAGGTCCGCCACGGTCACCGCCACCACGCGCGACGGCGGTGGCGGCGACGGCGCCGGAGCCCTGCCGGAACACGCCTTGGTCGGCTACCTGCACGCGAGCTTCGCCAACGGCTCCGGCTACACACGGATGGCCGACGTGCCCGACTCGTGGGACGTCATCGACCTCGCCTTCGGCGAGCCGACCGCCCCCACCTCGGGCGACATCCGCTTCTCCCTCTGCCCACAGAGCGAATGCCCGGACGTCGAGTCCGAAGCGGAGTTCAAAGCCGCGATCAAGGCCAAGCAGGCCGCCGGCAAGAAGGTGCTGATCTCCATCGGCGGCGCCAACGGGCAGGTACGGCTGGAGACCGCGGCGGCCCGCGACGCCTTCGTCTCCTCCGTCGGCGCCATCATCGACGAGTACGGACTCGACGGTCTGGACATCGACTTCGAGGGGCACTCCCTGTCCCTCGACGAGGGCGACACCGACTTCCGGAACCCGACCACCCCGGTGATCGTCAACCTGATCTCCGCGCTGGAGACGCTGACCGCGCGGTACGGCGAGGACTTTGTCCTGACCATGGCGCCCGAGACCTTCTTCGTGCAGCTCGGCTACCAGTTCTACGGCTCCGGCGAGTGGGGCGGCCAGGACCCGCGCGCGGGCGCCTACCTGCCGGTGATCCACGCCCTGCGGGACGACCTCACCCTGCTGCACGTCCAGAACTACAACTCCGGGCCCATCATGGGGCTGGACGACCGGCACCACACCATGGGCTCCGCCGACTTCCCCGTCGCCATGACCGACATGCTGCTCACTGGATTCCCGGTGGCCGGCGACCAGGACGCTTTCTTCCCTCCCCTGCGCCCCGGCCAGGTGGCGATCGGACTGCCCGCGTCGGTCAACGCGGGCAACGGCCACATCTCCCCCGCCGAGGTCGACAGGACGCTGAACTGCCTGACCCGGGGCACCGACTGCGGCTCGTACGCGCCACACGGCACCTGGCCGGGCATGCGCGGGCTGATGACCTGGTCGGTGAACTGGGACGAATTCAACGGCCGGGAGTTCTCCCGCAACTTCGACGCCTACTACGGACGCTGAGCGACCCGCCCGACCAGTCCGCCCGCGCCCGGGGGAACCCCAAGCGGGCTGGTCCGCTGCTGCCCCGGGCGGGGAACGCGGGCCGGGCCGTCGGCGTTGTCGGTGACGTGAGCGAGCACTCCGACAGCGGACCCCCTCGGGAACACGAGCAGACCGTCCATGAGCGGCTGAGCGCCCGGCGTATCGAGACGCGCGCGCAGATCACGGCGCTGACACGTGAGTACGAGGGGATCGTCGAGGCGAACGCCCTGGTGGCGATCGACGACGAGCACGACCCGGAGGGGTCCAGCACCGCCTTCGAACGCCAGCATGTCGTTGCCCTTCTGCATCGGGCGCGAGCCCACCTGGACGAGCTGGATCAGGCACTGCGACGGCTCGAGCACGGTGCGTACGGACGGTGCGAAGGGTGCGGCGAGCCGATCCCCGCCGAACGCCTGGAAGTACGCCCGGCAGCCACGCTCTGCGTCCGCTGTGCCGAGGCCCACCCCCGTTGACGAAAGGCGGAACGCGTCGGGGCCGCGAGGCCGCACGGGGACACGAGGGAGGGCACGGGATGGACGAGGGCGCGTGGGAGACGGCGGGGCGGCTGGCGACATGGCTGGACGGGGCGAGCGGCCACCCTGGACCTGCTGGCCGGTCTGGGCGACCGCGCGGTGTGGGTGTCGGGCAACGCCGACCGGGAGCTGGTCGAGTACCGCCGCGGCCGGCGCACGGAGCTTGCCGACCCGATTGCCCCCTGGGCGGCGGAGCGGTTGCGCGCGGACCAGGTGGAGCTGCTGGCCGGGCTGCCCGCAACCGCCACCCTCGACGTCGCCGGGCTGGGCCGGGTGCTGTTCTGCCACGCCACGCCGCGCGACGACGAGGAGGTGGTGCTGGTCGACTCGCGTCCGGAGCGCTGGGCGGAGGTGCTCTCCGGGGTGGGCGACGACGTGGCGGTCGTGGTCTGCGGCCACACGCACATGCCGTACGTCCGCCTCACCCACGGACGGCTCGTGGTCAATCCGGGCAGTGTCGGCATGCCGTACGGGCGCCCGGGGGCGCACTGGGCGCTGCTCGGGCCGGGCGAGGCCGTGTCGCTCCGCCGCACCGCGTACGACGCCGACGCCGCAGGTGCCCGCATCGCCCGCCGCGTCCGGGATTCCGGACGCCGCCGCCTGGGCGGACGAGTACGTCCGGGCACGCAACAGCGCGGAGGACGCGCTGGCCGCCTTCGGCCCGCCCGGCGGCCGGCCGCCGGGCGGCACGGAGTGTGACCGATGTCAAAGAATTGGCCCCCGTGAGCGACGCGGTGCAGGGTAGGGGAAGCACAAGGACACAAGCACACCCCCTGCACACAGCTGACACCAGCGCTGCACGCGCACTGCAGAAGGAGCCACATGAGGATCGGGATCGTCGGAGCCACTGGTCAGGTCGGCAGCGTGATGCGCGAGATCCTGGCCGAGCGGAACTTCCCGGTCGAGACGCTGCGCCTGTTCGCCTCGGCGCGTTCGGCCGGCCGCACCCTGCCCTGGAAGGACGGCGAGGTCACCGTCGAGGACGCATCGACCGCCGACTACGCGGACCTGGACATCGTGCTCTTCTCCGCGGGCGGCGCGACGTCGAAGGCGATCGCGGAAAAGGTGGCCTCCCAGGGCCCGGTCGTGATCGACAACTCCTCCGCGTGGCGGCTGGACCCCGAGGTGCCGCTGGTCGTCTCGGAGGTCAACCCCGACGCGGCGAAGAACCGCCCGAAGGGCATCATCGCCAATCCGAACTGCACCACGATGGCCGCGATGCCGGTGCTGCGCCCGCTGCACGACGAGGCCGGCCTGACCGCGCTCGTGGTCGCCACCTACCAGGCGGTCTCCGGCAGCGGCCTGGCCGGTGTGGCGGAGCTGGACGAGCAGGCCCGCAAGGCGGTGGAGACGGACGCCACCCGCCTGACGTTCGCCGGCGACGCGGTGGACTTCCCGGAGGGGAACAAGTTCAAGCGCCCGATCGCCTTCAACGTCCTGCCCCTCGCCGGCTCGATCGTGGACGACGGCCTCGACGAGACGGACGAGGAGCAGAAGCTCCGCAACGAGTCCCGGAAGATCCTTGACGTTCCCCACCTGAAGGTGTCGGGCACCTGCGTGCGCGTGCCGGTCTTCACCGGCCACTCCCTCCAGGTCAACGCCCGCTTCGAGCGCCCGCTGAGCCCGGAGCGCGCGCGGGAGCTGCTGGCCGGCGCGCCGGGCGTGGAGCTGTCGGACATCCCGACCCCGCTCCAGGCCGCGGGAGCCGACGCCAGCTACGTGGGCCGCATCCGCGCCGACGAGACCGCGGAGAACGGGCTGTCGCTGTTCCTGTCCAACGACAACCTGCGCAAGGGCGCGGCGCTGAACGCCGTGCAGATCGCGGAGCTGGTCGCGGCCGAGTCCCGCTGACGCTCCCGCCCGAGCGCGCTGCGCGCACACGACGGTGCCCCCGGACCGGGAAGGTCCGGGGGCACCGTCGTGGTGTCACCGCGTGCGCGTCGGCGTCAGGGGAGAGTCGCCCCGTACACGTCGAGCGCCTCGCTGACGGGCTGGAAGAAGGTCTGGCCGCCCGAGCTGCAGTCGCCGCTGCCGCCGGAGGTCAGGCCGATCGCCTTGTCGCCCGCGAAGAGCGCGCCACCGCTGTCACCCGGCTCGGCGCAGACGTCGGTCTGGATCAGACCGTCGACCGTGCCCTGCGGGTAGGAGACGGAGGCGTTGACGGCCTCCACGGTGCCGCTGTGCACCTGGGTGGTGCTGCCGCTGCGGGTCACCTGCATGCCCACGGTGGCCTCGCCCGGGCCGGAGATGGCCTGGGTGGTGCCGTCGTAGAGGTTGACCTCGCTCGGGTTGTCCACGCTGCCCGAGTACATCACCAGACCGTAGTCGTCGCCCGGGAAGCTGCTGCCCTCGGTGTCGCCGAGGGTGGCGCCGGCCTCGTCGGTCCAGGTGGAGACGGCCTCGGTGCAGTGGCCGGCGGTGATGAAGCCGGGCTGGCCGCCCACCGTGACGTTGAAGCCGAGCGAGCAGCGGGAGCCGCCGCCGTAGATGGCGTCCCCGCCTGCGATGCGGGTGGTGAACTCGCCCTCGGTGCGCTTGAGGACGGCCTTGCCGCCCTCGGCCTTCACCTGCTTCTTCAGGTCGGCCAGTTCGGCTCCGGAGACCGTACGGTCGGCGGTGATGACGACCTTGTTGGTCACCGGGTCGACGACCCGGGAGGTGCCGGTCAGGTCTCGCTCGGTGAAGGTGTCCTTCACCGAGTTCAGCTGGGCCAGGGTGTGCTCGACGACGCGGGCCTCGGCACCGGCCGCCTCGACGGTCTTCTCGGCCGCCGCGTCGACGACGTTCACCACGAGGCGCTTGGCGTCCGCGTCGTAGTACGCGCCCGCGTGGCCCTCGACGTCGCCGACGAGCTTGTCGGCGAGGCCGGTCGCCGCCTGCACCGAGAGGGTCTTGGGTGCGGGCGCGGGCGCCGGGCTCTCACTGGCGTTGGCGTTGGCCAGGGTCAGCGATCCCCCGACGAGGGCGGCCACGGCCGCTCCGGCGACTGCGGCGCGGCGCTTGGGTATCCGACGGTGTCTCAACTCTCGACCTCCTGTGGGGGCGGGTGGGCCCGAGACGGGGCACACCCGGAGGGTGGAGGCACGGGCACGCCGAAGTGGGGGGAGGCGCGTCCATGCCAATGTGACCGCCGAGTATCACGCGTCACTCCAGGCGACACAACCCCCGAAAAGCCGGAACTGTCCGGTAATCGGCCTACTGGTTCCCGGAATCCGTCCGCTTTTCCCCGAGTTCGAGTTCGGGGTGAACGTCCACAGGGGGCACGATCCCCACATCCTGGTCGGGACCTGCACCGATCTCCCCCTCGGCGGGCACGCCTTCGGCAGCCAGCTCGCGTCGGACGGCGTCCGCCTCCGCCTCTTCAGCCGAACCGGCGCCCGCATCCGGGGGACCGTAGTCGCCGGTGCGCTGCGAGCGGTCCAGGAAGCGGAGCAGCTCGACGGGGAAGGGCAGTACCAGGGTGGAGTTCTTCTCTGTGGCGACGCTGGAGACGGTCTGGAGCAGCCGGAGCTGGAGCGCCGCCGGCGTGTCGGACATCGCCCGCGCCGCCTGGGCGAGCTTCTTCGACGCCTCCAGTTCGGCGTCGGCATTGATGACGCGCGCCCGCCGGTCGCGCTGGGCTTCGGCCTGCCGGGCCATCGACCGCTTCATGCTCTCCGGAAGCGAGACGTCCTTGATCTCCACGCGGTCGACGTTGACCCCCCATTCGACCGCCGGGCTGTCGATCATGATGGCCAGCCCCTGGTTCAGCTTCTCCCGGTTGGACAGCAGGTCGTCGAGCTCACTCTTGCCGATGATCGACCGCAGCGAGGTCTGCGCCATCTGCGAGACGGCGAACCGGTAGTCCTCGACGCGCACCACGGCGTCCGCCGGATCGATGACGCGGAAGTAGACGACGGCGTCGACCCGTACCGTCACGTTGTCCCGGGTGATGCCCTCCTGGGCGGGGATGGGGAGGGTCACGATCTGCATGTTGACCTTCTGCAGGCGGTCGATCCCGGGCACCACCATCGTGAACCCGGGATCGCGCAGCGTGGACTGCAGTTTGCCGAGGCGGAACACCAGCCCCCGCTCGTACTGCCGGATGACGCGTGCGGCGGCGCCTGCGTAGACGGCGCCGCCGGCCAGTGCGGCAAGGATGAGCTCGACGATCATGACTGGCCCCCAAAGTCCGACTTATCCCCCACGGTAAACCCGCCGGTAGCCGGGGTCGAGCCCTCCGGGAAGGGCTTCGGGACCCGCTCGGAACCGTCGCGGCGGGGCGGCGTCAGGCCCCGCAGTCGCAGCAGCAGCCGTCGCACTCGCAGCAGTCGCACGCGCAGTCCCAGTGCCGGGAGCACCCCTTGCGCCTCTTGCGCGACCAGGGCCCCCGATACTCCTTGGCACAGCAGATCCGGCAGGTGCAGAGGAGGCCCAGGAAGGCCCCGCAGCCGGCCAGCAGCCCGCGGGACGGCTGCTGTCCACCACCGGGCAGGTGCGCTCCCGGCCCGCCGGGGCCGCCCGGTCCACCGGAACCGCCCCGTCCGCCGGAACCGGAAGGCCCACCTTGGCCGAACGGGCCAACCGCGCCGTCGGGGTCGCCGCCGCCCGCCGCGTACGGGTTGCCGGGGACCGGCTTCCCGAGGGGCACCGGGCCGGGCGCGCCGTGGCTGCAGGTGGTGGCGCCGAAGGCGCGGTCGACGGCGCGTGGCAATTCGTGGGCCAGCAGCCGGTGCACGAGCCGGCCGTCCGCGAAGTCGACGTCCCGCAGGGCGAGCCGGACCCCGTGCGCCGCGTCGTCGCACAGGCGCCGCACCTCGGGCAGGGGCGTGGCCGTGATCGTGACCGGGTTCCAGGCGCCCGCGGCCTCGTCGGCCGCACGGTCCTCCACGGCGTCGAGCAGGTGGGCGAGGCGGCCGAAGAGCCGTCCCGCCTCGGCGAGCGGGGCGGCGTTGTGCGGACGTCCCGCAAGCACGGCGGTGTGGGCGAAGGCCGCGGCGGTGGCCGTCTCGGCGGGTTCGGTGACGGCGAGGAGGTCGCCGCCCGGACCGGCGGCGGCCTCCACCAGCGGCTGCCGGTCGACGGCGTCGACCAGCGGCGCGGTGTCGAAGCCGAGGGACGCGCCCGTACGTGCACCGGCCCGTTCCCAGCCGGTGGCGACCCGACGGGCGGCCGCGGCCACCGGCCGGCGAGCGAGGAGTCCGTCTCCGTCGGCGACGTGGTCGCGGGTCTTCGCCGAGGCCAGGACCAGGGAGACCGAGGCGGCGAGCCGTGCGCCCTCGCCCTGCGCCACAGACGCGGTCCGCATGCCGCGCAGCGGGCACGGGCCGGCCGTACGCCTGCCGCCGCGCACGTCGGCCGTCTGGGCCTCGGTGAGAGCGGACAGAACGAGTCCGTCGTAGTTGGTGACCACACGGGCGAACTGCCCGTGGTCGGTGCGCAGGGCCAGGCACAGTCCGCAGAGGTGGGCCGCCCAGGCACGCTGCATTTCCGTTCCCAGTCGATGGCGGCAGGGCCTGATGATTCCGAACATCGTTTCCCCCGTTACGTCGTGACAGCGCATCATCGCAGGAAGCGGGGGAAGGCTGGAAGCCACGCCCCGGTCACCCGTATGTCGTTCCTGCCACCCGTCCGGGGGGAAGGGCAGAATCTTTCGCACCGTCATCACCCGTATACGGCAGGATCGCTGATCGGGCAGCATGTTTTCTGCACCAGAACCGTCACGAAACACCCTCGGAGCGGCAATCTGCTTGGCACATTGTCAGCCTCATGGAAGACCATAGGAATGGCGGGCCCCGCGGCGGGCCGGTCACGGCAGCACTTTCGAAGCCGCGCGCAGAGGAGAGGAGGCGTCCATGGGATCGGTGCGCAAGGCGAGTGCCTGGCTGGGCCTCGTCGACGACAGCGAGATGCGCTACTACGACGACGATTACGCCGAGGGGCCGGAGCCGGGCGACGCCGCCCGGGAGTCGTGGGTCACCGACCCCCGGGTCCAGGTGACGGCCGAGACCGCGCAGGACCAGGGCACCCGCATCGCCACGATCACCCCGGATGGCTTCCGGGACGCGCGCGGCATCGGAGAGCTGTTCCGGGACGGCGTTCCGGTGATCGTGAACCTCACGTCCATGGATTCCGCGGACGCCAAGCGGGTCGTGGACTTCGCCGCCGGGCTGACGTTCGGGCTGCGCGGCTCCATCGAGCGGGTGGCGACGCGGGTCTTCCTGCTCACCCCCGCCGACTACAAGATCGTCAGCGGTGAGGAGCGCCGCGCCTCCGAGGGCGGCTTCTTCAACCAGAGCTGAGGGTAGGGACGTCCCTCCCGGACGCCCCTCCCCCGCTCCGACGGTCAGCGGAAGGCGTCCACGCCGGTGAGCGCCTTGCCCAGGACGAGCTGGTGCATCTCGACGGTGCCCTCGTAGGTGAGCACCGACTCCAGGTTGGTGGCGTGCCGCATCACCGGGTACTCCAGGGAGATGCCGTTCGCGCCGAGGATCGTGCGCGCGGTGCGGCAGATCTCGATGGCCTCGCGCACGTTGTTCAGCTTGCCGAAACTCACCTGCTCCGGACGCAGCCTCCCGGCGTCCATGCGCGCCCCCAGGTGGTGGGCGAGCAGGATGCCCTTGTGCAGCTCGAGGGCCATGTCGGCCAGCTTGGCCTGCGTGAGCTGGAAACCGGCCAGCGGCTTCCCGAACTGCTCCCGGGTGCGGGAGTAGTCCAGGGCGCTCTCGAAGCTGGCCCGCGCGGCGCCCATCGATCCCCACACGATGCCGTAGCGGGCGTGGCTCAGGCAGCTGAGCGGACCGCGCAGCCCCTTCGCCTCCGGCAGCACAGCGTCGGCGGGCAGGCGCACCTCGTCGAGCACGAGTTCGCTGGTCACCGAAGCCCGCAGGGACCACTTGTGCCGGATCTCGGGTGCGCTGAAGCCCGGGGTGTCGGTGGGCACCACGAAACCGCGGATGCCGTCGTCGGTGCCGGCCCAGACGACGGCGACGCCGGCCACCGAACCATTGGTGATCCACATCTTGCGGCCGGTCAGCAACCAGTCGGACCCGTCGCGCTTGGCGTAGGTGCGCATGCCCGCCGGGTCGGAGCCGTGGTCGGGCTCGGTGAGGCCGAAGCAGCCGATGACCTCACCGGAGGCCATCCGGGGGAGCCACCGTTCCTTCTGCTCCTCGCTGCCGAAGCGGTGGAGGGCGTACATGGCCAGCGAGCCCTGCACGGAGACCAGCGAGCGGATTCCGGAGTCGGCGGCCTCCAGCTCCAGGCAGGCCAGGCCGTACTGGACGGCGGACGCGCCCGCGCATCCGTAGCCGGTCAGCGACATGCCGAGGGCGCCGATCGAGCCGAGTTCGCGGGCCAGGTCGCGGATGCCGGGCAGTTCGCCGCGCTCGTACCAGTCGGCGATGTGCGGCAGCACCCGGTCGGCGGCCCAGGAGCGCACGGTGTCGCGGACCGCCCGGTCCTCCGGGCCGAGCAGGTCGTCGAGGCCGAGCGGGTCGGCCGGGTCGAATGGCGGCAGCGCGGACATGCGTTCCTCCGGGGTGATCGTCTGGTCCGACGCTAGGTGCGTGCGGCGCCGCTGGACAAGAGGGCACCGGCGCCCTTGGCCGGTTGTTCCCGCTGCTCCCGCGCGCCACGGTGGCTGTGCTCTCCCGGTGCGGGGCGCGGCGGGTCCGCGGGGCGACGGGCGGTGTCCGCGCTGCCCGGCAGCCGCAGCGCGGCCAGCGCGCCGAGCAGCAGCAGTCCGGCGCTGACGAGGAGCGTGACGTGCAGGCCGTGCACGAAGGCGCTGCGGGCGGCGGCCCTCAGCGCCTCCCCCGCCACGCCGTCGAGCCGCTCGGCGACGCCGTACGCCTCGCCGAGCGAGTGTCCGGCGTCCCTGCTCGCCGCGGACGGCACGCCGGGCAGGTCCCGTACGCCCGGGGCGTAGGCGGCGTTCATCACGCTGCCCAGCAGGGCTATGCCGACGCCCGCGCCGAGCTGGTACGCCGTCTCTCCCACCGCCGCGGCCCCGCCCGCACGGTCCGCAGGCGCCTCGCTGAGCATCGACTCATAGCAGCCGAACAGCGTCGTCTCTAGGCCGAAGCCGAGCAGGACGAACGCGCCGACGAGCAGCACGGGCCGGTCGTCCTGGCCGACGACCGCGACCAGGCAGAGCACCGCGAGCGCCGTCACCCCGAAGCCGAGCGCGACCATCAGCCGGGGGCCCATCAGGCGCAGCATGCGGGCGCCGACCAGCCCGGCGGCGATTGCGGCGACGGAGAGCGGCAGCAGCCGCAGCCCGGTCTGCAGCGGCGACAGGCCGAGCACGAGCTGGAGGTACTGCGCGGCGAGGAGCGCCAGCCCGACCAGGGCCAGGACGGTGAGCACGATGCAGCCCAGCGACGTCCCGAACGCGGGGCGGGCGAGCGCCTTCATGTCGATCAGCGGGTGCGCGTGCCGGCGCTGCCTGCGGACGAACGCCGCCAGCAGCGCCGCACCGGCGAGCAGCGGGAGCAGGGTGCCCGGGGCCAGCGGCACGCCGTCCCCGGCCTGCTTCACGCCGAGGATCACGGCGAACAGGCCGGCGGCGGCGAGCAGGGCGCCGAGCACGTCCCAGGGCCCGTCGCCCGAACCGGTCGACTCGGGGAGGAGCCGGCGGCCGACGGGCAGGCTGACCGCCATCAGCGGAATGTTGATCAGGAAGACCGCGCCCCACCAGAAGTGTTCCAGCAGGAGACCTCCGAAGAGCGGGCCGAGCGCCGCCCCCACCGCGGCCACCGCGCTCCAGACGCCGACGGCGAGCGCGCGCTCCCTCCGGTCGGTGAAGACCTGCCGGAGGATGGACAGCGTGGCCGGCATGATCATCGCTCCGCCGACGCCGAGCAGCGCCCGGGCGCCGATGAGCGTCTCCGGGGTGTGCGCGTACGCGGCGAACGCGGAGGCCAGCGCGAAGATGCCGTAGCCGATCAGCAGCACCCGCCGTCGGCCGGTGCGGTCGCCGAGGGTGCCGAAGAGGATGAGCAGCGACGCGCAGACCAGCGGGTAGGCGTCGACGATCCAGAGCAGCTGTGTCGAGGTCGGCTGCAGGTCCTGTGACACGGCGGGGACGGCGACGTGCAGGACGGTGGCGTCGACGGAGACCAGCAGCAGGCTGGCGCAGAGGACCACGAGGACGGTCCAGCGTCCGGCCCCGCGTTCGCCTGCGGGGGGTGGAGCGGACCTCTGTGCGGGGACTTCCGCCGTCTCGCGTGCCACGGGAGTGTTCCCGGGCATGTACGCACCTCCTCCTGCACTCGCCGCCGTCGGCCACCGCGGGGAGTGCCGGGCGCGGCGGGGTTGTCGCCCGGCTCGGTGCTTCGGGCACGAGTGGGCGCCAGCGTACGCGAGTCCGCGGCCGGTTCCCGTGGCGCCTGTCACGTACGCGGGCCGACGCGCAGGTCCGCCGTGTGCGGAGGGGCCGCGGGGGTACCCGTGGTGGTCACACGACCGCCCGCCGTGCGCACGCCCGGTGAACGGACGGGCGAACGTGCACTGGAATTCCGCATTAAGCGACGGTTAACGCCGTCCCGCTCTTCCGGGAACTCCTTACGTGGCGACCCGGTGGTGGAATGCGAGTCGACCGAGGGAATTGAGCGGCGAAATGCGAGGGATAAGACCGGGAACGAGACGAACTCCACATCACATCGGCATCACAAAGGCGCGGACACGCGCGTTCACCTCACCGACGCGTTGTAACGTCGACTGGGTGCGTACCGACCGATTGCTCGCCAGGCTCGAGCAGGAGCCTGAGCGGCCCAGCAACCCCGCCCCGCGGATGAGCGGGACCCGCAAGGTCCTGTTCGCCGCGACGGGAGTCGTGTACGCACTCATCGTGGCCGCCGTTCTGCTGACCACCGAACTGGTGCGCTGGGACTGGCAGCTGATGCTCCTGAGGCCCTACAAGCAGTGGCCGGAGTTCCACGCCTTCCTGGACTACTTCGTCGTCCTGGGCCAGCGCGGACCGACGGCCGTGCTGGTGGCGGCCTGGCTGGGCTGGCGCTCCTGGCGCCAGCGAACCCTCCGTCCGCTGCTGGTGCTGGCCTCCGCACTGCTGGTCCTCAACGTGTCGGTCGGCGCGGTGAAGATCGGCCTGGGCCGCCTCGGCCCGCACTACGCCACGCAGGTCGGCTCGGCCGAGCTCTTCGCCGGCGGCGACATATTCCCCTCCGGGCACACCGCGAACGCGGTCGTGACCTGGGGAATCCTGGCGTATCTGGCGACCACCCCGCGCGCCCGGCGGGTGCTGTCAGTGGTGGCCGCCGTGTTCGCCCTCGGGGTGGGGGCCACCACCGTCTACCTCGGTACGCACTGGCTGAGCGACGTGCTGCTGGGCTGGGTGGCCGGCCTGATCATCCTCCTGGGCCTGCCGTGGTGCGAGCCCTCGATCGCCCGGGTGGAGGCGAAGATCTACGCCTACCGCGAGCGTCTGCGGCCCGTCGGCCGGGCCCGACCGTTCCCGGTCCCGGTGACCCCGATGGCCGGCCCGCCGGTCGTCGCCCGCGCGGGGCACGGTGACGGGCAGCACGCCGGGGCGCACGCCGAGCCGACGGGTGCCGGGCGCGCCGCCGCCGTGCGGGGCCACACCACGGGGCGGGCCCACCCCGCGCGGGGGGACCGCCCGTCCGCGACGCGTACCGCGACGCTGGGGCCGCGGGGACGCTGAGGTACGGCGCCTCCGCCGCCCCGGCCCGCCGGGGCGTGCACACCCGGCCGGGGCGGCGGTCAGCCCTTCCAGGAGCGCACCACGGTGCCGTCCCGGACGGCGAGGTTCAGCCGCCCGGAGAGGAACTCCATCGTGATGATCGCGTCCGGGGCGAGGGTGCGGACGGTGGACCAGCCCTGCTCGCGCGCCCGTCGTTCGGCGTCGTCGGCGGCGAGCCCCACGTAGCGCTCGGGGTCGTCCTGCGGGGACTCGGGATCTGCGGATTCGGGTGCCATGGCCGCCACCGTACGGCGCGGCGGCGCGGGCGCGGAAGTCCGGACCGTATCCGCGGGGCGTCACACTTGTGTCACAACGTGGAACACTCGCGTGGCGTTATCCGTTCACCCGTTCGCGCGATGCGAGGGTGAACGGCCGGCAGGGTGGGAATTCCCTCCCCTGACCCTCGTGGGACGCCTCCGGGAATTGCGCGGGAGGACCCGTTTTTCGGTCTTCTGTTCTCCTGTGGCTACAGAGGCATTCACCCGTTTCCGGTGGATGTCGGCACGCCCCGGAATTCTCCCCGCACCGTCCGGAGGACGGGTCACGGCTCGCCCAGCGCGCGCCCCAGTCGGTCCCGGAGGGAACGCAGGTGGGCGGCCAGCTCCACGGGCTCGCGGACCTCGAAGTCGAAGCCGAGCATCACCAGGTGCACGGCCATGAGGTCCAGCGAGTGGGCCCCGGTGCGCAGCAGGCAGCTGTGCTCGTCCACGCCCTCCAGGGTGCCCGCGGACAGCGAGACGCGTTCCGCCGCCTCCTCCACGGGGGCGTGCAGCAGGACGGTGGCCTGCTCGGCGTACACCCTCGTCGAGACGCCCTCCGAGACCCAGGCGGCCAGGTCTTCCGCGGGCGGGGTGCGCGGGGTGAATCCCGGGCCGTGCGGCGGCTTCGGTGTGAGGCGGTCGGCCCGGTAGGTGCGCCAGTCCGCACGGTCCCGGTCCCAGCCCACCAAATACCAGCGGCGCGCGGTGCTCACCAGCCGGTACGGCTCCACGACGCGGCGCGACTCCTCCCCGTCGTGCGCCCGGTAGGAGAACCGCAGCACCTGGTGGTCCCGGCAGGCGTGGGCGAGTTCGGTGATGGTGGCGGGATCGACGGCGGGCCCGCGAGGGGGGCGCGCCATCGGCACGGTGTAAGCGGTCAGCGCCCCGACCCTGCGGCGCAGCCGGTGCGGCAGGACCTGCTCCAGCTTGGCCAGCGCGCGGCCGGAGGACTCGTCGATGCCGCGGACGCCGAGCTGCGCGGCGGCCTGGAGGCCGACGGCCACGGCGACCGCCTCGTCGTCGTCCAGCAGCAGCGGGGGCAGCTCGGCGCCCGCGCCCAGCCGGTAGCCGCCGGACGTGCCCGTCGAGGAGTGCACGGGGTAGCCCAGGCCGCGGAGCTTGTCCACGTCACGGCGCACCGTGCGCGGGGTGACGCCGAGCCGCGCGGCGAGATCGGCGCCCGACCACTCCCGGTGGGCCTGGAGCAGGGACAGCAGACGCAGCAGGCGTGCGGAGGTCTCCACCATGCGGAGGAGTCTGCCAGGCATGGAGGACGGTTCCGTTCCTCAAAGAGTGCGGGCCACCCTACGCGCCTCGACTGCGCCCGGCAGCCCGCTGCCACGAGGTGCACTCGATCCGGCGAACCCGGCGTCCCGCACGTGACCGCCGGAGTGACGCGCCGGTTGGCCGGGCGGACAGTCATCCGCGAGAAGCCACGAGAAGCCAGGAGTCCCCGTGCCCCCCATGCTCGACGTCAGCGACGCCGTACGCGCCGAGATCGGCGACGAAGAAGCCGGCCGGCTGCTGGCCGGGGAGAACGCCCCGGGCAGCTACGACTGCACCTCGTGCCGTACCCCCGGCGACACCGGCCGGGAGCCCACCAGCACCGTGCTCTTCGTGGGCGACGAGACGGCCGTGCTCGCCTTCGCGCACTCCGCCTGCGTGCCGTCCCAGGTGGTGCGGGTGTCGGAGGAACAGCTCCAGGGCGCCGTGGCCACCATCACCGGCGGGCAGAACCCGGCCGCGGGAGCCGAAGCGGGCACGCTCGGCGGCGCCCCCCGCCAGGCCGTGCTCGGAGTCACCTGCGGGCAGGTACTGATCGGCGACACGCTGCACCCCGCGATCGTGGTGGAGCCCACCGGTCCGATCGCCCGGCCGGGCACCGACGGTCCGGGCGACGACTTCCTGCCGATGCTGATCGAGGAGGGCTTCAAGCCCGTCGCGGACATGGACACCACTCCCGGCACGGTGGACGGCTGGTCCGTGCTGATGGCCGTCGGCCAGCTGCACGGCATCCTCCAGCCGCCGCCGGAGGGCACCACGCAGCCCACCTCATGGTGGCAGGCCCACCAGCCGCTGGACGTCACCGAGGGCTGGCGCACCGCCGCCAACAAGAACCACACGGTGCTGGTGTACGCCTCGCCGCACGGCACCATCGGGCAACAGCCACGTGAGGACCTGCTGCGCGACGCGCTGGAGAAGTCGGCCCGGCGCGGCACGCTGGTGGCCGCGGCGATGCCGCTCGCCGGAACGTCCTGAGGCACCGCGGCCGCCCGGGACCGCCCCCGCGGCGGCCGCTCCCCTCCCCCGCTCCATCCCATCGATCAGGTCATTCGCCGCCCGGCCCCGCATCCGCCGGGCGGCGGTGTCGTTTGGACAGTCGTGCAGCCCTACGAATCCAGCAGCGACCCCGCCCCGCGCCACCGTCACGTCCCCGCCATGCGGCATCCGCACGGAGTCTCCGGCGCGCCGGGCACGTCCGTCGCCTCCGTGTACCCGGCGTACCCGCGCTCGGCGACGCCCATCTACGACGCGCTCTACGCCGAGTACCAGCGGCTCTTCCGGGCACTGCCCGGCGACAGGACGGGCGAGGAGGAGATGCGCTTCGAGCGGTTCGAACGCGTCGGACGTCTCGACTCCCTGCGGCCGCTCGACGGCGGTCCGTGGGGCGAGCAGTCCACCACGCGGCGACACGCCCGCGCGGCACTGCCGCCCGCGCCGCGCGACGGCCACGGGTACGGGCTGTAGAACCCGCCCGGCCCCGCGGCGGCACCGCCGCGGGGCCGGAACACTCCTGTTCCCGGCCCCTGCGGTGCACCGTCACGTTCCCTCGTACGCCGGCGGCCCCGGCGGCGGCCGCTCACCCCCGCGCCTCACTTCTTCCTGCCGCGCTTCTCCCGCACCCGTACGGACAGGTGGATCGGCGTGCCCTCGAAGCCGAACTGCTCGCGCAGCCTGCGCTCGACGAACCGCCGGTAGCCGGCCTCAAGGAAGCCGGAGGCGAAGAGGACGAAGCGGGGCGGGCGGGTGCCCGCCTGGGTGCCGAAGAGGATGCGCGGCTGCTTGCCGCCGCGCACCGGATGCGGGTGGGAGGCGACGATCTCGCCGAGGAAGGCGTTGAGGCGTCCGGTCGGGACGCGCGTCTCCCAGCCCTCCAGCGCCGTCTCGATCGCCGGGACGAGCTTCTCCATGTGCCGCCCGGTGCGCGCCGAGACGTTGACCCGAGGCGCCCACTGCACCTGTCCGAGATCCCGCTCGATCTCGCGCTCGAGGTAGAAGCGGCGCTCCTCGTCCAGGGTGTCCCACTTGTTGTACGCCAGCACCAGCGCGCGGCCCGCGTCCACCGCCATGCTGATGATGCGCAGATCCTGCACGCTGATCGATTCGCTGACGTCGACGAGGACGACGGCGACCTCCGCCTTCTCGAGCGCGGCGGCGGTGCGCAGTGAGGCGTAGTAGTCGGCGCCCTCCTGGAGGTGGACGCGGCGGCGGATGCCGGCGGTGTCCACGAACTTCCACGTCACGCCGCCGAGTTCGATCAGTTCGTCGACGGGGTCGCGGGTAGTGCCGGCCAGGTCGTCGACAACGACCCGGTTCTCCCCCGCCACCTTGTTCAGCAGCGAGGACTTGCCGACGTTGGGACGGCCGATGAGGGCGATGCGGCGCGGGCCGCCGAGTCCGCCCCCGAAGGTCTGCTGCGGCGCATCGGGCAGCACCTTCAGCACCTCGTCCAGCATGTCGCCGGTGCCCCGACCGTGCAGCGCGGACACCGGGTGCGGCTCGCCCAGGCCCAGCGACCAGAGGTACGCGGCGTCGGCCTCGCCGGACGGACCGTCGACCTTGTTGGCGCACAGCACCACCGGCTTGCCCGCCCGGCGCAGCAGCTTGACGACGGCCTCGTCGGTGTCGGTGGCGCCGACCACGGCGTCCACGACGAACACCACGGCGTCGGCCGCCTCGATGGCGAACTCGGCCTGCGCCGCCACGGAGGCGTCGATGCCGAGCACGTCCTGCTCCCAGCCGCCGGTGTCGACGACCTTGAAGCGGCGGCCCGACCACTCGGCCTCGTAGGTCACCCGGTCGCGGGTGACGCCCGGCCGGTCCTCGACGACCGCTTCGCGGCGGCCGATGATGCGGTTCACCAGTGTCGACTTGCCGACGTTGGGGCGGCCGATGACGGCGAGCACGGGGAGCGGGCCGTGACTCGCCTCGCCGAGTGCGCCTTCGACCTCGTCGAGGTCGAAGCCCTCCTCGGCGGCGAGTTCCATGAACTCCGTGTACTCGGCGTCGCCGAGTTCGCCGTGGTCGTGACCGTCGCCGGTCGCGTGCTGCTCGTTCATGCCGTCGTGGTCCTCGTTCACTGTGCTCGTTTCCCGTTCGGGTGGGGGCTGCGGCGGCCGGTCAGCACCCGGGCTTCGGCCAGGTGCTCGGTCAGCCGCTGCTGGATGCGTACGGTCGCGGCGTCCAGGGCCGCGCGCGTACGCCGGCCCGGGCCGTCCCCGGCGTCGAAGGGCTCGCCGAACACCACGTCCACCCGGCCGCGCAGCGGCGGCAGCGCGCCGACGACGCGGCTGCGCCGCTCGGCGCTCCCCAGTACCGCAACCGGTACGACGGGGGCGCCGGAACGCAGCGCGAAGTACGAAAGGCCGCCGCGCAGCGAGGCGAAGTCGCCCTCGCCGCGGGTGCCTTCGGGGAATATCCCCAGCACTCCGCCCTGCGCGAGGACGCCCAGGGCGTCGGTCGTGGCAGCCCGGTCGGCCGCGTGCCGGTCGACGCCGATCTGCCCGATGGAGCGCAGGAACGGGCCCAGCGGGCCGACGAACGCCTCCTTCTTGATCAGAAAGTGCACCGGGCGCGGCGAGGTGCCGAGCAGCAGCGGGCCGTCGATGTTGTGGCTGTGGTTGACGGCGAGGATCGCGGGCCCGGTCGCGGGGACGCGCCAGGCGCCCAGCACACGCGGCTGCCACAGGCCGTGCATCAGACCGATGGCGATCCCGCGGCCGACGGCGGCGCCGCGCGGCCCGGGACCGGCTGGTCCGGGACCGGTACCGCTCACCGCGCCTGCTGCTTGTCTTCGACGAGGGTGACCACGCACTCGATGACCTGCTCCAGGGTGAGGTCCGTGGTGTCGACCTCGACCGCGTCGTCGGCCTTCTTCAGCGGGGACGTCTTGCGGCTGGAGTCGGCGGTGTCCCGCTGGAGCAGAGCCGCGCGGGTCGCGGCCAGGTCGGTGGCCTCCGCTCCCTTCAGCTCGCCGCTGCGGCGGGCCGCGCGCGCCTCGGGGGAGGCGGTGAGGAAGACCTTCAGGTCGGCGTCGGGGAGCACGGTGGTGCCGATGTCCCGGCCCTCGACGACGATGCCGCCCGGCGCCTCGGTCGCGATGGCCCGTTGCAGCGCGGTGATCCGCTCCCGCACCTCGGGGACGGCGCTGACCGCGCTGACCGCATCGGTGACCTCCTTGGTCCGGATCGGGCCGCTCGCGTCGGCGCCGTCCGCGGTGATGGTGGGATCGGCCGGGTCGGTGCCGGAGACGATGTCCGGGCGTCCGGCGGCGGCCGCGACGGCGGCCGGGTCGTCGACGTCCGTACCGTGGCTGAGCATCCACCAGGTGAGGGCCCGGTACTGCGCCCCGGTGTCGAGGTAGCGCAGCCCGAGCTTGGCGGCGACCGCCTTGGAGGTGCTGGATTTGCCGGTGCCGGAGGGACCGTCGATGGCGACGATGACGGGGGCCGGGGCGGTTTGCACGGTGAAGTGGACCTTTCTCGGGCACCGGGTTCGGATCACGCGGGGCGGGGCGCACGGTGCTGCGCTGGGGCCCCGCACAAGGCTACCGGCTCCCGGACGGCCTCCGTCCCGGGAGGGCGGCCGTACCGGAGGGCGCCCCCGGCAGGGCGCGCAGGGCGAGCGGGCTACTGCGTGCGCAGCGCCCAGCCGCGTTCCCTGAGGGCCGCGGTGAGGACGGCGACGGCCGCGGGGTCGACCATCAGCTGGACGTGGCCGGCCTGCTGGCCCGTGGCGTGCTCGATGCGTACGTCCTCGATGTTGACGCCCGCGGCGCCGGCGTCCGCGAAGATCCGCGCCAGCTCGCCCGGCCGGTCGCTGATCAGCACCGCCACCGTGTCGTACGCGGCGGGTGCCTGGCCGTGCTTGCCCGGGACGCGGGACCGGCCGGCGTTGCCGCGCCGCAGCACGTCCTCGATGCCGAGCGCCCCGCTGCCGCGCTTGGCCTCGTCGTGGGAGTCCAGCGACCGCAGCGCGGACACCGTCTCCGCGAGGTCCGCGGCGACGTCGGCGAGGATGTCGGCGACCGGGCCGGGGTTGGCGGAGAGGATGTCGATCCACATCCGCGGGTCGGAGGCGGCGATCCGCGTCACGTCGCGGATGCCCTGGCCGCACAGGCGTACGGCGGTCTCGTCCGCGCTCTCCAGCCGTGCCGCGACCATGCTGGAGAGCAGTTGCGGGGTGTGCGAGACCAGCGCGACGGCACGGTCGTGCGCGTCGGCGTCCATCAGCACCGGCACCGCCCGGCACAGCGCGACCAGCTCCAGCGCGAGGTTGAGCACCTCGGTCTCGGTCTCCCGTGTCGGAGTGAGCACCCAGGGTCTGCCCTCGAACAGGTCGGCCGTGGCGGCCAGCGGACCGGACTGCTCCCGCCCGGACATCGGGTGCGTCCCCAGGTAGCTGGTCAGGTCTCCGCCGGCCGCGCTCAACTCGCGTCGCGGTCCGCCCTTGACGCTGCCCACGTCCAGGTAGGCGCGGGCCAGGCCGGCCCGCTGCGCCTCGGCCACGGTGGCCGCCAGGTGGGCCGGGGGCACCGCCACGACGGCGAGGTCGACGGGGGCCTCCGGCTCCGCCGCGGTACCGGCGCCCAGCGCAGCCGCGGTCCGCGCCCGCTCGGGGTCGGCGTCCCGCAGGTACACCCGCACACCGCGCGCCGCGAGCGCGAGGGCCGCGGAGGTGCCGATGAGACCGGAGCCGATGACGAGGGCGGTGCGCATGGCGTACAGCCTACGGACCGGCCGGGGTCCCCGCCCGCGTCGTCCACCCCTCGGGCCCTCCGGCCATGGGTGTCGGCCCTGCGATGATGGCGCGGCAGCACCGCAAGATCGAGGCGGCCCGGGTGCGCCGGGGTGCGCCGCCGGGCAAGCCCGCCATGCACCTGCTGCGGCTCCAGCTCGCCCTGCTGGATCTGCTGTGCACGGGCACGCTCACGCTCGACGTGGGCGAACAACGCGACGAGCTGCTGGCCATCCGGCACGACGAGACCCCGTGGGCGCAGGTCGAGAAGCGGTTCCGGACGCTGCGGGACGGTGTCGGAGGCTGCCGCCGCGCGGACGCCGCTGCCCGCCGAGCCGGACGTGCGCCGGATCGAGGACTTCCTCGTCCGCGTCCGCCGCGCCTCGGCCCCGGGGTCGGCGCCGGACTCGGGGTCGGGGTCGGGGTCGGGCGGAGCCCGGACAGGTCCTAGGTGTCGCCGAGCCGGGCGCGGACGACGAGGTCGTGCAGCGCGTCCCGGGCCGAGGGCTGATCCGGCAGTGCGGAGGCGGGCAGCAGGTGCACGCCGCGCAGGTCCACGTCGGAGTCGCGGGAGGGGAAGGCGTAGAGGCGGGCGCCGGAGACGGTGGCGAACAGCAGCGGGTGGCCGTCCCGCTGCTGCTCGGCCAGGACGGGGGCGAGGTCCGGCAGCCAGGTGAGGGTCAGAGGCCGACCTCGTTCATCAGCATGCCGACCTCGGTGTTGGTCATGCGGCGCAGCCATCCGGACTTCTGGTCGCCCAGTGCGATGGGCCCGAAGCGGGTGCGTACCAGCTTCTCCACCGGGAAGCCCGACTCGGCCAGCATGCGGCGCACGATGTGCTTGCGGCCCTCGTGCAGGGAGACCTCGACGAGGTAGTTCTTGCCGGTGTTCTCCACGACCCTGAAGTGGTCGGCCTTGGCGTAGCCGTCCTCCAGCCTGATGCCGTCCTTGAGACGCTTGCCCAGGTCGCGCGGAAGCGGACCCTGGATCGCGGCCAGGTAGGTCTTCCGCACCCCGTAGCGGGGATGGGTGAGGCGGTGGGACAGCTCACCGTGGTTGGTGAGCAGGATCAGACCCTCGGTCTCGGTGTCCAGGCGGCCGACGTGAAAGAGCCGGGTCTCGCGGTTCTGCACGTAGTCGCCGAGGCACTGGCGGCCGTCCGGGTCCTCCATTGCGGAGACCACGCCGGCCGGCTTGTTGAGCGCGAAGAACAGGTGCGACTGGGTGGCGATGGTGAGGCCGTCGACCTTGATCTCGTCCTTGTCGGCGTCGACCCGGAGGCCCTGCTCGACGACGATCTTGCCGTTGACCTCGACGCGGGCCTGCTCGATCAGGTCCTCGCAGGCCCGGCGGGAGCCCATGCCCGCGCGGGCGAGGACCTTCTGCAGTCGCTCGCCGTCCACCTCACCGAACGTCTTCGGCAGCGTGACCTGCGGCTTGCTGTGACGGGCGCGGTTGCGCTCCTCGATCTGCGCCTCGTACTCGCGCGGACGCGCCGGGGCGGATGCGCGGCGATTGCGCGTCTTGGGGGCGCCGCTGCGGGTGGTGCTCCTCGGTGCCGCTCCCTTGCCCCCGGCCTTGCCGCCGGCCTTCCCGCCCGCAGGGCGGCCCTTGGCTCCGGGGGCGCCCTTGCTTCCCGGAGCACCCTTGCCTCCGGGCGTGCTCCTGCCCGATCCGGCGCCGCCGGTGTCGTAGCGGCGCTCCTCGGGACGCGGCTTGCCCGTCCGCTGCTGCTTCTCGTCCCTCTTGTTCCCCGCGCCGCGCTGGTTACGGTCGCCGCCGGGGTTCCTGCCGCTGCTTCGCATCAATGTTCCGTCGTCGTCTGGGTGTCGCCGCTGTCGTCTACGTCGAACGACGGCATGCCCTCCTGGGTGTCCCCCTCGACCGCGTCCGCCTCCGGGAGGAAGGGCGCGAGTTCCGGTAGCTCGTCCAGGCCGCGCAGGCCCATCCGCTCCAGGAAGTAGTGCGTCGTCCTGTACAGGATCGCACCTGTCTCGGGTTCCGTGCCCGCCTCCTCCAGCAGACCGCGCTGGAGGAGCGTGCGCATCACGCCGTCGCAGTTCACGCCGCGCACGGCGGATACCCGCGAACGGCTGACCGGCTGACGGTACGCGACGACGGCCAGGGTCTCCAGCGCGGCCTGGGTGAGCCGGGCCTGCTGGCCGTCGAGCACGAACCGTTCCACGGCGTCGGCGTACTCGGGGCGGGTGTAGAAACGCCAGCCCCCGGCGACGAACCGCAGGTCGAAGCCGCGACGCTGGACGGCGTACTCGTCGACGAGCTCGCGAAGCGCGTCGGCGACGGCGCGGCGCGGGCGGTCCAGCACCTTGGCGAGATGCTCCTCGGTCGCGGGCTCATCGACGACCATCAGCACCGCTTCCAGCGCGGGCTTGAGCTCGAGTTCGGCGACGCGGTCGCCACCCGCGGGCGCCGTCCCGTCCGTCGCCTCCGGGACGGCGGGCACGTCCTGCTCGAGGACGTCGTAGGTCTCCTCGCTCATGGCTGCGGCTCCTTCTCGGGCTCCGGTTCGGGTTCCTGCTCCGGCTTCTGCCCGGGCGGCGTCCCGGGCTGCGGCTGCGGTCCCTGGTCGAACTCGTCGGTGACCAGCGGACGGCCGGTCGCCGCCCCGCCGGTCCACCGCACGGTCAGGTCACCGAGCGCCTCGGGCTGGTCGAGTGCCACGGCGCGTTCGCGGTACAGCTCCAGGAGGGCGAGGAAACGGGCGACGACTGTGAGCGTGTCGGGCGCGTCGGCGACCAGGTCCCGGAACCTCGCCTCACCGAGCTCCCGCAGCCGGGCCACGACCACCTCGGCCTGCTCCCGGACGCTGACCAGCGGGGCGTGGATGTGCTCCACGTACACCTGCGGCTTGGGCTTGGGCTGCATGGCCTTGACCGCCAGCCTGGCGAACCCCTCGGGCCCGATGGTGAGCGCCACATCGGGCAGCAGCTCGGCGTGGTGGGGCTCCAGGCCGACCGTCCGCGGATGGCGGCGCGCCTCGGCCGCGAGTCGGTCGGCGAAGATGTCGGCGACCCGCTTGTACGCGCGGTACTGGAGGAGCCGCGCGAAGAGCAGGTCACGGGCCTCGAGCAGCGCGAGGTCCCCCTCGTCCTCCACCTCGGCCGCGGGGAGCAGCCGCGCCGCCTTGAGGTCGAGCAGGGTGGCGGCGACGACCAGGAACTCGGTGGTCTGGTCGAGATCCCAGTCCGGGCCCATGGCGTGGATGTGGGCCATGAACTCGTCGGTGACGCGGGACAGCGCCACCTCGGTGACGTCCATCTTGTGTTTGGAGATCAGCTGGAGGAGCAGGTCGAACGGCCCCTCGAAGTTGTCCAGACGGACCGTGAACCGGCCGTCGTCGACGGCCTCCGCGCGCTCCCCCTCGTCCGCGTCCTGGGTCTGTGTGGCGGAGGACTCCGTGATCTCCGTCGCGTCCGCGGCGTTCGTCTCCGCCGGAGGCGGAGGGGAGGACGTGACGGCTCTCGCGCCGCCGGCGTCCCCGTCGTCGTCGGAGGTCTCCGTGGCGGGCCGTACCGCGTCGTCGCGCGGCGGTTCCGATTCCTCGTGGTGCACGTGGACGGCGTCGGTGGCCGTCGCCTCCTGCAGCGCACCGGGCGCAGAGGCGGGCTCCGGGTCCGGGTCCGGCGCGGGACGCCGAGCGGCGGCGGGCGGCTCGTCGGCGGCCTCGGAAGCCTGCGCCGCGCCGTCGGCCGCCACGTGCGGGCGCGCGGAGGGTGCGCCGGGGCCGCGGCCGAGGGGGCGGCGGGAGGCCCGGGTGGGCGGCTCGTGGTCGTCAGGTGTGGGCATGTGCGGGGCAGCGTACTGGGCGCGACCGGTGTCAGACGGCCGGTGTCACCCCGTTGGACCTGCGTTTCCCCGGAGCGGCGTGCTCATCGGCCGCGGAGACGGCGGACCAGGATGCTGGCGTCGCCCCGGGACTCCAGGTCGGCGAGGACGACGGCCACCGCCTCCCGGACGATACGGCCGCGGTCGACGGCGAGTCCGTGTTCGCCGCGGAGGACGAGCCGGGCGTGTTCCAGGTCCATCAGTTCCTCGGCGGACACGTAGACCGTGATCTTCTCGTCGTGGCGTTCCCGCCCGCTGGGGCGCCGTGCGGCCCGGCTGCGGCGCGGAGTGGCCGCTCCCTCGGGCTGGCGGTTCATGCCCGCGGCGGAGCGGTTCGGCCCGCCCGCTCCGGTGCTTACGGGGGCGCCGCCCGCGGCCGTGGCGGTCGGTCCGCCGCCGGACGAGGTGCCGTTGGTGCCGGAGCCCGAACGGCCGTTCGGGCCACCGGAGTTCTGGCCGGGGACGGCACCGCGCCCCGGCCGGGCCGTGCTGCGCGTGCCGTGCTCGGCGGGTCCGGCGTCCGCGGCGCGCCCGGTGGTGGGCCGATCGCCCGCGCGGTCGCCGGGCGAGTCGGCCGACGGCGCGTCGTCCACCGCCGGGGCGTGCTCACCGCCGGGCGCCGGGACGCGTGGGGCGCCGCCGGGCTGCGGTGGGGTGGAGGGCTGGACCGCGGATCCCCCGGTGGTACGGAACAGTTCGTCGGCTGCCGGCAGACTCACTCGGCGTGGCACCGGGCGAGCACCTCCCTGGCGAGCTGGCGGTAGGCGGCGGCACCGACGGAGTTGGACGCGTAGGTGGTGATCGGTTCGCCCGCGACGGTGGTCTCCGGGAAGCGGACGGTACGGCCGATCACCGTGTGGTACACGCTGTCGTCGAACGCCTCGACGACCCGCGCGAGGACCTCGCGGCTGTGCACGGTGCGGGAGTCGTACATGGTGGCCAGGATGCCGTCCAGATTCAGCTCCGGGTTGAGCCGCTCCTGCACCTTCTCGATGGTCTCGGTCAGCAGCGCCACGCCACGCAGGGCGAAGAACTCGCATTCCAGCGGCACTATCACCTTGTGTGCGGCGGTCAGCGCGTTGACGGTGAGGAGACCGAGCGAGGGCTGGCAGTCGATGACGATGAAGTCGTAGTCGGGCAGCAGCGGGGCGAGGGCACGCTGGAGCGTCGACTCGCGGGCCACCTCGCTGACGAGCTGCACCTCGGCAGCCGAGAGGTCGATGTTGCTCGGCAGCAGGTCCATCCCCGCGACCGCCGTCTTGAGCAGCACCTCGTCGGGCGACATGCCCCGCTCCATGAGCAGGTTGTAGACCGTCAGGTCGAGTTCCATCGGATTCACGCCCAGCCCGACGGACAGCGCGCCCTGCGGGTCGAAGTCCACGAGCAGCACGCGGCGTCCGTACTCGGCGAGCGCGGCGCCCAGGTTGATGGTCGAGGTGGTCTTGCCCACCCCGCCCTTCTGGTTGCACATCGCGATGATCTTCGCCGGGCCGTGCTCGTTGACCGGGCCGGGGATCGGAAAGTACGGCAGCGGACGGCCGGTGGGGCCGATGCGCTCGCGGCGCTGGCGGGCCGCGTCGGGCGCGAGGGTGGCCGCGTACTCGGGGTCCGGCTCGAACTCCGCGTCGGGGTCGTAGAAATGACCTTCCGGCAGGTCCGGGGCGTTGTGGTCGTAGTCGGCGAAGCGGTCGCCGGATGCGTGGTCCGTGCCGTCGCCGGCCGAGGCGTTCACGTGGTGACCGTCCATGCTCTGGTGGGCTGTCGAGTGCGGCTGGGTGCCCTGGCGGGCGGTGAAGGTGCGAACGGCGACGGAGCCGACAGCCTCTGGCCCCGTGGCGCCCCGTCCCGCTACCGACGCTCCCGGCTGACCACCCCCGGGAGTGAATGTCGACTCGTTCACAAGTCGTTCTACCTCCTAGGCGACCAGGAAACTTATGGACAAGGTCAGCGTGCACCGTGCCGACGACTGGTGACTCTATGGCGTGTCGGCCCCCCGCAGCAACACAAACCGTCGGACACGGTGCGATCCGTCGGCATGTGAACGTCCCGCTGTCAAGGGCGTCACGGCTCTGCGCGCGAGGTTTCCGGGCGGCACGTAACGGATGAACAGCACAGTTCCGCTCGAGTCGACCCGCTCGACAGCCGGTCGTGCGACCGGCGGGCGCCCGCAGCTCACACGACCGGCCGGGCCCCGAGTGTCGGAGCCCGGCCGGTGACACGGCGTCGGTGACGTTGACGACGGACATTGACCCGTCGCCGCCCAGGTCGACTTGTCAGCCGAGCAGCGTGGAGAGGTCCACGGTGGAGGACAGGCCGTGCGCCTCCGCGACGGGACCGTAGACGACCTGGCCCTCGTGCGTGTTGAGGCCCTTCGCCAGAGCGGCGTCCCGGCGCAGGGCGTCCCGCCAGCCGCGGTTCGCGAGTTCGACGATGTAGGGCAGCGTCGCGTTGGTGAGCGCGTAGGTCGAGGTGTTGGGCACCGCGCCGGGCATGTTGGCGACGCAGTAGAAGACCGAGTCGTGCACCTGGAAGGTGGGTTCGGCGTGGGTGGTGGGGCGGGAGTCCTCGAAGCAGCCGCCCTGGTCGATCGCGATGTCGACAAGGACACTTCCCGGCTTCATGCGGGAGACCAGCTCGTTGGTGACCAGCTTCGGGGCCTTCGCGCCCGGGATCAGCACGGCCCCGATGACCAGGTCGGCCTGAAGGACGGCCTGTTCGAGGGACAGCGCGTTCGAGGCGACCGTCTGCACCTTGGTGCCGAAGATGCGGTCGGCTTCGCGCAGCTTGTTCATGTCCTTGTCCAGGAGCGTGACGTGGAAGCCCATGCCCACTGCGATCTGGGTGGCGTTCCAGCCGGAGACGCCGCCGCCGATGACGACCGCGCGGCCCGCGGGGGTGCCCGGAACGCCGCCCGGCAGCACGCCACGACCGCCGGCCGAGCGCATCAGGTGGTAGGCGCCGACCTGCGGGGCGATCCGGCCGGCCACCTCGGACATCGGGGCCAGCAGCGGCAGCGCCCGGTTCGCGGTCTCGACGGTCTCGTACGCGATCGCGGTGGTGCCGGACTGGAGCAGTGCGTCCGTGCAGTCGCGGGAGGCGGCGAGGTGCAGGTAGGTGAAGAGCGTCTGGTCCTTGCGGAGCCGGTGGTACTCCTCGGCGATCGGCTCCTTGACCTTCAGGAGCAGGTCGGCGGTGGCCCACACTTCGTCGGCGGTGGCCAGGATGGTGGCCCCGGCGGCGGTGTACTCGTCGTCCGCGATGGAGGAGCCGAGGCCGGCTCCGAGCTCCACGTAGACCTGGTGGCCGTTGCGCACGAGTTCGTTGACGCCGGCCGGGGTGATGGCCACTCGGAACTCGTTGTTCTTGACCTCGCGGGGGATGCCGACCTTCACGTCGATCACGGTCCTTGCTTCGGGGATGCAGGAGAAGGGCCAGGCCCGTTTCCTGCCATCTCAGCATAGAGGGGTGGATGCCGGATGCAGGCGGAACGGCCACAGCGCAGCCAGTCTAATGAAGGATGCCGCACTGTCTAGCCTTGCAATGGGTCAATCTTTTCCGATCCTGCTATTGATTTCGCAGGTCGGCACCAGGGGTGACGCGGCTGCCACCTTGGGTCCACCACGCGGGCCCGCACGCCCTCGCCCTACCGCTCGGTAAGGTCGCGCAGCTCCTCACCCGCGGAACGGTGCCGCGCGGCGGCGACCGGGTCGCCCGCCGCGTCGCACACGTCGGCCAGGCACATCCGCAGCTCCGCCTGGAGCAGCGGGTCGCGGGCCCGGCGCGCCTCGGCGAGCGCCTCCCGGCAGCTGCGCAGCGCCTCGTCGGGCCGGCCCCGCCGCTGCTGGAGGCGGCCGACCTCGCCGAGCGCGCGTCCGCGGCCTGCCGGGTCGCGCAGCCTGCGGTGCAGGGCGGCGGCCGCACGCCATGTGCGCAGGGCCTCGCCGGTGTCGCCGTTCCGCGCCTGGGCGTCGGCGACCAGGCCGTGCAGGCGGGCGACCTCGTGCGGGTCGCCGGCGGACTCGCGCAGGGAGAGCGCGCGACCGTACCAGTCGGCCGCGCGCGCCCAGTCGCCGAGCCGTCCGTGGGTGTCGCCCAGGCGCTCCGGGATCACCGTGGCGGCGACGCCGTCCCGGCAGGCCCGGGCGGCGTCCAGGGCCCGCCGGTAGCGGTCGCCGGCGGCGGCGAGGCGTCCGGCGGCGGCGTCCATGTCGGCGAGGGCGAGGAGGGCGGCGGCGCGATCGGGCTCCAGGGCGCGGCGTTCGGCGACCTGGAGGGCCAGTTCCTGGAGCCGGTAAACCTCGGGTGCGGCCTCCTCGGGGGTGCGGTGCGCGGCGAAGCAACGGCCCAGCGCGTGCACCAGGCGGCGGAGCAGGGTGTCGAGTTCGCCGGCGCCTTCGGCGACGGCGAGGCGGGCCGCGGCGAGGAGCGAGGGCCGCCGCAATTCCAGCCAGTCACGGGCTTCGCGGGCGCTGTCGAAGCGCAGCGGGCGCGGCATCCCGGCGAGTTTCGTGCGGGCGGGCGACCCGGGCGGCTCGGTGACGGCGCGGCAGGCGTGCAGCCGCCGTACGGTGCGCTCCAGCATGCGAGCGCGGGCGAGCATCACCTCGGCCGGGCGTTCGCGGGCGTCGAGTTCGGCCCGCAACAGCGGGTCGAGGCAGCCGGGGACCGTCCAGCAGCCGGGCGCGGCGTGGTGCAGCAGGCCCAGGGCGTGCAGCCGGTGCAGCGTCTCCTCGGCGGTCTCCGGCGAGCAGCCGGTGAGGGCGGAGGCGTGCTGCGCGTCGACGAATCCGGCAGGCGCCACGGCGAGGAAGCGCAGCAGCCGGCCGGCGGGCGCCGGCAGGGAGCCGGCGACCAGGTGGAAGGCGCGAGCCAGGAAGTCGGGGGTGCGGGTGCCGGAGGTGCCGCCGGTGTCCGGATGGCCGTCCGGGGTGCCGAGAAGCTGGGCGGTGGCGTCGGAGACGGAGAGCTTGGGGCGTGCTGCGAGCCAGCCGCCGACCATGCGCAGGGCTGCGGGGAGGTCGCCGCAGGCCTCGGCGAGCGATTCGGCGCGCCGCGGGTCCACGGTGAGCCGGGGCGAGGTGCCGACGCGGCTGCGGAGCAGTTCCACGGCGGCGGCCCGGTCGATTCCGCCCATCGCGCAGGGGCGGATGTCGGGGACGCCGGTCAGGGGGCCGGAGGCGACGGCGACCACGAGGCAGTCGCGGTTCTCGGGGACGAGTTCGCCGAGCTGCTCGGCGGCGGCCACGTCGTCGCAGAACAGGAGCACCCGTCGCCGTGCCAGTTCGCTGCGGAGCACGGCGGTGAGGTCGTCGGGGTCGGCGCCGGGGGGTGCGCCCCCGGCGCCCAGCGCGGTCAGCAGGTCGCGTGCGGTGCGTTCGGTCGGCACGGGCATGCCGCCGGGGTCGGTGAGCCGGGCCCGCAGCACGCCGTCGGGGTAGCGTCCGGCAACCTCGCGGACGAAGGCCTCCGCCAGCGTGGTGCGCCCGGAACCGGGCCGCCCGGCGACGAGCAGCACCCGGCTGTGCGGGGCGGGGCGGCCCGCGAGGGTGCCGAGTCCGGCGGACTCCAGATCGGTGCGGAGCCGCCGCAGTTCCCGGTCCCGTCCGACGAAGAAACATCCTCCGTCGGGGCGGCCGCCCGCCGTCGGCGTGCCGTGCCGCACCGCCTGCTCCGTCACGGGCCATGCTCCCGTCCGCCTGCGCCTGTGGGGGAACCCTCCGCGCCGGGGGTGCGGGGGCGTACGACCCGCCGCGCGGAGCGGGCGGGGACCCGTCGAGCGTAGTTCACCGTGCGCGTCCCGGAAGGACGCGCACGGCGGGCGGGCGGCCCGACGGTTCCCGAGGATCACTGCACCGGGCCATGGACCTCACGAGGCGTCAGGTGCGTGCGCACGGGACACGAGACGTCGGGCGGGACGGGACGGGACGGGCGGATCACACTCCCTGGTCAGGCCTCGAAGGGCCGCGCCGGCCAGGGGGCGTCGGCGGCCCGGAGCGCGTCGAGACCGTCGGAGGTGAGGGCGGCGTGCAGGGCGAGCGCGCCGACGACGAGGCAGTTGTTGTGCAGCTCGCCGGCGAGCGCACCGCAGAGCAGATCGGACAGCGGGACCCGGGCCTGCTCCATGGTGGCCTCCTCCTCGCTGACCGCGAAGCGTTCGCCCTCCGCGTCGGTGACGCCGCGCGCCAGGAAGATGCGCACGGCCTCGTCGCAGCCGCCGGGCGTGGTGTAGACGTCGACCAGCACCCGCCAGTCCTCCGCCTTGACGTGCGCCTCCTCGTACAGCTCGCGCTGAGCGGCGTGCAGCGGGTTCTCCCCGGGTACGTCGAGCAGGCCGGCCGGGATCTCCCACAGCGTGTGCCGCACGGGGTGGCGGTACTGGCTGAGCACCAGCACCCGGTCCTGGTCGTCCAGGGCGAGAACAGCCACCGACCCGGGGTGCACCTGGTAGTCGCGCCCGACGACCTGCCCGTCGGGCATCTCCACCTCGTCGGTGCGGACGCTGGTCTTGTTGCCGCGGAAGGGGACGTCGGTGCCGACGACGGGCCATTCCTCGGCCCTGTCGGCGAGGCGGTCGGTCACGCTCCGGCCTCCTCGGCGGTACGGTCGGCTGCGACCTGCCCGGGCCGGCCACCCTGCCGTTCGACGGCGGCCCGGACCAGGCCCGCGAACAGCGGGTGCGGGCGGGTCGGCCGGGAGCGCAGTTCCGGGTGGGCCTGGGTGGCGACCAGGTAGGGGTGGGCCTCGCGCGGGTACTCGACGTACTCGACCAGCTTGTTGTCGGGGGAGGTGCCGGAGAAGACCAGTCCGGCCTTCTTCTCCAGCTCCGAGCGGTAGGCGTTGTTGACCTCGTAGCGGTGGCGGTGCCGCTCCTCGACGTAGGGCTCGCCGCCGTAGACCTCGCGCACGAGGGAGCCCTCGGCGAGCTTGGCGGGGTAGAGGCCGAGCCGCATGGTGCCGCCCATGTCGCCCTCACCCGCGACGATGTCGAGCTGCTCCTCCATGGTGGAGATCACCGGGTGGGCTGCTCCTTGGTCGAACTCGGTGGAGTCGGCGCCGTCGATGCCCGCGAGGTTGCGGGCGGCCTCGACCACGATGCACTGGAGGCCGAGGCACAGGCCCAGCAGCGGGACCCGGTTCTCGCGCGCGTAGGTGATGGCGGCGAGCTTGCCCTCGACGCCGCGTTCGCCGAAGCCGCCGGGGATGCAGACGGCGTCCACGTCACCGAGCTGCTCGCGGGCGCCGGCGGCGGTGCGGCAGTCGTCGGAGGTGACCCACTTGATGGTCACCCGGGCGTTGTTCGCGAAGCCGCCGGCCCGGATGGCCTCGGTGACGGAGAGGTAGGCGTCGGGGAGGTCGATGTACTTGCCGACCAGCGCGACGGTCACCTCGTGGTCGGGCTGGTGGACGCGGCGCAGCAGGTCGTCCCACTGCGTCCAGTCCACGTCGCGGAAGGGCAGGTCGAGCTTGCGGACGGCGAACGCGTCCAGGCCCTCGGAGTGCAGCACCTTGGGGATGTCGTAGATCGACTTGGCGTCGATGGCGGCGACCACGGCGGCGTCGTCGACGTCGCACATCAGCGAGATCTTCCGCTTGATGGAGACGGGCACCTCGCGGTCGGCGCGCAGCACGATGGCGTCGGGCTGGATACCGATGTTGCGCAGCGCGGCCACGGAGTGCTGGGTGGGCTTGGTCTTCAGCTCGCCGGAGGGCCCGATGTAGGGCAGCAGCGAGATGTGCACCACCAGCACGTTGTCCCGGCCCACCTCGTGCCGGACCTGGCGGACGGCCTCCAGGAAGGGGAGGGACTCGATGTCGCCGACTGTGCCGCCGACCTCGGTGATGACGACGTCCACGTCGTCGGCGGCCATCCGGCGGATGCGGTTCTTGATCTCGTTGGTGATGTGCGGGATCACCTGGACGGTGTCCCCCAGGTACTCGCCGCGCCGCTCCTTGGCGATCACCGAGGAGTACACCTGGCCGGTGGTCACGTTCGCGGACCCGTCCAGGTCGACGTCCAGGAACCGCTCGTAGTGGCCGATGTCCAGGTCCGTCTCGGCGCCGTCGTTGGTGACGAACACCTCGCCGTGCTGGAAGGGGTTCATCGTGCCCGGGTCGACGTTGAGGTACGGGTCGAGCTTCTGCATGGTGACCCGCAGGCCGCGCGCCTTGAGCAGCGCTCCGAGGCTGGAGGCGGTCAGCCCCTTGCCGAGCGAGGAGGCGACACCCCCGGTGACGAAGAGGTGCTTGGTCGTCACGGACGACGAAGGTCGGTTCGGCATGGCCAAGAGGGGGCTCCCGTGGTCGCTTGGTGGGGTGCGCACCGGCTACCAGGCAGGTCGCGCAGGGGTACCGTCGCTGCGGTCGGGGGGCTGCCGTCTCGGGATCGGATGCCGATTCCGTGCCCACCGGTCCACGGGCCACCAGGGTATCAGTGGCAGGCTGTGACCGTGGCGGTCCAGGGATGGACCGCGAGGTCGGACGAATCACATTGCACGGCACGTATGCTGCCCGGACACTCGCATGGGCAGGATGGACGTATACGCGCCCCGCGGCGCGTGAACCGCAGCTCGACTGGAGACGCACGTGGCAGGGCGCATCGAGGATTACGCACTGATCGGAGACATGCAGACGGCCGCCCTCGTCTGCCTGAACGGCTCCGTCGACTGGCTCTGCCTTCCCCGCTTCGACTCCGACGCGGTCTTCGCCGGTCTGCTGGGGACGGAGGACAACGGCTTCTGGCGGATCGGCCCGGCCCACTCCCCCGACGGCACCCCGCCGCCGGCCACCCGCCGGCGGTACCGCGGCGAGTCGCTGGTCCTGGAATCGGAGTGGGACACCGCCCGCGGCACCGTGCGCGTGATCGACTTCATGCCGCCGCGGGGCACCGGCACGCCGCAGCTGACCCGGATCATCGAGGGCGTGAGCGGCCGGGTGCCGGTGCGCTCCGCCCTGCGGATGAGGTTCTCCTACGGCTGGGTGGTGCCGTGGATGCACAAGGTCGACGGCCGTTCGGTAGCCGTGGCCGGCCCGGACTCGGTCTGGCTCGACACGGATGTGGAGACGTACGGCGAGGACCTCACCACGTACGCCGACTTCACCGTGGCGCCGGGCGAGCGGATCGCCCTGTCGATCAGCTGGCAGCCCTCGCACAAGGAGCCGCCGCCGCTTCCGACACCGGAGGCCGGGCTGCGCAACACCGAGGAGTTCTGGCGGCGCTGGGTCGAGCACTGCACCTATCACGGGCCGTACCGCGAGGCGGTGGTGCGTTCACTGATCACCCTGAAGGCGCTGACCTACTCCCCCACCGGCGGCATCGTCGCCGCCCCGACCACCTCGCTGCCGGAGGACATCGGCGGCTCGCGGAACTGGGACTACCGCTTCACCTGGCTGCGGGACGCCGCGATCACCCTCTCGTCGCTGCTGCGTACCGGCTACCACGAGGAGGCCAGGGCCTGGCGGGAGTGGCTGCTGCGCGCGGTCGCCGGCGACCCGGAGCACCTGCAGATCATGTACGGCATCGCGGGCGAACGCGACCTCGGTGAGCGGGAGCTGACGTGGCTGCCGGGCTACGAGAACTCGGCGCCGGTGCGCATCGGCAACGGCGCGGCGGGGCAGCTCCAGCTGGACGTGTACGGGGAGGTCACCGAGGCACTGCACCTGGCCCACATGACCGGTCTGGCCCGCAACGACTACGCCCAGCTGCTGCAGCTCAGGCTGATCCACTACCTGGAGGAGCACTGGGACGAGCCGGACGAGGGCATCTGGGAGGTGCGTGGCCCGCGCCGCCACTTCGTGCACTCGAAGGTGATGGCCTGGGTGGCGGTGGACCGCACCTGCAAGCTGATCGAGACCGGTGACGTCGACGGCCCGCTGGAGCGCTGGCAGGAGCTGCGCGACACCATCCACCGCACGGTGTGCGAGAAGGGCTACGACGCCGAGCGGAACACCTTCACGCAGTACTACGGGTCCAAGGAGCTGGACGCCTCGCTGCTGCTCATCCCGCAGATGGGTTTCCTGCCGCCGGACGACAAGCGGGTCATCGGCACGGTCGAGGCGATCCAGCGCGAGCTGTCCACCCACGACGGCTTCATCCTGCGCTACCCGACCTCCAGTGAGGAGGGTGACACGAACGTCGACGGCCTGGAGGGCAACGAGGGCGCGTTCCTGGCGTGTTCCTTCTGGCTGGCGGACGACCTGGCGATGATCGGCCGGGTGGACGAGGCGCGGAAGCTGTTCGACCGGCTGCTGGCGCTGCGGAACGACCTGGGGCTGCTCGCCGAGGAGTGGGACCCGGTGCGTGGCCGCCAGGTCGGGAACTTCCCGCAGGCGTTCAGCCACGTGCCGCTGATCGACACGGCACTGCGGCTGACCGCCTCGGGTGCGTACGGCGGCTGACGCCGCCGTACGCGGACGCCTGATGCGCCGTGGGCCGGCCTAGAACGGCGTGAGCGTCAGGGTGAAGGAGCGCGGAGCTCCGTCCTGGATGTAGGAGGCGTAGCCTCCGACGTCGTCGAAGGCGAAGCCGTAGGCCTTCCCGTCCTCGGTGGCCTCGTGCATCGCACGGGCGTAGGCGTGCGCGGGGTCGTCCTGGTAGAAGCCGCCGGGGTCGCCGGTCGGCTGGTCGGCGTGCGCGGCCAGGGTGGTGCGGTTGAACCCGGCGCCGAGGATCGCGGCCACGGGGCCGGTCGTGCCGTCGTTGGGGGCGGCGAGCGCCCCGTCGCAGAAGAGGACGTCGCGTGTCGAGGGCCGGTCGAAGGACACGTTGGCGGGGCCGGTGAAGGAGAGCCTCCCGCCGGAGACGCGGCCGGTGAACGTCCCGGCGTTGGTGGTGACCCGCAGGTCGCGGGAGGCGTAGGTGTCCCACACCCGGTCGATGTAGCCGCCGAAGTAGTCGGCGGGGAACAGCCCGGCGTCCAGGCCGTGGCCGGGGGCGATGACGCGCCGGTCGTCGACGACCAGGGACGAGAACGGTCCGCTGCCGCGCAGCGCGTCGAAGATCTGCGCCCGTCCGCCCGGGCGGAGGGTGCCGGTGGTCTGGTCGGCCGCTCCGGTGAGGCGGATGGACAGCGGCACGCTGAACATGTCGACCATGGTGGTGTTGCAGAACATGCCGGCGGAGTTGAACGTGAACTCCGCGCAGTCGTGCAGCACGTCGTAGTTGGGGTCGCCGGAGACCCAGCCCGCGGGGTAGGCGAGGGCGGCGTTGCCGTTGCCGTCGCGGACGGCCTTGAACTTCAGGTCCGCGCCGAGCGCGACGTACATGCGGCCGGACATGTGCGGCAGCGTCAGGGTCGTCGCGCCGCCGGCCGCGAGGGGGATGGCGTAGTCGGTGTAGCCGTCCGGACCGTTGTCCGACAGGGCGACGGGCGCGACGGTGCCCTCGGGGGTCAGGCGCACCTGGCGGGTGCCGTCGTTGCCGACCACGTAGAGACGGATGTCCGCGTTGCCGTAGCGGCCGGTCTCGTTGACGACGGTGAGGTCCATCGTCGCCGCGGTCCCGCGCGCGGGTGCGGAGCGCGGGGTGCCGGCGGTGGCGAGGCCGGCCGCTGTTCCGGCGGAGACGGCGGTGGCGGCGACGCCGCCGAGGAACATCCGCCGCGTGAAGCGGCTGTTCATCGTGCCCATGTCATTCACCTCTCGCAGGTGGGGGTCGATTTCGGGAGGGGTGGGGCCTTTCCGGCGGAACCGCGCCTTCTTGAGAGCGCTCTCACGCCGTGGTCATGCACCATGCCGCGCGCTCGCGGTAGCGTCAAGGGCCGACGACGGATAGGAGTTCGACGTGCACGGTGTCCGCGGTTCCCGGCCCACCCTGGAGGCCGTTGCCGCCCATGCGGGCGTCTCCCGCGCGACGGTCTCGCGGGTCGTCAACGGCGGCCCCGGCGTACGGACCGAGGTCCGCGAGAGAGTGCAGCGCTCGGTCGAGGAGCTGGGCTACGTGCCGAACAGCGCCGCGCGCAGCCTGGTGACCCGCCGCACCGGAGCCGTGGCCGTGGTCATCGCCGAACCGGAGACGCGGGTGTTCTCCGACCCGTTCTTCTCCCAGCAACTGCGCGGCATCAGCCGCGAACTGTCCGAGCGGGACACCCAGTTGCTGCTCATGCTGCTGGAACACCGCCGGGACTACGCGCGGATCGGCCGCTACCTCTCCGGCGGCCACGTCGACGGCGCCCTGATGTTCTCGCTGCACTCCGAGGACCCGCTTCCGGCGATGGCGGCGGAGTCCGGGCTGCCCACGGTCTTCGGCGGCCGCCCCGGCTGGCCGGGCGCGGACAAGGACCCCGACCTGCTGTACGTCGACACCGACAACCGGGGCGGCGCCCGGCAGGCGGTCGCACACCTGCTGGAGCGGGGCCGGCGCCGCATCGCCGTCATCACCGGCCCGCTGGACCAGACCTCGGCGCTGGACCGCCTCCAGGGGCACCGGGACGCGCTGGCCGCCGCAGGGGCTGCGGGCGCGGGCGAGGCGCACGGCGCGTTCACCGCCGAGGGCGGCGAACGGGCGATGCGCGAACTGCTCGCTCGTGAGCCGGAGCTGGACGCGGTGTTCGCCGGATCGGACCTGATGGCGTCCGGCGCGCTGCGCGCGCTGCGCGCGGCGGGGCGCCGGGTGCCGGAGGACGTCGCGGTCGTCGGCTACGACGACCTGGAGCCCGCGGCGTGGGCGGACCCCCCGCTGACGACGGTCCGTCAGGACGTGGAGGGAATGGGGCGGATGATGGCCGAACTGCTGCTGCGCCGTCTGGACCCCTCCCCGTCGGGCCCGCTTCCCACCCCGGTCGTCACCCCGGCCCAGCTCGTCGTCCGCGCCTCCAGCACGTAGGGCGCGACGCGCGCCGGACGACGTTCTCGGGCGCCCCCGCCCCGACGGCGGCGCGAGGGGGTGCGTCAGCGCCGGAGGCCCAGGAGCTCGTCGTAGACCGCCAGCACATGGGTGACGCGCTCTTCTCCGGTCGGGAGGGCGGCGGCGCGCTCGGCGCACGCGGCACGCAGCCGGGCGAGCCGTACCGGGTCGCGGAGCAGTTCCGCGACTGTCTCGCCCAAGGCCGTCGCGTCGCCGGGCTCGGTCAGTGCCCCCGCTTCCCCGACGAGTTCGCGGGCGCCCTCACCCCGCCGGGTGGCTCCCGCGACGGGGACCCCGGCGCGCAGCGCCTCCTGGGCGAGGAGCATCGCCGACGCGCCGCCCTCCGGCAGCAGGACCAGGTCGGAGGCCCGCAGCAGGTCCAGTGCGTCGTCCCGTCGGCCGGGCAGCGTCACCGGGAGGTTCTCGGCGACGATCTGCCGTTGCAGCGCCGCCCGTTCGGGGCCCTCCCCGGCAACGACGGCGAGCGGCGGCCGCTTCAGGCCGCGCCACGCGCGGGACGCCGCGACGACCGTGCCGTAGCCGTGCCGCGCGTCGAGGCGGCCCAGGGAGAACAGCAGGGGCCGGTCCACGGCGCCGATCTCGGCGCGGGTCTTGTCCCGGCTCTCCGCCGCGCCGCACGGGGGCGTCGCCGGCACCGGCAGCGTGACGGGTGAGAGGCGCGCGTCGCGGGCACCGCGCCGCCGGGCCCGGTCGACCTGGCGCGGGGTCGGGCAAAGGACGACGGCCGCTGCCCGCGCGGCCCGCCGCTCCAGCGTGCGCAGCAGCCCTTCGCGCGGACCGTCGACGGGCTCGCGCTCGTGCCAGCCGACCACGAGCGGCACCCGTCGGCGTGTCAGGTCCCGGGCGAGGGAGGCCAGGGCGGCGGCCCGCAGCCCGTGGGCGTGCACCAGGTCGGCGCCGGTGAGGGCCGAGCGCAGCGCCATGACCGCTTCCGGTTCCGTGCGGGCGTGGGCGGGGAGGAAGGCCGCGCCCGAGGAGGCGTCGGGGCAGGCGGACCCGGCCTCGGGCGGCGCGTGCACCGTGACCCGCACGCCGTGCGCCACCAGCCCGTCGGCCAGCGCCCGAAGGCTCAGACAGGCCAGGGCGGACGGAGGCTCCTGCCCCAGCCCGGGTGACGTGCCGCCGAGCACGTGGACGACGTGCACGGGGGCGCCGCCGTGCGGCGGCGGGGTCGGCTCGGCGCTGCGGATCACGGCGGGGCAGGCTCCTGGACGCGGTGGCGGTCGGTGGTGCGCGGGAGGCGCGGGGTGCCGGGCGCGGGGTGTGCGCGGGCGCGTGACAGTCTGACAGGTGCTGCGGGTTCATCCGACCGCGCCGGGCCGCCGGTCTCCCGTGATCGCCGTGTAGAGCCGCTGGGTGGCGGGCGAGGATTCGGTCGCCAGCTCCTCCCGCAGCCGTTCGCGCAGCAGCAGGTAGCTCCGTACGGCCTCGGCGCGTCTGTCCTGCCGTGCGCAGACCTCCATCAGGACGCGCCAGGCGCGCTCGCGCAGCGGGTCGTGGCCGATGACGTGGCGGGCGTGCACTTCGGCCTCCTCGCAGGCGCCGGTGGCGAGGAGGCCGGCTGCATGCCCCTCCAGCGCCCACAGCCAGTCCAGCGCAAGCCGTTCGCGTTCCCGGCGGACCCAGTCCTGGCCGAAGCCGGGGAGGAGGCCGCCCCGGTACAGCGCCAGGGCGTCCTCGCAGGCCTGGCGGCGCGCCCGGCCCGTGCTGCGCCGGGCCGTCCCGACCTGGGCCTCGAACCGCGCGAAGTCGGCGGTGACGCGCACCTCGTGGGCGATGCGGTAGGAGCCGGCACGGTGCTCCACGTAGTTGGCATCGGGGCGCTAGGGCGGGCGCAGGGCGTGCCGGAGGAGACGCCTGGTGCTGCGCAGACGCACCTCGGTGCGGCGCACGTCGTCCTCCGGCCAAAGGAGGTCGAGGAGTTCGTCGCGCGTGGCGCCGCCGTTCGCGACCAGGTACACGAGGATGAGCTGTGCGTGCAGCGACGTCCACCTGTCGGGCGGCACGGGGGCGCCGACCCGGACCTCGTAGCCGCCCAGGCACCGCAGGTCCAGGCCCGGCAGCGGTTCGGCAGCCGCGGCGGACAGCGTCTCGGCGACGCGGGCGCGTACGGCCGGGCTGTCGTCGTGGTGGCCGGCCAGCAGCACAACGCCCGTGGAGAGGGTCGGCCGGAGAGCGCGATGACGGCCCAGGTGCGCACCCGCTCGTCCGGGGAGGCGAGCAGATCAGCGGCAAGGGATGCGAGGGAGTCGTCCCCGCCGCCATCGGCTACCGGGAGCGCGACGGCCACGCGGTCGGCGACGGGCGGGAGGAGGCTGCGCAGCCGCCCGGCGATGAGCGGGGTGAGGCCGGGGTAGCGGCCCATGTCGGTGACGAGTGTGGTGACGTGACCGGCCAGCGCCTCAAGGTCGCCGCGGTCGTGGGCGTGCCGGGCTGCGACGGTGTGCCGGCGCAGCGCCTGGTGGCGGCGGAAGAGGGCGCCGCTTCGGCGAGGCGTCCGGCGCCGGCTGCGGCACCGTGCAGCGCACCGGCGTCACCGTCAACTACCCGCAGGGGCAGTGCGCCAGCTCGTCCAGACCGCCGCCAGGGTGAACTCCGGCGACTCCGGCGGCGCTCTGTTCGCCGGCCGCACCGCATTCGGCATCACCTCCGGCATGGGCGGCGGAAGCTCCTACTTCCAGCCCGTGCGTGAGGTCCTCAACCGCTACAACGTCCGCATCAACTGAACACGGCTCAGCGACGGCCGCAGCACCCCGGATCCGTCGGCGGTGCGCCGGACGGCCGGTCCTCCCTGCGGTGGCCGGTCACCCGCGGCGTGGCGCACGGTCACGCCTCGGCGCGGGCGGCCTCCAGCAGTTCCTCCGCGTGCGCCCGCGCCAGCTCCGAGTCCTCCTGACCGGCGAGCATCCGCGACAGCTCCCGCACCCGGTCCTCCCCGTCCATCGCCTGCACGCCGCTGCGCGTGACGCTGCCGTCGTCGGTCTTCTCCACCACCAGGTGCCGGTCGGCGAACGCCGCCACCTGCGGGAGATGGGTGACGACCACGACCTGCGCGGAACGGGCCAGCCGGGCCAGGCGTCGCCCCACCTCGACCGCCGCCTTGCCGCCCACTCCCGCGTCGACCTCGTCGAACAGGTACGTCGGCACCGGGTCCGAGTCCGCGAACACGACCTCGACGGCCAGCATGACCCGGGACAGTTCGCCACCGGAGGCGCCCTTGGCGACCGGCCGGGGCGGCGCCCCGGGATGCGGGGCGAGCAGCAGCTCCACCTCGTCGGTGCCGTGCGGCCCGTAGGCGTAGGCGCCACCGTCGATCTCCAGACCCTGCGGGTCCTCCGTGCGGCGCAGCGCGAACGACACCCGGGCGTGCGGCATGGCCAGTTCGCCCAGCTCGCCGGTCACCGCGTCCGCGAACCGCTTCGCCGCGCCCGTACGTGCCTCGGTGAGCTGTGCGGCCAGACCGGCCAGCTCGGTGCGCAGCGCGTCGCGTTCCGCGGCGAGTTCGCCGATCCGGTCGTCGTCGCCCTCGAGTTCGGTGAGCCGGGCGGCGCTGCGTTCGGACCAGGTGAGGACGCCCGCGATGTCGTCGGCGTACTTGCGGGTGAGCTGCGTCAGAGTGGCTCGGCGCTCCTCGACCGCGGCGAGACGGAGCGGGTCGGCGTCCAGGTCGTCGGCGTAGCCGGCGAGTTCCCCGGCGACGTCGGTGAGCAGGATGGACACCTCGCTCAGCCGGTCGGCGAGGGCGGCCAGCGCCGGGTCGTGGGCGCGTACCGCCTCCAGCGCGCGGTGGGCGCCCGCGACCAGCGCGTTCGCGTCCACGCCCTCGGGATCGGCGGGGTCGCCGGCGAGCGCGCCGTGCGCCGTGGCGGCGGCCGAGGCGAGGGCCTCGGCGTGGCGGAGACGTTCCGCCTCGGCGGCCAGCTCGCCGTCCTCCCCCGCGCGGGGCTCGGCGGCGGCGATCTCCTCGATGCCGAACCTCAGGAGGTCGGCCTCCTGCGCCCGCTCGCGGGCCCGGGTGGTCAACGCCTCCAGCTCCAGCGTGACCGAGCGCAGCCGCTTGTAGGCCTCGCCCCAGGCGGCGAGCGGCCCGGCGACGGCGTCGCCCGCGTACCGGTCCAGCGCCTGGCGCTGGCGGGAGGGGCGCAGCAGCCCCTGCTGGTCGGTCTGGCCGTGCACCGCGACCAGGTCGTCACCCAGGTCGGAGAGCAGCCCGACCGGGACGGACCGGCCACCGACGTGGGCCCGGGAGCGGCCCTCGGCAGAGACGGTACGGCTGACCAGCAGCGCGTCCTCGTCCAGTTCGGCGCCCGCCTCGGCGGCCCGTACGGCCGCGGGGGCGTCCGGTGCGACGACGATGCGGCCCTCCACGACGGCGGACCTGGCTCCGACCCGCACCAGGGCGGCGTCGGCACGGCCCCCGAGCAGCAGGCCGAGGCTGGTGACGACCATGGTCTTGCCCGCGCCGGTCTCGCCGGTCACCGCAGTGAAACCGGGCGACAGCTCGACGACGGCGTCGTCGATCACGCCGAGGTCCTTGATCCGCATCTCCTGCAACACGGATACGACCATACGAGGTTCCCTGCCGGAAACCACCCCCGGCCGTCGTACGCCCTCCCTGCGGGGCCCTCCGCACGGGTGCACGAGCCACGGCGGCACGTCCGCCCGTGCCGGGCGTGTCGGCACGGCAACGGCACCTGACCTGCACCGGGCGTCCGTGGTCATGACACCGAGCGCGGGTATGCTCATGATCGGCGTACCGGGGCCGAGGGGGCGTGCCGGTCGGAGCGAGCAGGGGGACGCGGCATGTCCGGCGAGGCGGGGAACGGTTACGAGGTCCGGAAGAGCGGCATGGCCGGCGAGGCCGGCAAGCTCGACCGGGCGGGCGACGACGTCGGCGACATCCGCAAGGCGGTCGACATGCAGGTGTGCTACCCGGCCGACACGCTGGGCGGCTCGGACTCGGGCCCGGCCCACGACGGTTTCGCCGACGCCTGGCAGGCCGAGGCGAAGGTGTTGGAGGCCGCGTTGCACGAGCTGGCGGACAAGGTCCGCATCTCGCAGCAGAACTACCAGGGCGCCGACGCCTTCGCGCAGAACGGGCTGAACTCGGCCGTCGGCGGAGACGGCCTGACGACGATGCCCGCCCCGGCCACGCTCCCCCACCCGGGGGTCACCGGCGGACCGGCGCCCGGCGAACGCCCCGCAGTCATCGGCGACCCGCCGCTCGTCGGTGGGCCCGTGCCCGGCGAACGCCCCGCCGCCCTCGGCGACCCGCCCCTCGTCGGCGGACCCGCACCGGCCAGGCACACGCCCCCGGGCCTCGCCGACTTCGGCTGAGCCCCACCGCAGCAGGCCTCACCGAACCTCCGCATCTCCCGTCGTGCGCCCCGACGGCCGCGCCCGCCGCGGCCGGCCCGGTGAGCGCGTCCGCCGTCACCCACCCACCACCCACGGGGCGAACACGTCATGGCCGCAGTAGGCGAATCCACCACCGACCGCAGGGAAGCGATAGCCGGACACCGGAAGTCCGTCTCCGACGCCGGGGACAAGAACACCCTGCTCGACGCGATCGGCAAACTGCTCGACGTCTCGGCACCCGTCGGCTCCCCGAGCACGCTGGACGGCCTCGCGAAGACGTACAAGAGCCAGGCCGACGACGCCGGGGACGTGCAGACCCGCGTCGAAGCGGTGGCCAGGTCCGGCCTCCCCTCGGTCTGGGTGGGCGGCACGGGCGCCAGGGCCGCCGAGGTTGTGGCCGCCGCCGGCCGTTCCGCCGAGCAGATGGAGGAGGCGTTCCGCAAGGCGTCGAAGGCGCTGTACGACCTGTCCGACGCCCTGACCTCCGCGCAGTCGACCGACGAGTCCGGCCGCGGCCAGCTGCGTCGGGCCCGCACCATCCTCGGCGGCGAGGACGGCTTCTTCGACGACTGGGTGGAGAAGGACGCCGAGGAGGAGGAACGCAAGCGTGCTCAGAAGATCGCCGTCGGGGGCGCGGACGAGCTGCACGCGGCGGCCGTCAAGGCGGACGACGCGGCGCGGACGGCCGCGCGGGTGCTCAACAAGTTCGCCTCCGAGGCGCGCGCCGGACAGATGCGGACGGACGAGATCTCCGCCGCCGACCGCCTCGTCCTCGCCGACATCGGCCAGGTCGGCGGCCCGCTGGAGCAGAACGAGCTCCTGACGGCCAACGACCTGGAACGGTCGGGGCGTCACCTGGAGAAGATGAGCCCGCAGGAGCAGGTCGAGTTCGAACGGATGCTCGCCGACTCCGGGTCCCCTCAGGAACGCGCCTACCTCGTCAAGGCACTCGCGGCGGGCTACAGCCTCGACGAGGTCGGGGAGTTCCGCGACAAGATCCACGGCAAGGACCCGGTCTGGCTCCAGGAACACCTATCGCCCATCACGACGGGCTACGGCAGCAAGGTCGGCACCGAGGATCAGACGTTCGCGGCGGGGCGCGGAGACGAGAACTGGTCACAGGAGGGAGCCACGTGTGTGCCCTCCTCAACGGTCACGGCCCGTGCCATGGTCGACCCCGTGTACGCGCTGGAGCTGACCGGAGGGCCTTCGGGCCAGGAGGACGATCCTCAGGCGTTCAGAGAACGTCTCGGCGACGAGCAGATGCGCTTGCACGAAGAGGGAGACGGCAACTACGACGGCTGGTTCTCCGACACCCCTGCGGGCATGGACAACGAGGGGAAGACCGAGATCGTCAACGACGAGATCAGCCCGCATACCGGAAGCGGCTACGAGTTCGAGGAGACCCGCAGCGCGGACGCCCGCCGGGACGTGCTGCCGGAGATCGAGAAGTCCGTGGCCGAGGGCAAGCCGGTGCCGATCGGCGTGGAGGGCTACGGCCCGAACGGCCGTGAGGGGCACGCAATGATGATCGTCGGCCAGGAGGGCGACATGCTGCAGATCTACAACCCGTGGGGAACCACGACATGGGTAAGTGAGGACGACTTCGTCAACGGCAACATGCAGGCGGCTTCCGACGAACGGTTCCCCGACGCCTACGCCGTTCATCTGCCCGCCGACTGACGAAATGAGCACCATGCACCGCACCGCCCGCTCAACAGGACGAGGGTCCGCCACCTGCATTCTGCTGGTGTTCGCCCTCGCAGGCTGCAGCCTCTTCGGCTCCGACACACACGGCCTCGACGACCGGCGAATCCGAACCGAGGTGGGCGAGGAGTTCACCCTTTCCGTACCGCTCGACGTCGCCATGGGCGAGCACTGGTACGTCACCGTGCCCCGGCCCGACGACGCGGTCGTGCGCGATGTCGCCGACGAAGAGGACTGGGGCGGGAGCGGAGTCGGGGAGGGCGGCGCAAAGGGTACGCACTCCTTCCGCTTCAAGGCAGTGGGCGAGGGCACCACGAAGATCCGCCTCATCCAGTGCCCCTACACCGCCTGCACGGGCGGCGGGGACAGTGGCGGGCCGGTCGTGCCCAGCCCGGTCCCGAGCGGGAGCCCCACGCCCGACGCCGAGGACCGGGCGAAGATCCACACCTACACCGTGACCGTGAAATGACCGAGGCACGCATGCACTCCGCATCCACTCCCCCGCCCTCGTCGCGGACCGACGACGAGCTGGCGCAGGCCGATCCGGCGGCGATGCTGCGCTACGGACTGTCGTTCGGCGGGCCGCACCGCACCGCGCTGTTCGGCGACGGCGCCGTCGGTGCCGCCGTGCGCCTGGACCGGCTGGGCGTGCCGCCGCGCGCGGTGGCGTTCCTCGCCAAGGTCGTCCGCAGCGGCGGCGCCCGCTACGCGGCGGAACTGGAGGGGCCCGTGCCGGGCGAGGCCGCCGCGGAACAGGTCCGCGGCTGGCTGGAGACGGCGGCCACGGTCGTCACCGGGCCGGACGGCGACGAGCAGGCGGCGCGCTGGCTGGAGGCCGTCGCGGAGATCCTCTCCCTCCGCGTCACGACCCGCCGCTCCGCCGCCTAGGGGCGGCGGGCACCACGCCAGCCGGCCACCGGGAGGGCGAACTTCGCGACCAGGCGGTCCGTGAACGACGCGTGGTGCAGTCGGGCGAGACGTACCGGGACGGCGCCACGGCGGACCTCCACCCGGGCGCCGGCGGGGAGTTCGACGCTGCGGCGCCCGTCGCACCACAGGACGCCGTGCGGGGTCTGCCGCTGCACCTCCACGGCGAGCACCGATTCGGGCGCGGTCACCAGCGGCTTGGCGAACAGCGCGTGGGCGCTGATCGGCACCATGAGCAGGGCCTCCACCTCGGGCCACACCACGGGGCCGCCGGCCGAGAAAGCGTAGGCCGTGGAGCCGGTGGGCGTGGCGCAGACGACGCCGTCGCCGCCGAACCCGGTGACGGGCCGGCCGTCGACCTCGGTGACGACCTCCAGCATGCGTTCGCGGGCGGCCTTCTCGACGGACGCCTCGTTGAGCGCCCAGTCGGTGTGCACCACCTGGCCGTCGTTGCGCACCAGCACGTCGAGCGTCATACGCTCCTCGACCTCGTAGCTGCGGCCGACCACCCGGTGCACGACCCGGTCCAGGTCGTCACGTTCGGCCTCGGCGAGGAAGCCGACCCGGCCGAGGTTGACGCCGAGCATGGGCACACCCGACGCGCGCGCGAACTCCGCGCCGCGGAGCAGCGTGCCGTCGCCGCCCAGCACGACGAGCAGTTCGCAGCCGTCGAGCACGTCCGGGGCGGCCTCGACGGTCTCCACGGCGGGGGGCAGCGGCATGTCGCTGGCCTCGTCGCCCAGCACGCGCACACCAATGCCGTTGCGCAGCAGTCCCTGGACCACGAGTTCGGCGCTGCGGACGGCGGCGGGCCGCCCGGTGTGCGCCAGCAGGAAGACGGTGCGGGCGGCGTCGGCCTCCGCACGCGTCCCCGGGGTCGTCTCGGTCGCCTTCGTCGTCACTGGGGCCCCTCCGCCACCGCTCGTTCGACGTCCGCCGGATCCAGCTTCGGTGCACCGGCGCGCAGCCACAGGAAGTACTCGACGTTCCCGGACGGCCCGGGCAGCGGGCTGGCGGTGACGCCGCGCACGCCGAGGCCGAGGTGCGCCGCCCGTTCCGCCACCGTCCGCACGGCCTCCGCGCGCAGGGCGGCGCTGCGCACCACGCCGCCGCTGCCGAGCCGTTCCCTGCCGACCTCGAACTGCGGTTTGACCATCAGCAGCAGGTCGGCGTCGGGTGCGGCGCACCGGACGAGCGCGGGCAGCACGAGTCCGAGCGGGATGAACGACAGGTCGCCGACGACCAGGCCGACGGGCCGGCCGTCCACGTCCTCCGCGGTCATCTCGCGTACGTTCGTGCGGTCCTTGACGGTGACGCGCGGGTCGCTCTGGAGGGACCAGGCGAGCTGGCCGTAGCCGACGTCGGCGGCGACGACGTGTCCGGCCCCGGCCCGGAGCAGCACGTCGGTGAACCCGCCGGTGGACGCGCCCGCGTCCAGCGCGCGGCGGCCGGTGACCTCCAGCCCCTGCGGGACGAAGACCTCGAGAGCGCCGGCGAGCTTGTGGCCGCCTCGGGAGACGTAGTCCGGGTCGGCGTCGTCCTCCCGGACTACGAGAGCGGCGCTGGTCTCGACCTGGGTGGCCGCCTTGGTGGCGGTCGCACCGCCGACGGTCACCCGCCCCTCGGCGATCAGCCGGCTCGCGTGCTCGCGGGAACGGGCGAGCCTGCGGCGCACCAGTTCCGCGTCGAGACGCTTGCGTTGCGGGCGGGTCGCAGCCACGTGCGGGTCAGCTCCTGGTGTCGTGCCGGTCGAGCGCGGTCAGCGTGTCGCGCAGGCCGCGGTGCACATCCTCGTACACCTCGAGGTGGCCGGACACGGCGAGGTGGTCGGCGTCCTCCAGGCGCTGGAGCTGCGCGTCCACGTCGGGGTCGCCGGTCTGCTCGATTCGCACGCCGAGCGGCTGCGGACCATGGTCCTCCTCGTCCGGGCGGCCGTCGTGGTGCGCGTCGAGGCCGTCGTGGCGCGCGTCCGCAAGGGCGTTGGCGGGGGTCGCCGCCTCGGGCGGGCCGGGCTCGGTCGCATCGGGCTCGGTCGCTTCTGGCCCGGGCGTGCCGGGCCCGGACGTCCCCGGAGCTGGAGCCTCCGGAGCGGGCTTCGGCGCCGGCTCGGGAGCGGCGGGAGCGGGCGTGTGCGGACCCGCGCCGCCGTGCGTGCCCAGCGGGCGGCGCACGGGTCCGGGCGCCCCCGGTCCGTGCGGCGGCGGGCCCGGCAGCGGGCGGGGGCCGGGACGGGGTCCGGGCTGGTCCGGGGCGTCGCCGGGCGTCGCGTCGTTCATGGGGGCGACGCTACCCGTTCGGGGCGGGCGGTCGCGCGGCCCGTCGCGCCGACGGCGCAAAGTCGCCCCCGTGTGCGGGAGGCGGCTACCGCCGGCGGGCGGCCGGGACGACCAGGGGGGTGCCGGTCTCCGGGTCGTCGATGACCCGGCACGGCATGCCGAAGACGTTCTCCACCAGCTCCGCGGTGACGACGTCCTGCGGCCGCCCCTCGGCGACGACGCGGCCGTCGCGCATCGCGATGAGGTGGGTCGCGTACCGGGCGGCGTGGTTGAGGTCGTGCAGGACGGCCACCACCGTGCGGCCGTCCTCGTGCAGCCCGGCGCACAGGTCGAGGATGTCGATCTGATGGGCGATGTCCAGATATGTCGTGGGCTCGTCGAGCAGCAGCAGCGGCGTCTCCTGGGCCAGCACCATCGCGATCCACACCCGCTGCCGCTGACCGCCGGAGAGCTCCTCGACGAAGCGGTCGGCCAGGGCGGAGACGCCGGTGGCGGCCATGGCCCGGTCGACGATCCGCTCGTCCTCGCGCGACCACTGGCGCAGCAGGCTCTGGTGCGGGTAGCGGCCGCGTCCGACGAGGTCGGCGACGGTGATGCCGTCCGGAGCGAGGGAGGACTGCGGCAGGAGGCCGAGGGTGCGGGCGACCTGCTTGGCGGGCAGCGCCGCGATGTCGCGGCCGTCCAGCAACACCCGGCCCACGGCGGGCTTCAGCATCCGGGACAGGGCGCGCAGCAGCGTGGACTTGCCGCAGGCGTTGGGGCCGACGACGACGGTGAAGGACTCGTCGGGGACGGAGACGGACAGCGCGCGGGCGATGGTGCGCTGATCGTAGGCGAGGGTCATGTCCACCCCGGCGAGCCGGGTGGCGTCGATGCCGCCACCGGCCGCAGGGGACTCGCCCTTCGTCATCCGGACGCCCGGGCCGGTGCCGGTGAATTGCTTCATGTCGCGGGTCCTCTTCCTGTGCCCGGCCGTCCGGGCGTGCGGGGGCGGCGGGTCGGGCGGCGGGCGTCCGCCGTGGGCGGGCCGGCGGGGGTCATATCCGTCCCGCCCTGCGTTCGGTGGCCAGCAACCACACCAGATACGCGCCGCCCGCGACGCCGGTGACGACGCCGACGGGCAGGGTGTGTCCGGGTATCAGGCGTTGGGCGGCGAGGTCGGCGACGACCAGCAGCGCGGCGCCCATGAAGAGCGCCGGCAAAAGGTTCGGGCCGGGGGCGCGGGTCAGGCGCCGGGCGAGCTGCGGCGCGGTCAGGGCGACGAAGGCGACGGGGCCGGCGGCCGCCGAGGCGAAGGAGACCAGCAGGACGGCGGCGGTGAGCACCGTCAGGCGGACACGTTCGACCGGTATGCCCAGGCCGGAGGCCGCGTCGTCGCCCATCTCCAGCATGCGCAGCGGCCGCGCGCAGTACAGCAGGACGACCGGCAGCAGCACGACCAGCGCGACGAGCAGGGGCAGGGCGTCCTCCCAGCCGCGTCCGTCGAGGCTGCCGGTGATCCACAGCACGGCGCGCCCGGCTTCGAGGATCTGGGCGCGTGTGAGCAGGTAGCCGTTGACGCCGGTGAGGATGGCCATCACACCGATGCCGACGAGGACGAGGCGATAGCCGTGCACGCCCTGCCGCCAGGCGAGAAGGTAGATGAGCAGGCCGGTGGCGAGTCCGCCGACGACGGCGCCGAAGGCGAGCGCGGTACTGCCGCCGCCCACGAGGACCACGGCGGTGAGGGCGCCGGTCGCGGAACCGCTGGTGAAGCCGAGCACGTCGGGGCTGCCGAGCGGGTTGCGGACCACCGTCTGGAAGACGGCGCCGCCGAGGCCGAACGCGGCGCCCACCAGGAGGGCGGTGGCACTGCGGGGCAGGCGCAGCTCCTCGACGACGAACTCGTCGCCGGGCGCGCCGGAACCCGCCAGGACCCGGAGTACGTCCAGGGGGTTCATCGGGTAGTCGCCGCTGCCGGCGGCGATCGCGAACACGGCGCCGACCAGGGCGAGTACCGCGCAGCCGGTGCCGACGGCCAGGGCGCGGGGCCGGATGACGACGGAGCAGCTCCCTGCGGCGGCGCGTTTGACGCTCATGCGCGGGCCACCTTCCGCCGGGTCACGAAGTACAGGAACAGCGGGCCGCCGAGCACTGCGGTGACGATGCCGACCTGGAGTTCGGAGGGCCGGGCGAGGAGGCGGCCGGCCACGTCGGCGGCCAGCAGCAGGACGGGGGCGAGCACGGCGCAGTACGGAAGCATCCAGCGCAGGTCCGGGCCCGTGAGCGCGCGGACCATGTGCGGGACCATCAGGCCGACGAAGACGATGGGACCGCATGCGGCGGTGGCGGCGCCGCAGAGCAGCGTCACGGCCACCATGGAGCCTCTGCGGACCTCTGCGGGGCGGGCGCCGAGGGCCCGCGCGGAGTCGTCGCCCAGCGCGAGGGCGTTCAGCGGACGGGCCAGGGCGAGGGCCCCGACCGTGCCGATCGCGACGAACCACCCCAGGCTCTCGAGGATTTCCGGCCGTGTCCCGGCGAGCGAGCCGACCGTCCAGAACCGCATCAGGTCCAGCGACGAAGTGTCCAGCAGCATCACGGCGTTGACATAGCTGAACAGCGCGGCGTTCAGGGCGGCGCCGGCGAGCGCCAGGCGTGCCGGGGTGGCGCCGCGTCCGCCGCCGACGGTGTAGACCAGGACGGCCACGGCGGCGGCGCCGGCGAAGGCGAACCACACGTAGCCGGAGAAGCCGGTGATGCCGAGGAACGAGATGGCGGTGACGACGGACGCGGCGGCGCCGGCGTTGATGCCGAGCAGGCCGGGGTCGGCCAGCGGGTTGCGGGTCAGGGCCTGCATCACCCCGCCCGCGAGCCCCAGCGCGGTACCGACCATGAGCCCGAGCACCGTGCGCGGCAGCCGCATGTCATGCACGACGGTCCAGCTCCCGGACGTGTGGTCGGTCAGGCCGGCCCACACCTCTTCGAGGGAGAGGGCCTTGGCGCCGAGGGCGACACTCAGGGCGAGCAGCACGCACAGCAGCGCCAGCGAGGCGAGGAGGCCGGCGGCGCGTACGGCGTTCCGCCCGCGGGGCGGCCGGGGGCCCGGCGATGCCGCCCGGGGCGACTCCGGCGGCGGGGACTTGGTCAGCGACACGTACGCGGCTCCGGTCGGGGCCCGGTGACGCGACTCACCCGGCCACGGGACAGTGCTTTGTTAGGTTAACCTAACCTCGCACGCGGACCCTGCGGCCCCCCCCAGCACGTCCCAGGAAGGCACCTGCCATGTCTGAGCCCCGACCGTCCACTCCCACCAGGCGCGGCGTCATCGCGGCGGGCGGCGCCGTCGGCCTCGGCGCTCTGCTCGCCGCCTGCGGCGACGGCGGTCCGTCCGGGAAGAGCGGCGACTCGGGCGGGAACGACGGCGGCTCCTGGTCGTTCACCGACGACCGCAAGAAGAAGGTCACCCTGGACGCGGTACCGGACCGGATCGTGGCCTTCACCGGCACCGCCGCCGCGCTGCACGACTTCGGCATCGACGAGCAGGTCGTCGGCGTCTTCGGCCCGACGAAGCTACCGAACGGCAAGGCCGACCCGCAGGCCGGCGACCTCGACGTCGACCGGCTGGAGATCATCGGCAACGCCTACGGTGAGTTCAGCATCGAGAAGTACGCCAGGACCCGTCCCCAGGTGCTCATCACCAACACGTACGAGCCGGGTGCGCTGTGGTTCGTGCCTGAGGAGAGCAAGGACAAGATCGTCAAGCTGGCGCCGACCATCGCGATCACGGCGTCCCGCACCTCCCTCAAGAACGTCATCGGCCGCTACGCGGATCTGGCCGAGTCCCTGGGCGCCGACCTGAAGGCGCAGCAGGTCACCTCCGCGAAGGCGCGTTTCGAGAAGGCCTCCGAGCGGCTCCGCAAGGCCGCGAAGGCGAGAGGCGGCCTGAAGGTCCTGGCCTGCTCGGGCAGCAAGGACCTCTTCTACGCCTCCAACCCGGGGATGAGCGCCGACCTGATGTTCTTCCAGGAACTCGGCGTGCAGCTCGTCACACCGGACAACCTGGACGAGGGCGGCTACTTCGAGAGCCTGAGCTGGGAGAACGCCGACAAGTACGACGCCGACCTGCTCTTCCTCGACGACCGCACCGCGACGCTCCAGCCGGAGCAGCTGCAGGCCAAGCCCTCCTGGCGCGACCTGCCCGCGGTGAAGGCCGGCCAGGTCACCCCGTGGTCGAGCGAACCGCGCTTCTCCTACGCGGGCTCCGCCCCGCTGGTGGAGCGCCTGGCGAAGGCCGTCGAGGACGCCGCGAAGGTCGACTGACCCCGCGCACGGAAGGATTCCGTATGAGTGCCGCCGCTCGCAAAGCACCCGCGCCCGCCGCGCCGTTCGCGTTCTTCGAACTGCAGGTGGTGCGCACCCGCCGGCTCGGTCCGACGATGCTGCGCGTGACCCTCGGCGGCGAGGCCATGGCGGGCTTCGCGAGCGGAGGGAGCGACCAGAGCTTCTCGTTGTTCCTTCCGCACCCTGGCCAGTCCGCACCCGTCGTGCCGACGGGTCCGGACTGGTTCGCCCGTTACCGCGCGATGGACCCGGAGGAACGGGCCGTGATGCGCGCCTACACCGTCCGCGCCCAGCGCGCGGACGAGTTGGACGTCGACTTCGCCCTGCACGGCGACGGCGGACCGGCCTCGCGGTGGGCGCGGACCGCCGGCCCGGGCGACCGGGTGACGCTGCTGGGTCCGGTGGTTCCGGACAACAAGAGCGTCTGCTTCCGGCTCCCGGACGACGCCGACTGGGTGCTGCTCAGCGGCGACGAGACGGCGCTGCCCGCCCTCGGCGCCATCCTGGAGTCGCTGCCCGCGGGGCTGCCGGCCCGGGTGTTCGTGGAGGTCCCCGAGGCGGGCGACCTCACGGAGCTGGACACCACGGCCGACGCCGAGATCACCTGGCTGGTCCGGTCCGGCCGGTCCGGGCACCGTACGGACGTGGCGGTGGAGGCCCTGCGGTCGGCGACGCTGCCGACGGGAGCGCCGTACGCCTGGATCGCCGGCGAAGCGGGCACGGTACGCGCGCTGCGCCGCCATCTGGTGAACGAGCGCGGGTTCGCGCGCCGTGCCGTGACGTTCGGCGGCTACTGGCGGCTCGGCTCCTCGGAGGAGAAGCTCGCCGCCGAGGCCGAGGCCGGCCTCTCCCGCGTCCCGGAGGACTGAACCCCGCCTGCGGGCACCCCACGTGGGCTGCGGCCGCCCCCGTAGGAGAGCGCGCCCGCGCCAGACGGCCCCCGCCGTTACCAGCCCAGGCGGGCCAGTGCCTTGGCGGAGTCGAGGTCGCAACCGCCGTCGCCCCCGGCCGCCCAGGCGGCGCCGCACAGGGCACGCAGGCCGTCGACGGGGTCGCCGCCGCCCTCCAGGGCGAGCACACCTTCCGCGGCGCGTGCGCGCCAGCTGCCGCAGCGGAACCCGGTCACCGGGTCGCCGCTGGTCCCGGGGTGCGGGGCGAGCAGCCCCCGCAGGTCCGCGGCGACGTACGAGGGTCGGTGCGGCGGCGGCGCGGCCAGGAGTTGCGCCCCGTCCGTCACCCCCGTCATCACCAGCAAGGCGTCCACGCCACCGGCATGCGCGCCCTCGATGTCGGTGTCGAGCCGGTCGCCGACCACCAGCGGCCGTACGGCACCGGTGCGCAGGATCGTCTCGCGGTGCATGGGCGGCCGCGGCTTTCCGGCCACCTGTGGTTCGGGAGCATCCCGCATCCACCGGGTGGCGATCCGGACGACCTCCACAGCGGCGCCGTTGCCGGGGGCGATGCCCCGTCCGCTGGGAATGGTGAGGTCGGTGTTGGAGGCGTACCAGGCGGCACCGCGTCCGACTGCAAGCGCGGCCTCGGCGAGACGTCCCCACGCCAACTCCGGCCCGCCGTAGCCCTGCACGACAGCGGCCGGGTCGTCGTCCGCGGACTCGACCGTCTTTAGGCCGCGTTCGGTCAGCGCCACGCGCAGCCCCTCGCCGCCGACGCACAGCACGCGGGAGCCGGGCGGAAGCTGCTCGGCGACGAGACGCGCCACAGCCTGCGCGGAAGTGATTACTTCGTCCGCGGCGGCGGGCACGCCGAGGCCGGTGAGGTGGTCGGCCACGATCTGCGGGGTACGGGCGGCGTTGTTGGTGACGAACGCCTGCCGCATCCCGTTCCGGCGGGCGGCGTCGAGTGCCTCGACGGCGTGCGGCACCGCGGCGCCGCCGGCGTACACGACGCCGTCCAGGTCGAGCAGGGCGGTGTCGTACGCCTGGCTCAGTGCCGTCTCGCAGGCTCGCAGCATGGTTCTTCCCTGGTCCTCGGTCGGGTGTCTTCCCCACCGATCATCGCGTACCCGCCCCCTGGCGCCGTGCGCCGGTCCGCATAGCATTCCGGGATGCGCACTGACGGCAACGACGCCCACGACGCCCCTGCCCGGGCCACCGACGGCCTGCGACTGCTGCCCTTCCGCGGACTGCGCTACGTCCCGGAGCGCGTGAGTTCGCTCGCCGCGGTGACGTCCCCGCCGTACGACGTCATCGTGCGCCCCGACGGTGTACTGCACCTGGAGACGGCCGACCCGTACAACATCGTGCGGCTGATCCTGCCGCACACCGTCGACCCGGCGGCGCGGCACCGCCAGGCCGCCGACACCCTGCACCGATGGCGCGGGGAGGGCGTGCTGGCCGCCGACGGGACACCGGCGCTGTACGTCTACGAGCAGCGGCGCGGCGAGGTGCTGCAACGTGGGCTGATCGGCGCGCTGCGCCTGGACGGGCCGGTGCTGCCGCACGAGGACGTGGTCCCGGAGATCGTCGCCGACCGGGCGGCGCTGATGCGGGAAACCGCGGCCAACTTCGAGCCGCTGCTGCTCGCCTACCGGAGCGAGGGCACGGTCACGGGGGCGACCGCCGTGATCGAGGGCGCGCTGACCCGGGCCCCGCTCCTGACGACCACCACCGAGGACGGTTTCGCGCACCGCCTGTGGTCCGTGACCGATCCGGCCGAGATCGACGCGGTGTGTGCGGATCTCGCCTCCCGGGAGGCGCTGATCGCCGACGGGCACCACCGCTGGGCGACGTACCAGCGGCTGGCCGAGGAGCACCGCGGCGGAGGCGCCGGGGCGTGGGCCAGCGGCCTGGTGCTGCTGGTCGATTCGGCCCGCTACCCGCTCCAGGTTCGGGCGATCCACCGGGTGCTGCCGCGGTTGCCACTGGGCGACGCACTGGCGGCGCTGGACGGGGTGTGCCGGGTGCGGGCGGTGGACGGGCCGCTGCCTACGGCGCTGGAGGCCCTGGCCGGGACGCCGGGCAACGCCTTCCTGCTCTCCGGTGGGGGTTCGGCGGGAACCGGCGCGTTCCATCTGGTGGACTGCCCGGACCCGGACCTGCTGGCACGCACGGTCCGCACCGACCGGCCGGAGACATGGCGACGGCTGGACGCGACGGTCCTGCACTCGGCGCTGCTGGACGCCGTGTGGCGGGTCCCGGACCGGCCGTCGGACATCTCCTACCTGCACTCCGCGGAGGACGCGGTGGAGCAGGCGGGTCAGCGCGGCGGCACCGCCGTCCTGCTGCGCCCGGAGCGTGAGGAGACGGTGCGCGAGCTGGCCGGGCAGGGCGTCACCATGCCCCGGAAGTCCACCTCGTTCGGGCCGAAGCCCGCCACCGGCCTGGTGCTGCGCGACCTCGCGGACGAAGCCGGCTGAGGCCGGCTCCACTCGTCGGCACGCTGAACGATCCGATCGATCGTCCGGTTCGCCTGACACCGGGGGCGTGTGTGGAGAGGGCGGGCCCTGCCGGCCCGCGCCCTCCACACGTCGACTCAGGCCTGCGGCGGCTCTTCGCCGGAGTCGCTGTCGGCGCTCTTCGGCTCGGACACGGGCTCGGGCTCGGGCTGGGCCGCGGTGGTGCCTTCCGGGGCCTCCGGGGCCTCTTCCCGCTCGTCCTCCTCCCCGGCTTCCTCGTCGAGCGCGTCGAGGAACTCCACGCCGTCCAGTTCGGCCAGACGGTCGGATGCGTCGGTAAATCCGCCCTGGTCGGCCTCGAGCGCCCTGGCGAACCAGTCACGGGCCTCCTCCGTCCGGCCCACCTCGAGCAGCGCGTCGGCATAGGCGTACCGGAGACGCGCGGTCCAGGGCTGCACGGAGTTCGAGGCCAGTTCCGAACTCTGCAGCGTCACCACGGCCGCGTCGGCCTGGCCCATGTCGCGACGGGCGCCGGCGGCGACGATGCGCATCTCGACCTGTCCCGCCTTGTCGAGCTTCCGCACCTCGGACTCCCCGGCCATGGCCAGGGCACGCTCCGGGCGCCCCATCCCGCGCTCGCAGTCGGCCATCACGGGCCACAGGTGAACACCGCCGGTCATGCGCCGCGCCGCACGGAACTCGGCCAGGGCCTCCGCGTACTTGCCGACACCGTACGAAGCGAAGCCCGCCGCCTCACGGACCGCCGGAACGCGGGAAGCGAGGCGCAGTGCCACACGGGAGTAGCCGTAGGCCTGCTCGGGTTCCTCGTCCAGCAGCCGCCCGACCATCACGAGGTTCTTGGCCACGTCTTCGGCAAGGGTCTTGGGGAGGCCCATGAGCTCCTGGCGCACGTCACGCGGCACTTCCTCACCGGTGACGTCCTCAGGGATCGGCAGGCGCCGCAACGGCTGGCCGTCACCGCGCGAGCCGCCCCTGCGGTCGTCCCGTCGGCCGTCCCGACGATCGTCCCGTCGGCCGTCCCGACGATCGTCCCGTCGGCCGTCCCGACGATCGTCACGGCGGCCACCGCCCCTGCGGTCGTCCTGCCGGTCCCGGCCACGGAAACGGTCATCGCGCCGGAAGCCGCCGCGGTCGCCGCCCGGACGGCCGCGCTCACGGTCGTCACGGCGGTCACGGCCTTCGGTGCGCCGGTCCTCCCAGCGCCCGCCTTCGGAGCGCCGGTCGTTGCGCCGATCATCGCCTCGATGTCCGGCGCCACGATCCTCCCAACGGCCGCTCCTGCGGTCGTCCCGACGGTCGCCGGAGCGCTCGTCGCGCCGGTCCCGCCCACGGAAACGGTCGTCGTCGCGACGGGTGTCGCGGCGGAACCCACGCTCGTCGTCGCGTCGGGGGCCGCCGCTGTGGCTCGGCCGCTCGCCGTCGCCGTAACGCCCGCGGTCGCGGTCGCGGTCGCCGTAACGCCCGCGGTCACGCCCGCCGTCACGGCCACGGTCACCGTGGCCGCTGCGGGAGCCTCGGTCACGGTCCGAGCGCCGGTCGCTCTCGCCACCACGGCGCCCGTCGTCGCCCCGCCGGCCCTCGCCGTAAGGGCGCCGGCCGCCCTTGTCGTCGCGGCGGAAACCGCCGCGGTCGTCACCGCCCCTGCCCGGGCGGCGCGGACGGTCGTCACCCCGCCGCGGCGGCCCCTGGCGGCGGGGGCGCGCGGAATCGTCGTCGGACGAATTGGTGGACATGGGGTGACTCCTGTCTGAGATTTCCCTGTGGGAGAACGCAAAAATGCCGGTGGCTCCAGCGCATGTACGCTGGAGCCACCGGCTCTCAATGATTGTTCGGCGGCGTCCTACTCTCCCACGAGGTCCCCCTCGCAGTACCATCGGCGCAATGAGGCTTAGCTTCCGGGTTCGGAAAGTAACCGGGCGTTTCCCTCACGCTATGACCACCGAAACCCTATTCGAGCTGCCGAATGTGATCCGGCACTCAGAGTTCTAGCGAACAAGCACACTGTTCAATTGAAAGTCTGCTGGTTGTGGTCTCAGAACCCACACAGTGGACGCGAGCCTCTATGGACAAGCCCTCGGCCTATTAGTACCGGTCACCTCCACCCATTACTGGGCTTCCAGATCCGGCCTATCAACCCGGTCGTCTACCGGGAGCCTTAACCCCTCAACGGGGGTGGGAGTCCTCATCTCGAAGCAGGCTTCCCGCTTAGATGCTTTCAGCGGTTATCCCTCCCGAACGTAGCCAACCAGCCATGCCCTTGGCAGAACAACTGGCACACCAGAGGTCCGTCCGTCCCGGTCCTCTCGTACTAGGGACAGCCCTTCTCAAGACTCCTACGCGCGCAGCGGATAGGGACCGAACTGTCTCACGACGTTCTAAACCCAGCTCGCGTACCGCTTTAATGGGCGAACAGCCCAACCCTTGGGACCGACTCCAGCCCCAGGATGCGACGAGCCGACATCGAGGTGCCAAACCATCCCGTCGATATGGACTCTTGGGGAAGATCAGCCTGTTATCCCCGGGGTACCTTTTATCCGTTGAGCGACGGCGCTTCCACAAGCCACCGCCGGATCACTAGTCCCGACTTTCGTCCCTGCTCGACCCGTCAGTCTCACAGTCAAGCTCCCTTGTGCACTTACACTCACCACCTGATGACCAACCAGGCTGAGGGAACCTTTGGGCGCCTCCGTTACTCTTTAGGAGGCAACCGCCCCAGTTAAACTACCCACCAGACACTGTCCCTGATCCGGATCACGGACCCAGGTTAGACATCCAGCACGACCAGAGTGGTATTTCAACAACGACTCCACCCAAGCTGGCGCTTGAGCATCACAGTCTCCCACCTATCCTACACAAGCCGAACCGAACACCAATATCAAGCTATAGTAAAGGTCCCGGGGTCTTTCCGTCCTGCTGCGCGAAACGAGCATCTTTACTCGTAGTGCAATTTCACCGGGCCTATGGTTGAGACAGTCAAGAAGTCGTTACGCCATTCGTGCAGGTCGGAACTTACCCGACAAGGAATTTCGCTACCTTAGGATGGTTATAGTTACCACCGCCGTTTACTGGCGCTTAAGTTCTCAGCTTCGCCATCCCGAAGAATGACTAACCGGTCCCCTTAACGTTCCAGCACCGGGCAGGCGTCAGTCCGTATACATCGCCTTACGGCTTCGCACGGACCTGTGTTTTTAGTAAACAGTCGCTTCTCGCTGGTCTCTGCGGCCACCCCCAGCTCAAGGAGCAAGTCCCATCACCAGACGTGGCCCCCCTTCTCCCGAAGTTACGGGGGCATTTTGCCGAGTTCCTTAACCATAGTTCACCCGAACGCCTCGGTATTCTCTACCAGACCACCTGAGTCGGTTTAGGGTACGGGCCGCCATGAAACATCGCTAGAGGCTTTTCTCGACAGCATAGGATCATCCACTTCACCACAATCGGCTCGGCATCAGGTCTCAGACACAAGCCAGGCGGATTTACCTACCTGACGTCCTACACCCTTACCCCGGGACAACCACCGCCCGGGATGGACTACCTTCCTGCGTCACCCCATCACTCACCTACTACCAGCTCGGGCCACCGGCTCCACCACTCCGACTTCATCCGAAGAATCCACCGGCGGCTTCACGGGCTTAGCATCACTGGATTCGATGTGGGTCGCTTCACAGCGGGTACCGGAATATCAACCGGTTATCCATCGACTACGCCTGTCGGCCTCGCCTTAGGTCCCGACTTACCCTGGGCAGATCAGCTTGACCCAGGAACCCTTAGTCAATCGGCGCGCACGTTTCTCACGTACGTATCGCTACTCATGCCTGCATTCTCACTCGCATACCGTCCACAACTCGCTTCCACGGCTGCTTCACCCGGCACACGACGCTCCCCTACCCACCCACACGGTCGTTGGACCTATTGTGTGAGTGACACGACTTCGGCGGTGTGCTTGAGCCCCGCTACATTGTCGGCGCGGAATCACTTGACCAGTGAGCTATTACGCACTCTTTCAAGGATGGCTGCTTCTAAGCCAACCTCCTGGTTGTCTCTGCGACTCCACATCCTTTCCCACTTAGCACACGCTTAGGGGCCTTAGTCGATGCTCTGGGCTGTTTCCCTCTCGACCATGGAGCTTATCCCCCACAGTCTCACTGCCGCGCTCTCACTTACCGGCATTCGGAGTTTGGCTAAGGTCAGTAACCCGGTAGGGCCCATCGCCTATCCAGTGCTCTACCTCCGGCAAGAAACACACGACGCTGCACCTAAATGCATTTCGGGGAGAACCAGCTATCACGGAGTTTGATTGGCCTTTCACCCCTAACCACAGGTCATCCCCCAGGTTTTCAACCCTGGTGGGTTCGGGCCTCCACGAAGTCTTACCTCCGCTTCACCCTGCCCATGGCTAGATCACTCCGCTTCGGGTCTTGAACACGCTACTCAACCGCCCTCTTCGGACTCGCTTTCGCTACGGCTCCCCCACACGGGTTAACCTCGCAACATGCCGCAAACTCGCAGGCTCATTCTTCAAAAGGCACGCAGTCACGACCGCCGGAACAAGTTCCGACGGCGACGCTCCCACGGCTTGTAGGCACACGGTTTCAGGTACTCTTTCACTCCGCTCCCGCGGTACTTTTCACCATTCCCTCACGGTACTATCCGCTATCGGTCACCAGGGAATATTTAGGCTTAACGGGTGGTCCCGCCAGATTCACACAGGATTTCTCGGGCCCCATGCTACTTGGGTGCCGCACAAACGAGTTGCAGATGTTTCAGCTACGGGGGTCTTACCCTCTACGCCGGGCCTTTCGCATGCCCTTCGCCTACACCCACAATTTATGACTCGCCCAGCCGCCGGCAGACAACTGAAGTACGGTCCCACGACCCCGCATGCGCAACCCCTGCCGGGTATCACACACATACGGTTTAGCCTCATCCGGTTTCGCTCGCCACTACTCCCGGAATCACGGTTGTTTTCTCTTCCTGCGGGTACTGAGATGTTTCACTTCCCCGCGTTCCCTCCACACACCCTATACATTCAGGTGCGGGTGACAGCCCATGACGACTGCCGGGTTTCCCCATTCGGACACCCCCGGATCACAGCTCGGTTGACAGCTCCCCGGGGCCTATCGCGGCCTCCCACGTCCTTCATCGGTTCCTGGTGCCAAGGCATCCACCGTGCGCCCTTAAAAACTTGGCCACAGATGCTCGC